>NZ_JAMPXE010000042.1 GCF_023701345.1 Rhodoferax sp. | reverse complement strand
TGCGCCAGCTCGCTCGATGCCTGGTAGGCGGTGTCACGCAGCAGCTCTGAAATATGCCGTGCCATGTCGCGCGCGGCGGGGGTGTCGTAGCGCAGATTGAGCATCACCAGCGCATCGCCCAGCCCGGTATAGCCCAGGCCGACACGGCGCTTGGAAGCTGCCTCGGCTTGCTGTTGCGGCAGCGGCCAGACAGTGGCGTCCAGCACGTTGTCGAGCATGCGCACCGCCACCCGGGCGACCTCGGCAAAGGCTTTGCGGTCAAAACTGGCGCTGTCAGAGAACGGATCCCTGATAAAGCGCGTCAGGTCGATTGAGCCCAGGCAGCAGCAGCCGTAAGGGGGCAGCGGTTGCTCGGCGCAGGGATTGGTGCTGGCGATGGTTTCACAATACGACAGGTTGTTGTCGCGGTTCATCTGGTCCAGGAACAGCACGCCGGGTTCGGCGTGGTCGTAGGTGGAGCGCATGATCTGGTCCCACAGGGCGCGGGCCTTGAGCTTGCGATAAACCCAGATGCCAAGGTCCTGGTCAAGGTAGGCTCCGGCGTCCTTTTGGGCCGTACCGGGCTCGGCTTTGTGGACCAGGGAAAATTCGTCATCGGCTTGCACGGCGTTCATGAATTCGTCGGAAACGCCGACCGAGATGTTGAAATTTTTCAGGTCACCCTGGTCCTTGGCGTGGATGAACTCCTCGATGTCAGGGTGGTCGCAGCGCAGCACGCCCATCTGGGCGCCGCGCCGGGCGCCGGCGGACTCGACCGTTTCACACGAGCGGTCAAACACACGCATGTAGCTCACCGGCCCGGACGCACTGCTTTGTGTGCTGCCGACCCAGGCGCCGCGCGGGCGGATGCGGGAAAAGTCATAACCCACACCGCCGCCACGGCGCATGGTTTCAGCCGCTTCGGTGAGCGCCGTGTAGATGCCCGGGTGGCCGTCTTCGACGTGGGCAATCGAGTCGCCCACGGGCTGCACAAAACAATTGATGAGGGTGGCGGCGAGATCGGTGCCGGCGGCCGACTGGATACGCCCGGCCGGCAAAAATCCGGCTTCCAGCGTGTCAAGAAACCGGGCCTCCCATTGGGCCTGTTGTTCGGGTGCCTCGACTTTGGCCAGCGCGCGCGCGACACGCTGGTTCACGTCGGCAATGCTTTTCTCCGTGCCTTTGCTGTATTTTTCAATCAGCACTTCTTCGCTGATGGGCTGGGGCTGCAGCGCGGTCAAAATGGGTGTGGTCGTGTGCTGTGACATGGGATTCTTCCTAAAAAACGAGTCGCCATGGTAGTGGGCGAAAGTTGTAGTTTCGTTGATCCAGAACAAAAATGACAAACTAAGTAAAAATAAAAAAACGCTATAGCTAGTGTTTTTACCTATTTATTTATCTAGATGTAGTGTATTTGGTTTTTTAAAAGCTGTTTCAAATGCCGCTAACAAGCAGGGATTCTCAGGTGCTTCAGCCCGCTCTGCCATCCGGTCGCGGTTGGCCAAACCAGCGTCCGTAACGCATGGCCCAAGCCACCATGGCGAGACACCAGGCGTAGATGGCTGCCAGCGTCAGGGAGGTGGCAAAAGTGGGCCATAGGCCAGCGCCGACACGCAGCACAATCGCCGTCTGCAACACCCAATACAGCGTCCAGGCGATGTTGTCGGCTGGCTCCTTGCGCCCGCCATGGCCGCTGCTGACCCGGGTGATCATGGCAAACATGGTGGCACTCAAATAACCCATGGTCATGGCGTGCAGCGGTGCCAGTCCCAGCGATTCGTCATCACCACTGCGGGCCATGAGGCCGTGCGACAAGGCATTGAGCGCAAACGCGACGCCGAGCCAGACAAAGCCGCCATGCAGCATGGCCAGCAAGCGAATTTTGAGGCTTTGCACCAGACCCCAGCGGATGGCCAGCCACAGCAGCAGCAAGGCGACCGGTGCTTCCAGCAGCACCTGCAGCCAGCGCAACACGGCGGGTTGCGGCCACCACCACAGTTCCGCCACGCTGATCAAGCCCGCCAGACCAAGTCCGCCGAGCAGCACCCATAACAACCACAGGGGTTGCTTGCTGTCCAGCGCGGGAATGGCACTGGCGCTGAAAAATGGAATCATGCGGTGCGACACCACGGCAAAAACCGGGGCAATAAACCACCACAGCGCCATTTGAACGACGGTGCGTAACCACTGATGGGACTCAAACGCCAGCGCGAGGGCTGCCAGCCACAGCATTGCCATCCCGATCAGGCAAGCGGCCGAGGCCAGTGCGGGGTGGCTGCGGTCGCTCATGCGACTGACATAAACCATACGCGCAAACTTCAAACTCAGCACCGTCCAGCCACTGGCCACCAGACTCATTCCTGCCGCGGCGGTGATGGCATGGCTGTAAATACCAAACAGGGCAATGACCCAACCGGTCAACATGGTCGCCAGTGCGGGCAGCAAGCTGCGCGCTGACACCTCGGGCAAGTGCAGCCACTTGGGTCCGGCGGTGAACAGAAAACCGCAAAAGAAGAGCGGCATGTAGCCCAGGCTCATCAGCAGGGCATGGCTGGAAGATGCCGGAATGACCATGCTGATGGGCCATTGCAGCGCACGCGCTGTGAGTTGGGCTGCCCACCAAAGGGCGGCAAAGGCCAGCATCAGCGCCGCCATAAAAAATGCCAGGCGGTGGGGCGCAAGCATGAGCACGCTAATGCGCCATGCTGGTGCGCCAGCCGCTGGACTGGAGTTGGTGGACCGGTTGGATGAGGGTTTCATGGCAGTAGCGGACAAACGCCACTGATTACACCAAACTGGTCTAACACGCGTCAGTCGTGCGGGGATTTTGTCTCTGCCTTGTCGCCACAAGACCTGACGCGCGGGTTCAGGGGTGTTTCATGCGCTGGTCGTCAAATGTTTTGCAAGCATGCGCTGCAACTGCGGCAGGCAGGAGCCGCAGTTGGTGCCGCATTTCAGGCTGTCTTGCAGTGAAACCAGGCGTTGCGCAGGTGCTGCTGTGCTGTGTGCCAGATGTTCCTCAATGGCGAGATCGGTCACGTTGAAGCAGGCGCAGACCTGCTGCCCGCGTGACAGCACCGGCACGGGCGGCGTGGCACCGGGAATCAGCAGCGCCCGGCCATAGGAATGGGCCGGCAGTGATTCCTTGAGCAGGGTGGTGATCCAGCTCTGGGCGCTGATATCGCCTGCCAGCAAAAAGCCCACCAGGGTCGTTTGTGTTTCGCTCTCGATGAGCCGGGCTGCACGGCGCTGGCCACGTCTGGCATCTGAATAGCGCAGCACTTCCGGGCCCTGGAGTTGCAGCAATTGTTCGATCTGTGCCAGCAGGCCGGGTTCAGGGGCGGCATGGCGTGCGGCGCGAAACAGCACGCCGCTGCGCTCGCCCTGAGCGTTGCCGGTCGCGCTGGAAAACGGGACACAGGTGGCAAAGTCAAATTGCGCCATCAGGCCCTGTAGCGCACACCGGGCCGCGACGCCCTGCGATGCAGGCAGCCAGGCCACCGCCAGCAGGTGCCAGGGCATCTCGGCCTTGAGGATTTTGACGGGCGTGTGTTTGAACTCGGGCTGCCTGGAGTCGGGGCAAAAAACGCCGCTGGTCAGTGCATTGACGCCCGCCAGGCGTTCGCCCTGGGCGCTTTGGCCGCTCAGGAATTCTTCGCCCCAGTGCATCGCCATGAAAGCCTGGTTCAAGCCGACTTCCCGGCTGGCCTGGACTGGCACCAGCACCGAGCCACGGGCACTGGTGAGGTGGACCAGGTCACCGTCCTTGAGCTGGCGCTGCGCCATGTCCTGCGGGTGCAGTTGCACCGAGGGTTCGCTCACATGGCCAAACAAATGGCCCAGTGTGCCGGTGCGGCTCATGCCGTGCCATTGGTCACGCAGGCGGCCGGTGGTGAGCGCAAACGGATAACGCGCGCTGCGCGGCTCGGCGACAGGCTGGTAGGCCACGCTGATGAAACGCGCCTTGCCGTCAGCGGTGGGGAAAATGCCGTCCTCATAAAGCCGTGCCTGGCCATCGGCCTGGCCTTCCGCCATGGGCCATTGCCGGGGTGCCTGTTCCAGCAGGGCGTAACTCATGCCACTGATGTCGAGGTCGCGGCCGCGGGTGGATTCGCGGTGCTCAAGCCAGATGGCTTCCGGCGTGCTGTAGGGAAAGAGGGTCGTGACACCCAAATGGGTCGGCGCTCGTTGCCGCTTCAGCAACACTTCGAGGCGCTGCGCAAAGCCGGTGGCAATGTGCCAGTCAGGGCGGGATTCACCCGCGGGCTGGACGGCAGCGCGCACCCGGCTGATACGGCGTTCGCTGTTGGTCACCGTGCCTTCTTTTTCACCCCAGGTGCTGGCCGGCAGCAGCAGGTCGGCATACGCACAGGTGGCGGTGCCGGCATAGGCTTCCTGCACCACCACGAACTCGGCGCGTTCCAGCGCCCGCCGTACCAGGGTCTGGTTGGGCATGGATTGCGCCGGGTTGGTGCAGGCAATCCACAGGGCCTTGATTTCACCATCGGCGGTCGCTTGGAACATCTCCACGGCTGTTTTTCCGGGCTGCTCCGGCACACTGGGCAGGCCCCAGAGCGCGGCAATTTCAGCGCGATCGGCCGCCTTGCCCAAGTCGCGGTGGCCACTGAGCAGATTGGACATGCCGCCGACCTCGCGGCCGCCCATGGCGTTGGGCTGACCGGTCAGGGAAAACGGTCCGGCACCTGGTTTGCCGATTTGTCCGGTGGCCAGATGCAGGTTGATGAGTGACGTGTTTTTGGCGGTGCCGCTGCTGGACTGGTTCAAGCCCTGGCAGTACAAACTCAACGTGGGCTTGCGGGCTTGGCCGCTGGCTGATACGCCCGCAAACAGGCGTGTGGCCTGCAATAGCGCTTCCTGGCTGATGCCGCAGGTGCGCGCCACCAGGTCGGGTGTGCAGTCGCGAACCCCGGTTTTGAGTGCCTCGAAGCCGCTGGTGTGGGCCGCCATGAAGGCCTCGTCCAGCCAGCCTTCCCACAGCATCAGGTGCAGCATGCCGTGGTGCAACATGACATCGGTGCCGGGTTGAATCTGCAGAAACAGGTCGGCCATGTCGGCGGTGTCGGTGCGCCGCGGGTCGACTACCACGATCTTCAGTGCCGGATTGGCGCGGCGGGCGTCTTCGATGCGCCTGAACAGAATCGGGTGGGCATAGGCGGTGTTGCTGCCGGTGATGAAAATCGTGCTGGCGTGGTTGAAGTCGTCATAACACGCGGGTGGCGCGTCCACGCCGAGGCTCTGCTTGTAGCCCGCCACGGCGCTGCTCATGCACAGGCGCGAATTGCTGTCGATGTTGTTGCTGCCGATCAGGCCCTTGGCGAGCTTGTTGAAAACGTAATAGTCTTCGGTCAGCAGTTGGCCCGAGATATAAAAACCCACGGCATCCGGGCCGTGTTGCTGGATGATGCCGGCAAAACGGCTGGCTGCCAGATCGAGCGCGCTGTCCCACTCGGTACGTTGCGCCGGGGCACCACGCTGGCTGCGCAGCATGGGGTAAAACAGGCGTGCCTGGGCTGTGATGTCGGCACTGGCCGTGAGGTGCAGGCTGGACCCTTTGGTGCACAGGCGCCCAAAGTTGGCGGGGTGGTCCGGGTCGCCACGCACCCCGGTGATCTGGCTGCCGCGAGACTCAATGATCACGCCACAGCCTACGCCGCAATAAGGACAGGTGGAGCGAGTTTCGGTCATGGGAGCCTTTGGGCAGTTGGTCTCAGGCGCAGGCCGTACGGCGTGCCGGGCCGGCCACCGGGCGTGTTTGCTCGGTGGCGTGGCTGGCCAACTCGTCGGACCGCAGGAACACTTGCCCCTCGGTGCACTTGACCTCGAAGCGCGGCGTGCAGCCTTTATCGGGGGCAGCGGCCTGGCCGGTGCACAGGCCAATCGTCCAGTTGTGCAAGGGGCAGGCCACACTGGTGCCAAACACGATGCCCTGGCTTAGGGGCCCGCCTTTGTGGGGACAGCGGTCGAGCAGGGCAAACACCTCGTCCTTGTCATTGCGAAATACCGCCACGTCCAGCCCTTGGGGGCGTGCCACACGGCGCGAGCCCAGCACCGGGATCTCGTCGATGCGGCAGATGGGGGTCCATTCATTCATCATTTTGTATTTCCTTAAACGCTCAGAGCTTCAAACTGGCGGGTGTCGACTGCGGCCTTGTCAAATTCAAACCAGGGGTCGGGCTCGCCGTCAAGGGCGAATTGCAGGTTTTCCCACAGTTCTTTGCGACCCGTGTGGTCTTCGACAATGCGTTTCTTCACATAGTCGAGGCCGACACGGTTGACGTAATGCACGGTGCGCTCAAGGTACCAGCCCTCGGTGCGGTACAGCTCGCAGAAGGCGCCGGTGTATTCCAGCACCTCGGCGGCGGTCTTGACCTTGACCAGAAAATGCGCCACTTCGGTCTTGATGCCGCCGTTGCCGGCCACATACATTTCCCAGCCGCTGTCGACACCGATGATGCCGACATCCTTGATACCGGCCTCGGCGCAGTTGCGCGGGCAGCCTGAAACGGCGAACTTGACCTTGTGTGGCGCGTACATGCGCCACATGGCGCGTTCCAGGTCCTTGCCCATCTGGGTGCTGTCCTGCGTGCCCATGCGGCACCACTCACTGCCGACACAGGTCTTGACGGTGCGCAGCGCCTTGGCGTAGGCGTGACCGGAAGGCATGCCGATGTCTTTCCAGACCGCCTGCAGGTCTTCCTTCTTCACACCCAGCAGGTCGATGCGCTGGCCGCCGGTGACCTTGACGGTCGGAATCTTGTACTTGTCCACCACATCGGCAATGCGGCGCAGTTCGCTGGCCGTGGTTTCGCCTCCCCACATGCGCGGGATCACGCTGTAGGTGCCGTCCTTCTGGATGTTGGCGTGTGAACGCTCATTGATGAAACGGCTTTGTGGATCGTCCTTGGCCTGCTTGGGCCAGGTGCTGATCAGGTAGTAGTTGACGGCCGGGCGGCAGCTCGCGCAACCGTTGGGTGTTTTCCACTCCAGAAAGGTGAAGACGTCGGCAATCTTGAGCAGTTTGTTGGTCTTGATGGCATCGCGAACCGCTTGATGGCCGTGCTCGGTGCAACTGCACATGGCCTTGGTTTTGGGTGTGGCCGAATAGTCGCCACCGGCGGTGAACATCAGCAACTGCTCGACCAGCCCGGTGCAGGAACCGCAGGAGGCGCTGGCCTTGGTGTGTTTGCGTACCTCGTCCAGTGTGAACAGCCCTTTTTCCTTGATGACCTTGCAGATCGTGCCTTTGTTGACGCCGTTGCAGCCGCAGACTTCATCGCTGTCTTTCATGGCAGCGGCTTTGTTGTGGCCCTCGTGGCCGGTGTCGCCGATATTGGATTCGCCGAACATCAGCTTGTCACGGATGTCGTGCACGCTGCGGCCGTCACGCAGCAGCTTGAAGTACCAACTGCCATCAACCGTGTCGCCGTACAGGCAAGCGCCCACCAGCTTGTCGTCTTTCAGTACCAGCTTTTTATAGACCCCGCCTTTGGGGTCGCTCATGATGATTTCCTCACAGCCTTCGCCGCCGGCAAAATTGCCGGCTGAAAAAAGGTCAATGCCGGTGACCTTGAGCTTGGTCGAGGTGAGGGACCCGACATAACGGCCAATGCCAAATTGCGCCAGGTGGTTGGCCGCCACCTTGGCCTGTTCGAACAGTGGCGCCACCAGACCGTAGGCGGTGCCACGGTGGGCGGCGCATTCACCGACGCTGTAAATGCGCGCGTCGGTGATGGTTTGCAGGGTGTCGTTGACCACAATGCCCTTGTCACAATGCAGGCGCATGGACTGGGCCAGTTCCACGTTGGGACGTATACCGACGGCCATCACCACCAAGTCGGCAGGCACCTCGGTGCCATCCTTGAATTTGATCGCGGTGACCCGGCCATCCGGTGCGCCCACCAGCTCCTGGGTTTGCGCACCCATCAGGAAGCTCAGGCCGCGTTCTTCGAGCGATTTTTGCAGCAGCTTGCCCGCCACCACATCAAGTTGACGCTCCATCAGTGTCGGCATCACATGCACCACGCTGACCGTCATGCCGCGGCGCATCAGGCCGTTGGCGGCTTCCAGGCCCAGCAGGCCACCACCAATCACCACTGCATGCTTGTACTGCGTGGCGGCATCGATCATGGCCTGGGTATCAGCAATGTCGCGGTAGGCAATCACGCCCTTCAGGTCCTTGCCGGGCACCGGCAGCATGAAGGGGTTGGAGCCGGTGCACAACAGCAGGCGGTCGTATTCGGTGCTGATGGTCTCACCGGCGGCGTTCTCGGCATGAACCAGGCGCTTGACCCGGTCCACCGAGGTGACGCGCCAGCCTGCATGCAGGGTGATGTGGTTGTCGGAGTACCACTCGAAGGGATTCAGCACAATCTCATCGATTGTCTGTTCACCGGCCAGCACCGGGCTGAGCAGAATGCGGTTGTAGTTGGGGTGTGGCTCGGCGCCAAAGACGGTGATGTCATACAGCTCAGGCGCGATTTTGAGCAGCTCTTCCAGCGTACGGACACCAGCCATGCCGTTGCCGACCATTACCAATTTTGATTTCTTCATTGCGACCACTCCAGATATCGATAAACTTTGACAGCGGTCATGCCGCATGCAAAAGGAAGGGAAATATTGAGCCGATACAAGGCACACCGTCGCATACGTCGTTGTATGCAGAACCCGCAGTGAAATCGCTAAGGTCGTGGACGCTTCGCTACGTCCGATGAAGAATATGCAAGACCCATGCCATATGATTGGATATTTTCGTGCATGACCGAGCAGGGTCTGCCACTGGTGTGTAATTGGCATCGGAATCGTGTTTTTTCTCACTTCAATATTTATGACTTCTGCATTGATACATGTTCACGGTTCAAAGGGCGCGCTGCCGCTGGTGGCAGATCTGGAGGCCGCAGGCATTCAAGTGCTGGGCATTGCGGGAGATCGCAACAAACTGGTGCAGGACGTGGTGCGTCATGCACCAGACCTGGTGATTTGTGATGAAGTGCACCCGGGTGATGCATTGTTCAAGGCGATCCTGGCCATTGCCGAAACGGCTCCCTGCGCTGTCTTGCTCTTTACCAATGATGCAGACGCGGGCCTCATGGTTCGCGCCATTGAGTCAGGTGTCCACGCCTATGTGGTGAACGGTTATGGCGCCCATCGCCTGCGATCGCTGATTCACCTGGCGCAGGTCCGGTTCCGGCACGAGGCCGCGCAGCGACGTGCCTTGCAGGAGTTGGCCACCCGTTTTGATGAACGCAAACTGGTAGACCGTGCCAAGGGCATTCTCATGCGAACGCAGCAGGTGTCGGATGACGATGCCTTCCAGTTCCTGCGAACGACATCCATGCACACCAACCAGCGGCTCGGTCAGGTGTCGCAGCACATCATTCATTCCGCCAAATTCGCAGAAGATGTGAACCGTTGCGGGCAGTTGCGCATGTTGTCGCAGCGTTTGGTCAAGTTGTATGCGCTGCCATTGGCCGGCGCGCAGGCGGCGCAGTGCGTCGGTCTGTCCCAGGAGTCGGTGCAGCGTATGAATGCCCATCTGGCGCACTTGGGCAAGAGCCTGTCGCAGGCAACCTATGGCGATCTGCTGGGGCAGTTGGTGCCGACCTGGGCCCGGCTGAAGCGGGTGCTGCAGGGGAGTGGTGCGGTGGACCAGTCTGCTGCTGCGTTGGTGTCGATGGATGAGCTTGCAGAACAACTGCTGCAGGGCGCTGAGCGCTTGACCACCCAGTTGGAGAGTGCTGGCCTGGCCCCCCCACTGCGTGTTCTCAATATGGCCGGCCGCCAGCGCATGCTGTCGCAGCGCTTTGCCAAATACGCGGTTCTGAGCATGCTGGGCGACACCATGCTGTTGCAACGCAGCGAAGCGGGCATGGCCGAGTCGCGGGCGGCCTTTGAGCAGGCACTGACCTACCTCAACAGTCTTCCCCTGAGCACACCTGAGATTCAAGCTGCACTGCAGGCTGCCGGCATTGGCTGGCTGGAAATGCTGACGCTGGTCAAAGGCGGAACCGGCACGCCAGAGCGGGCGGAACGTGCCCAGAAGTTGGCATTGGCCAGTGAAAACCTGCTCGACGTGTTTGAGCGCTTGTCAACTCACTACGAGCGCAGCATGCAGATGCTGGTTGGCAGTTGAAAGACCGCGGTATGCCCGTATTTGTTGCCTTGCACCAATGTTGGGCACTGAATTTGCGTGTTGTGGTGCATGGCATTTGAAATAGACATTGGCTTTGCCTCACAGGCGGGCAAAAAGGACGTCAACGAAGACTTCGTCGCGGCCATGTTACCCGATGCCGGAAGCGAGGCCATGGGGGCCATTGCGGCCATAGCCGATGGTGTGAGCCAGGGTGGCATGGGGCGCGAGGCGGCGCAAACCACGGTGACCAGCCTGGTGCGTGACTACTATGGCACGCCCGAAACCTGGGATACCACTGTGGCGCTGGATCGCGTCATTGGGGCGCAGAACACCTGGCTGGCGGGTATCAACCGGCGGCGCGCCCCGGTGATCGGTTTGACCACACTCACGGCCCTGGTGCTGCGCGGGCAATCCTATGCACTGGCACATGTCGGCGACAGCCGCGCCTATTTGCTGCGTGCCAATGAGGTGTTGCAACTCACCACTGACCACGTGGTCAATCATCTCGATTTTCAGCACCAGTTGCTGCGTGCGGTGGGGCTGGATGACCGCCTGGTGGTGGACTACAGCCAGGGCGATGTGCAGGTCGGCGACGTGTTTGTGTTGCTGACCGATGGCGTGCACAACCTGGTGCCGGCCAAGGAACTGGCACAGTTGGCTGCGTTGCCGGATTCCCGGGCCATGAGTGAGGCACTGATTGCACAGGCCTTGCAGAAGGGGAGTCAGGACAACGTGTCGGCCCTGGTGTTGCGGGTGCTGGGGCTCTCAGACGTGACGCTGGAGGATGAAAATCGCCAGGCCCGGCAATTGCCCACACTGCCCCGCCTCAAGGTGGGCGACGTGGTGGACGGGCTGGTGGTGACCGCTCAGGTGGCCGACAACGGCATCAACGTGGTGTACCAGGTGCGCCACCCGGCCACCCAGTCTCTGCATGCGCTCAAAACCCTGCATCCCCAGCGCGCCCACGATCCGCAGGAGCGGGCCATGCTGGCGCACGAAGCGTGGCTGGCCAAACGCATGCAGTCCAGCCGCGCATCGGACCATCTGGTGGCGCTGTCGCAGGGGCCGGCCGTGTCACCCACGCCCAGTGGCTTCTACATTTTGTACGACTGGCATGGGGGCGAAACCTTGCAGCAAATGCTGGACCGTCACCACCGTTTCAGTTTGCCCCAGATCATCAGCGTTGCCACGCAGGCGGCGCGCGCGCTGGGCCGGCTGCATCGGCAGAATGTGATTCACCGTGATGTCAAGCCCGCCAATCTGCACCAAGGGGAAGACGGGGTGTTGCGTTTGCTCGACCTGGGGGTTGCCCTGAGCGGGCGTGAGCCCGAAGCCACGCGCCTGCTGCATGCCGGCACACCGAGCTACATCAATCCCGAGCAGTGGGGTTTTTCCGTCAAGATCGGTGGCGGCATGACCGATACGCCGCCCGAGCCGCCCACCGCGCAAAGCGACCTGTTTGCGCTGGGGGTGACGCTGTACCAGTTGTTGACCGGTGGCAAGCTGCCCTATGGCGAGGTGGTGCCTTACCAAAGCGGGCGCTACTACCGCGACCCCATCGCACCCAGCCGGCTCAACCCCGAGGTGCCGATCTGGCTGGATCACATTGCACGCAAGGCGGTGGCGCGGGACCATCGCCTGCGATTTGAGACGGCCGAAGAATTCCTGTTGGCGCTGGACCGCGGTGCGGCGCGCCCGCTCACGGTGCCCTCAAACACACCGCTGTTGCAGCGCAATCCCACGGCAGCCTGGAAGTTGGCGCTGGGTCTGAGTCTGATCTTCAACCTGATGCTGGTGGTGTGGCTGTTGTTTCTGCCGAAATAGACCAAAGATTCTTGTGAATGAGACGTTGGCAGCTATTTGTTTGGAAGCATTCACGCACTGCGTGCTCTCCCGCCTTTTTCAGCCCAGGTTCGGGTCCAGCGAATCTGCATGGTGCGCATCATGGCCAGCACGCCCATCGTCAACACGGCAAACAGCAGGAAACCCCACATATAGGTGCCCGCGTATTGTTTGGACAGGCCCATGACATTGGGCACCAGTCCACCACCCAGGGCGCCGATTTCACCAATCATGGAGCCCGCCACCGCCGTGGTCAGCGGCCAGCGCAGCGGTACCAGCTGAAACAGGGCGCCGTTGCCCGCGCCCAGGGCGGCAAAACACACCATCAGTAGCAGGGTGGTGGCCACCAGTGATCCTCCGCTGAAGGCACACAGCACCAGCGACAAGGTAATGATCACCAGCACCGTGGTCAAGGTGTTGATACCGCCCCAGTGGTCGGAAATCCAGCCACCAAAAATGCGCAACGCAGCCCCCGTGAACGCGGCCAGCATGGTGAGCTGCCCGGCCTGCACCTTGGTGACGCCAAACTGGTCGTAGTAATAACTCGGCAAAAAGGTGGCCAGGCCTATGAAACCGCCAAAGGTGATGGCGTAGATGATGCTGAAGCCCCAGCCGTCTTTCTCGAACAGGCAGGCAATGTGGTCACGGAAGTTGGCGTGTTTGTCGACATCGTCCGGTTCCTTGGCAAAGATCAATATCACCACCACGGGCAAGATCAAGCCCATCGCAGCCATGCCATACACCGCTTTCCAGCCAAAGGCCTGCGCCAGCAGCGGAGCCAGCAGGGCCGACAGCGAGGTGCCCACGTTGCCCGCGCCCACCAGGCCCATGGCCAGACCCTTGTAGCGCGCCGGAAACGACCCGGAGCCCAGTGACAGTGCAACGCCAAAGCTGGCTCCGGCAATGCCCAGCAGCACCCCCATGGCGAGCAGGTCGTTGAAGGTCTCGACAAAAAAGTAACCAAACAGCATGGCAATCGCAATACCGCCCATTTCCACCAGAGTGGCGTTTTTGCGGCCGATGTACTGCGACAGGATGCCCAGCGGGAACCGCATGATGGCGCCGGCAAATATGGGGACCGACAGCATCACGCCGACCTGGGCCGGGCTAAGTTGCAAGGATTCCTTGATAAACGGTGCCATCGCCCCGTTGGTCACCCAGACGCCGCAACAGTAGGTGAAGTACAGCAATGAGGCGAACAGGGTAGGTGCATGCCCTGATTTGAGAAAGGTGCGGAATGTCGCCATGATGCGTGTCCTTTGAAGAGGATGAAAATTCCCAAAAACAATGTCAATGAGCTGCCGCCATGGCATGCAGTTTTGCACTGATTCGGGGGATGGGGTTGGTGTATGGCGCGTCCATGCACGCCGCTGTGCGCACCAAGCTGTGGTGTCTTGTCAGGTCAGGACGCTTCGTTACGTCCGCAACTGTTACAGCAAAACTTGTGCCAAACCGGGGCTCCGGCTGAGTGAGGCATGATGCGCCACTGCTGTGCGCTCAGGTTGACACGATGCCGGTGGTGCACCAGGGCGGGGAGCATGCACCAGTCTGGGACATTGGCTAGCCTACCGCTGGTGCAGCAGGCATGGTGGGTGTCAGGAAAGTGCGACCCAGTGGTTGTCGGGGGACAGCGCGCCTGGCCAGGCCAGCATGGCCGGGGCATGGCGTGGATGCCAGCGCGCCACGCCCCGCGCTGCGCCGAGTAGTACGCCGCCCGGTTGCGATTCGAGAGGCCATAAGCTGAGCGCGCAAACCTCGCGCAACTCGGCGATGGTCAGCAGTTCGCTGGGGGCGTCCGGGTGCCAGAGTACACCCCGGTTCTCCCGCTGTCCGCTTAACACGAAGCCGCCTCCGGGCCCAGGGGCAATGTCGCCTGCATAGCCGCCGCCCAGAGCCGAGCGGGTAGGGATGCGCAGTGTCTCGCCGTTCCATACGGCGAGCACGGGGGCGTCTCGACGTTGTTCCGGTGTGTCATGCTCGGCCTGCAGGCCGATGCCCAACAAGGGCGTGGCATCGGCACGTCGGCTCCAAGCCATGTGGCGGATGCTCAGGCGCGGGTCGTCCAGGCGCCACTGACCCAGCAGTTCGCCGTTGTCCGGCGCTATGCGCACAAGTGATGGCGCCATGCGGTGCAAGTCACGTTTCTTGCCGTCGGGCGTACGAGGGATGCCACCATTGGCCACCAGCAGAGTCCCGTCGGCGTCGGTCAGGCATTGGTGCGGGTCGATGCCGTGCGTGCGCCACTGTGCGACCCGCACCAGATTGCGGTGGTCGCGCACCGAGACCCAGCCTTCGCCTGTGCTGCGGTTGGTTTCCGTGGTGAACAGCCATTGGCCATTGGCACTGGGTGTCACATGGCCATCCAGAGTGCGGTTGGGGGTGTCATCGTCCATGGTCAGGCGATGTGTCACCTGGCCCTGCGCATCGCAGCGCAGCAGCCAGCGGCCCGGACGGCTGGACACGGCCAGGAAACCGCCGTCGGGTTCTGCCAGCAGACCATGGGCGCGGCCATCCACCGGCGCCTCGGCGGTGATACGGACCTGGCTTGTCGCCCAGTCCAGGTGAAGGATGCCGACAAAGTCACGTGTGGTAGGGGCATTGTTTGTGACAGACTCGACCCGCCATGCCGCCGCTAGCCGGGTGCTGGGTAGCGGATTAACCGTTGGGGCGGGGCGGGTGGGATCGGATTGTGCCAACGCGTGGTCGGGCAAGGCACAAGTGCCCAGCAACAGGGCTGCGGATTGGAGGAAAGGCCGTCTCTGCATGGTAATCAGGTTGGGTGTTCAGGACCTCTGTCGTCGTGCCCTGTCGTATTGTTTCTGGAAATTTGTAAATGAGAATCAATATCATTATATCAATGTGGATGATGTTCAAGAAAACCGGCACACAGGGCTGCGGGTTCAATGCGAGCGAGGACAGCACTGGAGGGGACCGTGAAATGTAAAAGCCCTGACCCCACTGGGTCAGGCGGCCTTCTCCACATGCACCTGCCGGGTGTACAAAAAGTCGATCACGGCCTTGCGGTATTTCAGGTACTGCGGGCTGTCGGCCAGTTGCACCCGGTTGCGTGGGCGCGGCAGGGCGACGCTGAGCACCTCGCCAATGGTGGCCGCCGGGCCGTTGGTCATCATCACGATCTTGTCGGACAGCAGCACTGCTTCATCCACATCGTGGGTCACCATCACCACCGTGCTGTGGGTGCGCGCCACAATTTCCAGCAGTTCATCCTGCAATTTGGCGCGGGTCAGGGCGTCGAGGGCGCCAAAGGGTTCGTCCATCAGCAATACCTTGGGTTCCATCGCCAGGGCGCGCGCAATGCCGACGCGCTGCTTCATGCCACCCGAGATTTCGCCGGGGCGTTTTTGCGCTGCGGGGGTCAGCCCCACCAGCGCCAGGGCGGCATCGGTGCGTGCCATGAGCTGGGCCTTGTTTTCGCTGGTGGCGCCTGCGGTTCTATTGGCTGCGCCAAACACCCGCTCGACACCCAGATAAACGTTTTCAAAGCAGGTGAGCCAGGGCAGCAGGGAATGGTTTTGAAATACCACGGCGCGGTCCGGGCCGGGACCGGCAATTTCACGGTTGTCGCACAGCAGATGCCCCTGCGTGGGTGTGGTCAGGCCGGCGATCAGATTGAGCAGGGTGGACTTGCCGCAACCCGAGTGGCCGATCAGGGCCACAAACTCGCCCTTGGCCACCGTCAGATGGATGTCCCGCAATGCGCAGAACGGCCCCTTTTTGGTCTTGAAAGTTTGCTCGACACCGACAATGTCGATGAACTTGCTGGTCTGGTTGGGGTTCATGGTGAATTCCTTTGATTTGTTTATGGCTTGTCATCGCGAGGCCGCAGGCCGTGGCGATCCAAAACACATGGATTGCCGCGTCGCTGCGCTCCTCGCAATGACGGGTCAGTTCTTGACTTCCTCGAACGTGAATGCCGTCGCGATCTTGATCAATGCGTACTCCAGAATGAGACCGACGATGCCGATCACAAAAATGGCGATGATGATGTTCTTGACGTTCAGGTTGTTCCACTCGTCCCAGACCCAGAAGCCAATACCGACGCCGCCGGTCAGCATCTCTGCCGCCACAATCACCAGCCAAGCGGTACCCACGGCCAGGCGCACACCGGTCAGCATGTAGGGCAGCACCGAGGGGAACAGGATCTTGGTGACGATTTTCCATTCGCTCAAATTCAGCACCCGCGCCACGTTCATGTAATCCTGCGGCACGCGCTGCACACCCACCGCGGTGTTGATGATCATCGGCCAGATCGAGCAGATAAAAATTGTCCAAATCGCAGCCGGGTCAGCACCCTTGAACACCAGCAGGCCAATCGGCAGCCAGGCCAAGGGTGACACCGGGCGCAGCAGGCTGATCAGCGGGTTGAACATGCGGCTCAGAAACTCGAAGCGGCCAATCGCGAACCCGGCCGGAATACCGACCGCAGCGGCCAGGCCGAAGCCCAGCGCCACACGTTCCAGCGACATCAGGATGTTCCAGCCCAGACCCTGGTCGTTGGGGCCGTTGCGGTAGAACGGGTCGCTGAAGATCACCATCGCCTGTTCGAAGGTGTCGGTGGGCGACGGGATGCTGCTGGCGGTGCTGATGGAGACCAGCGCCCAGATGCCGATCAGCAGCCCAAAGCCCAACAGCGGTGGCAACACGGCCAGCCACAGGCCGCGCCAGTCATAAGACTGCTTCTGTGCATTGGACTTTTCGGGGACTGTGGCGGCCAGCGCCTTGTCGATCGCCGCCGGGGCAATGACGGGCGTTTTGGACGCTTCGGCACTTTCGTGCTTCAGCGAGGGATTAAAAACAGCACTGACCATGGTGTGACTCCTGAAGTGAGTGGGTGTGAAGACTCAGACCTTGACCTTGAAGCCGTCGGCGTATTTCTTCGGGTCCTTGCCGTCCCAGACCACACCGTCCATCAGTTTGCTGGTGCGCATCACGTCCTTCGGGACAGGCGTCTTGGTGGCCGCAGCGGCTTGCTTGTAGATGTCGATCTGGTTGATCTGTTTGGCCACCGCCAGGTAGTCGGGGTGGTCTTTGATCAGGCCCCAGCGCTTGTGCTGGGTCAGGAACCACATGCCATCCGAAAGGTAAGGGAAGTTGACCGCGCCATCGTTAAAAAACTTCATGTGGTTGGGGTCGTCCCAGGTCTTGCCCATGCCGTTCTGGTAGCGCCCCAAAATACGTTGGTTGATGGCATCCACACTGGTGTTCACATACGACTTGGCAGCGATGGTTTCTGCCATTTTGTTTTTATTTTGCAGGCTGGCGTCGATCCACTTGCCGGCTTCCAGAATGGCGGCCGTCACGGCACGCGCGGTGTTGGGGTATTTTTTGACAAAGTCGCCGGTGGTGCCCAGCACCTTTTCAGGATGGTCTTTCCAGACTTCCTGCGAGGTGGTGGCGGTGACGCCAATGCCGTCAATGATGGCACGGTGGTTCCAGGGTTCGCCCACGCTGAAGCCATCCATGTTGCCGACCCGCATGTTGGCCACCATCTGGGGCGGCGGCACGGTGATGACCTTGGCGTCTTTCATCGGGTTGATGCCATTGGCGGCCATCCAGTAATACAGCCACATGGCGTGGGTACCGGTGGGGAAAGTCTGGGCAAAGGTGTATTCGCGCTTCTCGGCGGCCATCAACCTGGCCAGGCTCGGGCCGTCGACCGCGCCTTTGTCGGCCAGCTTCTTGGACAGGGTAATGGCCTGGCCGTTGTTGTTGAGCGTCATCAGCACCGCCATGTCCTTTTTGGCGCCACCGACACCCAGGTGCACGCCATAAATCAGGCCGTACAGGACATGGGCAAAGTCCAGTTCACCGTTCACCAGTTTGTCGCGCACGCCGGCCCAGCTGGATTCCTTGGTGGGAATGATCTTGACGCCGTATTTTTTGTCCAGGCCAAGTTCTGCGGCCATGACCACGCTGGCGCAGTCGGTCAGTGGGATGAAGCCGATCTTGACCTCGGTCTTTTCGGGGGCATCGGAACCCGCGGCATAGACGGCGGCGCGTAATGCCGGGCTGATGCCAATGGCGCCGACAGCAGCAGTTTGCAGGACCGCACGGCGGCTCAGGCTGGGTTTCAGAAAATCAGTCATGGCAGTTTCCTTCAAGTGTGGGTGACAGAACTAACAAAAAAAGGCGTCCTCACAAGGCTCAACATGTGTGACACGTGTCGAACCTGTGGGGACGCCTTTGTCCGGATCAGACTGGTTTCACCCGCCGTTGGGTGATCTCAGTCAAACGACCATCGCTGGTCTTGTTTTCTTATAAGCAATCCGCGTGCCAGGTTTTTTGATTCAGGGAGGTGCTATGAATTGATGAGTATTGCGCGTAATGGTCGCCTTCCCTTGGAAGATGAAAGAACGCGTTCCCTGAATCCGAGCGGGGTTGCACTGTATTTGTGCAGCGCACCAATTCAGCCCAGCAAATCGGCCACGTCGAGCATGCGTTGCGCCACCTCGGCGAGTTTCAGGCCCTTGTCCATCGCGGTCTTGCGCATTTTCCTGAAAGCCTCGTCTTCGCTCAGGTTCTGGCGCTGCATCAGCAGACCCTTGGCTCGGTCGATGAGTTTGCGGTCCTTGAGCTCGGCGCTGAGCTCGTCGCGCTCGTTCTGGGTGCTGGCCAGGGTATGCAGGAGCGCCTGTTCGTGCTGGAAACGTGCCAGCGCCACATCCAGAATCGGCCGGATGCGCTCGGCGGACAGGCCCGCCACGATATAGGCCGACACGCCCGCGGCCACTGCGTCCTTGACATGCCGGGTGTCATCGTCGTTGGTGAACATGACGATCGGGCGGCGCTCGTCGCGCGTGGCCATCACCACATGCTCGAGTGCGTCACGGGCATCGCTTTCGGCATCAACAATGATCAGGTCGGGTTGCAACTGGGCTATGCGCTCGCTCAGAAATACATCGGCGGGCAGGCTGGCGATCAGGTTGAAGCCGTTTTCCAGCAGCCCGATGCGCAGGCTGCGCGAGCGATCAGCCTGGCGCACGGCTTGCGCGTCTTCCGGATCAGCAATGTCCAGATCGGGTGCGACAACAACGATACGAAGGCTGGGGTTCATGCGTCAAAAGACGCAAGAATCAAGCCAGTGCGCCTCATGTGTGCTGTTGCAACGGCGTCAGGACACCCATTTTGTGGTGTCGTCGGCGACGAACTGGTTGACGTCGCCGAGCATGATTTCGCGCAAGGCCTGGATATCCATCAGGACATCGAACGAGAAACCCTGGCGGTCACCGCGCGCATCTTCGATCAGCGCGGCAAAACAGGCTCTGAGTTGGTTGGCGTCGTCCTTGAGCGCAAAGATCGTTTGGGCAATGCGCGGGTATTTGTCTGCCAGCGCTTGCGGGAACTTCAAACCTGCCAGCGTGCGAAAGTAGTCTTGCGCCGCAGCTGTTAATTGAACGGTGTCATCGGTCATGGCCATCTCCTGGTGTTCATACCTTCACTGCCAGCAAAGAGTGTAGTGGGAACGCGTCAATCTGACACATCGACCCCTTTATTGGGCGCCGTAACCTACCAGTTTTTTGACATCCAGAATCCGGATTTCGCGGCGGTCGATGGTAATGAGTTGTTGGGCTTCGAGTTCGTGCAGCACGCGTGAAAAATACTCGGGAGTGAGCGACAGGCGCGAAGCGATGGTGGCCTTGCTGGCGGGCAGCGACACGGTCAGGGTTTTTTGACCGGTGGCTGCGTCCATTTCGACGTCGCGCAGCAAGTAGCCGATCAGGCGCTGCATGCCGTTTTGCAGGGCATAGGCTTCGACGTCCTGGACCAGGCTATGCAGTCTTCTGGACACACCGGCCAGCATGTGCATGGCAAAGTGGGGGTCCTGCTTGATTTCACTGACGACGCCGTTTTTGCTGACGTTCACGAGCACCGTGTCAACCAGCGCCTGCGCACTCAGGATGTAGGGCTTGTTAAGGAACACCAGTGCCTCGGCAAAACTTTGTCCAGGGCTGATGATTTCAATCACTTTTTCCTGGCCTGATGGCGACACCACAAACAGCTTGACCTGTCCGCTGACCACGATGTGAAAGGCCTCGCAGGCTTCGCCGAGGCTGAATATCATCTCGCCCTTGGCGTAACTTCTGAGTTGACTGCTCTTTGCAATGCGCGTCAGCTCATCAGGCGACAAGCCACTGAACAGCGGCGAAGTTGCCAGAAAGCGTGGCATGTCAAAAAAATGGGTGGCCAGGGACATGGCTATTCAAGCGCAATGGCGCTGCCCGATGTGTCAAAAGCGATCATGTTGTCAAGTGCACCGAGTTTGATGGATTCCACCATTCGGTCAAGCGTTTGCTCAATGTCCTTGCTGCCGGGCGCGGTGTTATTCCGGCCAGACAGGGCGGCCACAAACACCACATGCCACTGGCTTTGAAACTGGCCGGACTCCAGTTTGAGTGCCGCAAAGCTCTGGATATCTTCAGGTGACTTGTCGGCGCACATGGCAGGGACCAGGGCACCGCCGCCACCGGTTTCAAATTCCCGGCGTTGTTCAGGCGTGCAGTCGTCGGGCAGTTCGGCGCAGGTGAAAACCATCAGCAGGCGCTGCGGCTGCGCTTGTTGGCGCGCTACTTGCAACAAATCGTCAAAGTTGGTAATGGTCATGGTGTGGCATGGGTGTTAAAAGCGGAATCGATCTCGTTGAACAAGGGCTCGGACAAATGCTCAGCATAGGGTCCGTGGCCGCTGTGGGAGGCCACGGAAGCGGGTATGAATTGGCCGCTGTTGACATCAAAAACATGTATTTCACCATCTTCGATGACATAGTGCCAGCCATGCAGCGTCATCTGGCCGGCCTCCACCTGGGCGCGCACCATGGGGTAGCCCATGAGCCGCTCCAACTGCAGCACCACCGCCCGCTGCTCGGTGCGGCGCAGTGCCTCCTCAGTCACCTGCACCGGCAAAACCGCTTCGCGGCCCAATTCCAGCCAGGCGATAAGGTTCTTCGCCTGTGGATTCACCTCTTCGTAGAGTGCCCGGATACCACCGCAGTGGCTGTGGCCGCAGACCACGATGCGCGACACCTTGAGGTTGAGCACGGCAAATTCAATGGCGGCCGAGGTACCGTGAAAGCCGGCCGAGCCGTCATAGGGCGGCACAAAGGCGCCGACGTTACGCACCAAAAAAAGTTCGCCCGGGCCCATGCCGGTCAGCATGTAGGGCACCAGGCGCGAGTCCGAGCAGCCAATGAAAAGAATGGTCGGGTGCTGGCCCTCTGCAATCAGGGTCTGGAACTGCTCCTGCACACCCGGGAAGGTGTGGTCGTGAAAGCGCCGGATGCGCGCCAGCAATTCATCAGGCACTGCAGCAGAGGGCATCTGTAAAAAACCTATTGCACCAGCGGTGTGTCGGCGGCTTCCAGGTCCACGCCCTGGACGTTCGCTTCTCCAGTCAGCAGGCTCAGATACTGGCGCAGCGCCGTCACAAAGGTCTGCTGTTTCAGCGTCATGCGCACCGCGCCGTGGACCGAGTCAAAGGCTTGGGCCACACCGGCCTCACGCCCCATGACCTCCACCACATGCAGGCCGAAACGGCTGTGCACCAGACGTGGCAGCACACCCACTTCGGCATGGCCAAACAGCTCCTTGGCAAACTCGGGGGCGCAGTGGGTCGTGGTCAACCAGCCCAGTTGGCCACCCTCGGCGCCGCTGGGACAGTTGGACAAGGTCTTGGCAGCCTTGGCAAACGCGTCGTCAGTGTTGTTGCTGTCAAAGCAGCGCACATTGAGCAGCGTGCCTTCGGCCTGCTTGCGCAGGGCGTTCAGGTCCACCCCGGGTGTGACTGCAAACAGAATGTGGCGCACATGAACGCGTTCGCCCGTGGTGTAGTGGCTTGCCTGGTTGGCCGCATGGTGGCGACGGCAGGCCTCCTCGGACGGCTCGGGAACGAGCAGTTCCTGGTCCAGCAAGGTCTCGATGGCGATGGATGCCGCCTCGCTGGCAACACCGTCGGTGTTGGCAGCGTCACTGGTGTCCAGCAGGCCCTTTTGAATGGCGGCCTGACGCAGCAATTCGGCGTAAGCGCGCTGGCGCAATTCGTCCGCAGTCAAGACATCACCGGCGTTATGCAGTGCAACGCCATTGATGTTCGCCACCGGGGTCTCGGTCGGGTGAGTGGTTTGCATGGCCGTCACCTCAAACACCAGCGCCGGGCTGGCGCGGCTGATTCTGTCCCGCAGGCACATTCAGGCGCCGGGCCCGCACCACCTGGTAGGGGCGCATCAGGTAAGTCACAGAAGCAAAGCCGCTCCAGACATGGACCAGGCGGGTGAATGGAAAGATGAAGAAAATGCTCATGCCCAGGAACATGTGCGCCTTGAAGATAAAGCCCGCATCAGCCAGCAAAGCAACTGCGCCCGGCTGGAAGGTGACAATGGCCTGCGCCCAGCCCGCCAGCTTCATCATCATGCTGCCGTCGAGGTGTTGACCCGACAGCGGCACGGTGGCCAGACCCAGCGCCAGTTGCACCCAGAGCAGAACCAGCAGCACGATGTCGCTGGTTTTGGAATTGATGCGGATGCGTGGCTCGGTCAGGCGACGGTGCAGCAAGATGGTGACGCCAATGAAGCCCAGCAAGCCCGCAATGCCGCCGCTGATCATGGCCATGAGTTGTTTGTCACCGGCGCTGATGAAGCGCTCATAGACAAAGTGCGGCGTCAGCATGCCCATGGTGTGACCAAAGAACAGGAACAGCACACCAATGTGAAACAGGTTGCTGCCCCAGCGCAGTTGGCCCATTTTCAGCATCTGCGACGAGTCGCTTTTCCAGGTGTACTGGTCGCGGTCAAAGCGGATCAGGCTGCCGAGCAGGAAAACGGCAAAAGCGATGTAGGGGTACACGCCAAACAGGATGTAGTCAAGGGTGTTCATAGTGGGACTCCAGCAGTTGCGGTCGCGCTTTGACGGGGTTTTGCCGCATCGGTTTTAACAAAATGAATGGGTTGGGGTTGGTCCGGTTTGGTCTGTCCCTTGACGGAGCAACCATCAAACACCAACGGTTCTTCCCAGCTGGTGTCAAGCGGCTCATCGGCCACGATCTTGACCGGATGGGCTTTTTCGCCGCTGAGCTCCAGCAGCGCGCCAAGGACACTGGCGTAAGGGCTGCTGCGCTGTTGCAAGGCGTTGAAAATGGCATTGAAAATGTGCGCCATCTCGCTAAGGAAGGCGCGCGCCTCCTTGGGGGGCTGGGTCGAGACAAATTCAAGCACCACCGGCAGGTAGTCCGGCATTTCATCGGGGCCGAGGTACAAGCCGGCTTTTTCGTAGGTCTGCGCCAGGTCGATCATGGCCGGGCCACGGTCGCGCGAATCGCCATGCACATGTTCGAACAGGTGCAGGGAGGTGGCGCGACCGCGGTCGAAAACTTCGACATACTCAGCCTCGTTGTCAAGCGCGTTGCCGCGCGCCAGGCCGTTGATGAGCGCGTTGAGCTCTTCCAGGCGCGCGCTAGCGATGGCTTTTTCTGACAGCAGGGCCTGACGCATGTCGTCGAGGTCGCCGCGCAATTGCGCATCGGGGTAGGACAGCAGGCGCGCCAGAACGCGCAGGCTCAGGGAGGCTGGGACGGGAGTTGAAAAAATAGACATGGTCAGACCTCCGCCTGGATCGGAATGGTACGCCGCTTGCTGCCACCAAACAGGCTGGTTTCACTGGCGCCGTCCGAGCAGCCGTTGCCGAACGAGAAGCCGCAGCCACCGCGCACGTCAAAGGTGTTTTCGGCGTATTCGCGGTGTGTGCTGGGGATGACAAAGCGGTCTTCGTAGTTGGCAATCGCCATCACCTGGTACATCTCCTCGACTTCCAGCGTGCTCATCTGCACCTGTTCCAGCGCCGCCATATTGGGTTTGCCGTCGACGTGTTTGCCACGCTGGTAGGCGCGCATGGCGAGCATGCGCTCCAGTGCGCGCTCCACCGGAAAGGTGTCGCCGGCCGTCAGCAGGTTGGCCAGGTACTTGACCGGAATGCGCAGCTGCTTGACATCGGGGATTTCGCCATTGATGCCAATGTTGCCGGCGTTGGCGGCGGCGCTGATGGGGGAGAGCGGTGGCACATACCAGACCATCGGCAGCGTGCGGTACTCGGGGTGCAGGGGCAGGGCGACTTTCCACTCGACGGCCATCTTGTAGACCGGGCTGTTGCGCGCGGCTTCCATCCATTTGTCGGGGATGCCGTCAATGCGCGCCTGCTCGATCACCTTCGGATCGTTCGGGTCCAGGAAGATGTCGAGTTGGGCCTGGTACAGGTCGCGGTCATGTTCCACGCTCGCGGCCTCCTGGATGCGGTCGGCGTCATACAGCAGCACGCCCAGGTAACGAATGCGCCCGACACAGGTCTCGGAGCACACCGTGGGCTGACCGGCTTCAATGCGCGGGTAACAGAAGATGCATTTCTCTGCCTTGCCCGATTTCCAGTTGTAATAAATCTTCTTGTAAGGGCAGCCGCTGATACACATGCGCCAGCCGCGGCACTTGTCCTGGTCGATCAGCACAATGCCGTCTTCCTCGCGCTTGTAGATCGAGCCCGACGGGCAGGACGCCACACAGGCCGGGTTCAGGCAGTGTTCGCACAGGCGCGGCAGGTACATCATGAAGGTGTTTTCGAACTGGCCGTAAAGGTCCTTCTGGATGTCGTCGAAGTTCTTGTCCTTGCTGCGCTTGGAGAACTCGCCGCCCAGGATTTCTTCCCAGTTCGGGCCCCAGACGATTTTTTCCATGCGCTTGCCGG
>NZ_JAMPXE010000041.1 GCF_023701345.1 Rhodoferax sp. | reverse complement strand
TGGCCCGCGCCCTGGCCGTGCAGGCGCAGGTGCTGTTGATGGACGAACCCCTGGCCAACCTCGACCCGCCGCACCAGGCTGACTGGCTCCATACCGTTCGCAGCCTGATCGCTCAAGGTAAAACCGTGGTCAGCGTGTTGCATGAGATCTCCATGGCGCTGCACGCTGACGACATGCTCATCATGGCCGCCGGGCGCATCACGCACCAGGGTGCTTGCGGCGATGTGGCCACGCATCGGGCACTTGAGACCGTGTTTGACGGCCGCATTGCCATTCATGCGCTGGGAAACCAGTGGGTCGCCTTGCCAAAATAATTCGAATTTGCCACCTATTAAATTGTCATCATGCTCACACTTCCAATCCTGACCGACCTCCGCTCTTGCGCCTTGACCCAGGCGCTGCAGCACAAGATAGACCACAAGACCAAACCGTTGGGCTCGCTTGGCCGACTTGAAGCGCTGGCCCTGCAATTGGGCGAAATTTTGGACACCGACAGCCCGGTGCTGAAAGACCCGCAATTGGTGGTGTTTGCCGGCGACCACGGGTTGGTGCGCCGTGGCGTTTCAGCCTACCCCAGCGACGTGAGCTGGCAGATGGTGGAAAACTTTCTGGCCGGCGGCGCGGCCGTCAGCGTGTTTTCACGCGCCAACCAGATTGCACTGACCGTGGTGGACTGTGGTGTCAAGCACGACTTTCTGGCGGGCTTGCCTGCCGGTGCCGAGCGTCCGGGTCTGCGGGTGTGCAAGGTGCCCGGAGCCGAGCAGGGCACGGCCGACTCAAGCGAGCAGGCAGCGATGACCCTGCCGCAATGCCAGCAAGCCCTGCAACACGGCGTCAACCTGGTCAAAACCCTGCCAGGTAACGCGCTGTTGCTGGGCGAAATGGGCATTGGCAACACCTCGGCGGCATCGCTGCTGCTGGCGCGTCTGGCAGATCTTGACATTGAACTGTGCACCGGTGCCGGCACCGGCCTGGACGCCGATGCCGTGCAGCGCAAAACCGCCATTCTGCGCGAGGTGCTGGCGCGCCACCCGCAGGCAAAAGCGCCGCTGGACGCACTGGCGGCTTTGGGTGGTTTTGAGATCGCCACCATGGTCGGTGCCGTGCTGCAAGCCGCGCAGGAGCGCCGCGTCATTGTGGTCGATGGCTTTATTGCCAGCAGCGCGGTGCTGGTGGCACATGCGCTGCAGCCGCTGGTACTGCAGCGCTGCGTGTTTGCCCACCGCTCGGGCGAGCGTGGCCACGAGTTCATGCTGCAATATCTGGGTGTGCAAGCCTTGCTGGACCTGGGGCTGCGCCTGGGCGAAGGCTCAGGGGCCGCGCTGGCATGGCCGTTGTTGCAGGCTGCCTGCGCCATGCTGCGCGAGATGGCCAGTTTCGAGTCAGCCGGGGTGTCGGAAAAGACCATCGAAACAGACCTGGCGGTGTAATGTCCAGCGCACGCTTCATTCCCTGTCTCCAGGCTGATCGTTGAACCTCATGCCCTTATTTTTGCTTCAATTCATTCGCCACTATTTGCTGAGTCTGCAGTTTTTCACCCGCATTCCGGTTACCGGACGGCTGGCGGTTTGGGTTGGTTTTAGCCCGGCAATGTTGCGTGCCAGTGCCGGTCATTTCCCCGGGGTGGGTGTTCTGGTTGGTGGTTTGCTGGCACTTTTTACCGCTGGATTGCTGGCCTGGTTGCCACCCACCGGTTCGGCGCCGTTGGTGGCTGCGGCGCTGGGCACGGCTCTGGGCGTGTTGCTGACCGGTGCCTTTCATGAAGACGGCTTGGCCGATGTGGCCGATGGTCTGGGCGGCAGTGCCGATCGGGACCGGGCTTTGGTCATCATGAAAGACTCGCGGGTCGGTGCTTTTGGTGCCATTGCCGTGGTGCTGGTGTTGCTGTGCAAGGTGGCCTTGCTGGCGCTGCTGGGCGATGTCAGCGGGCCGCTACTGGTGGCGGCGCTGTTTGTGGCCCATGTGGCCTCGCGCACCTGGCCATTGCTCACCATTCGTTTGCTGCCGCATGTGGGTGATGCGGCGGGTTCCAAGTCCAAGCCGCTGGCGGATCAGATCAGCGTGTTGGCCTTGTGCGCCGGCTTGCTCTGGTGCGGTCTGACGCTGGCCTTGGTGGTTGTTGTGCAGGCAGACACTGCTTACATTGCCATCCATGTCACCGATGAGGGTTTGCTGCAGGCCCTGATCCATGCGCTCGTGGCTTCTGGCCTTGCCTGGGCCGTCATGACGCGCTGGTTCTGGCGGCGCCTGGGCGGTTTCACCGGGGACTGCCTGGGGGCCACGCAGCAGGTCTGCGAAGTCGCCTTTTACCTGGGGCTGGGGTTGAGCTTGTGATTTGGCTGGTGCGCCACGCGCTGCCGCTGATTGCGCCCGGCGTCTGTTACGGTGCGCTGGATGTGCCCGCTGATGCGGATGCCACACAGCAAGCGGCCCGAGGTCTGGCGCAGCGCCTGCCGCCCGGGGTCCGGGTGCAATCGTCACCACTGCTGCGCTGCCAGCAACTGGCCCAAGCCCTGCAGGTGCTGCGGCCGGATCTGCGTTTTGACACTGAGCAACGCTTGCGTGAGATGAACTTTGGTGCCTGGGAGGGCCAGCGCTGGGATGCCTTGCCGCCTGAAGCCTTTGATGCCTGGACCAGTGACTTTTGGCGCTACCGGGTGGGTGACGGTGAATGTGTGGCCGATTTCATGGGGCGTGTGGTTGAGGTCTGGGATGAGGCGGTTGACGCGTGTTTGCCAGGGGTGCCGCAGGTCTGGCTGACCCATGCCGGGGTGATTCGGGCCGCGCGCTTGATCGCATCCGGTCAGCGTGAAGTGCATGTTGCGGCTGATTGGCCAGCGGCTGCGCCCGGTTACGGCCAGTCCTGGCGTTACCGGGTGCCTTCCCTTTGGGTGGAAGATGCCTGTTGACGCTGGCTCGGTGTGTGGCGGGATGCGCCTTTGCCGGGGCCGCAGCGCGCATTGGGTATCTGACTGCGCTCATGTCCCCCGGTTCGGGCTGACGCCCGAACCTCCTCCTTTACTTCGCTCCGTCAGACACCCAACGCACGCTGCTCGGGTTGTCGGCACCGGAAGGCTTGATCAGCTCTTTGGCTGGGGCGTTTTTTCCTTGAAGTCGCAATACGGCGCCACGGCACAGTGCCAGCATTGCGGCGTGCGCGCCTGGCAGACGTAGCGGCCCAGCAAAATCAGCCAGTGGTGGGCGTGCACCCGGTAAGCCTCGGGGATGCGCTTGAGCAGCTTGTGCTCCACTTCCAGCGGCGTTTTGCCCGGTGCCAGCCCGGTGCGGTTGCTGACCCGGAAGATGTGCGTGTCCACCGCCATGGTCGGCTCGCCAAACGCCACATTGAGCACCACATTGGCCGTTTTGCGGCCCACGCCGGGCAGCGTTTCAAGTGCTTCGCGCGTGCGCGGCACTTCACCGTTGTAACGCTCCACCAGGATCTGGCAGGTTTGCAACAGGTGTCTGGCTTTGCTGTGGTACAGGCCGATGGTCTTGATGTAGCCTTCCAGGCCTTCCAAGCCCAACTCCAGCATTTTTTGCGGCGTGTTGGCCACCAGGAACAGGCTTTGTGTGGCCTTGTTGACGCTGACATCGGTAGCCTGGGCCGACAGCAGCACGGCGGTCAACAGCTCGAACACGCTGCTGTACTTCAACTCGGTCTGCGGCTGCGGGTTGGCTGCGGCGAGGGTGGCAAAAAAATGTTCAATAGCGTTGGCGTTCATGCGTTCAATCGAGAAGCTGGATAAACAAGGGTTTGGCAGGTGCGAATCATCGGTGACAATTTGGTCTCCATTCATCCGAGCTTATCCCATGCAATTCGCCGACCGACTCAATGCCATTGAAACTTCTGCCATCCGTGAACTTTTCAAGTTGCTGGGCAAACCCGGCATCATCAGCTTTGCTGGTGGCTTTCCCGACCCGGCGCTGTTTGACGCCGAAGGCATTGGCCAGTCCAGCGCTGCGGTGCTGGCCAACAGCCCGGGACCGGTGCTGCAATACGGCGCCACCGAGGGTTTTCAACCACTGCGCGAGGCCATCAGTACGTTTATGGCAGGCAAGGGCAGCACGGTGAAGCCAGAGGGCCTGATCGTCACCACCGGCAGCCAGCAGGCGCTCGACCTGATCGGCAAAACCATGATTTCGCCCGGCGACAAGGTGATAGTGGAAGCGCCCACCTTTCTGGCCACCATCCAGTGTTTCCGGCTCTACGGCGCCCACATCATCGGCGCGCCGATCGATGCCGATGGGGTGGATGTTGACAAGCTCGAAGCCTTGATCGAAGAACACAAACCGAAACTGGTGTACCTGATTCCCACCTTTGGCAACCCGAGCGGCGCCACGCTGAGCCTGGCGCGGCGCCAGCGCATTCTGGAAATTGCGGTACGCACGCAGACGCTGATTGTCGAAGACGATCCCTATGGCGAGTTGTACTTTGATGCACCGCCGCCCGCCAGCCTGCTGGCCCTGAGCGACGGTGTTCCCGGCAGCCGCGACTGGCTCGCGCATTGCGGCAGTTTCAGCAAGATCCTGAGCCCCGGCCTGCGCGTGGGCTGGCTGATTGCGCCGCCCGAGTTGCTGGCCAAGGCCACCATGTGCAAGCAGTTCAGCGATGCCCACACCAGCAATCTGACGCAGGCCATTTGTGCCCATTACCTGACGCTCAACCGCTTGAACGACACGCTGGCCGTGGTGCGCCGCACCTACGCCGAGCGCGCCCGGGTCATGGCCGAGTCCTTGCGCCGTGAACTCGGTGATGCCATCACGTTCAACCAGCCCAAGGGCGGCATGTTCTTCTGGGCCAGGCTCACCGGAGCCCATGGCAGCAACCCCAGCGCGCCTGAGTTTGCCAAACGCGCCATCGACAAACTGGTGGCCTTTGTGCCCGGTGCACCGTTCTATGCCCATGACCCGGACATGGCCACGCTGCGCCTGAGCTTTGCCACTGCCGATGTGGCCAGGATTGAGGAAGGCATTGGGCGCTTGGGTCGAGCCCTCTAGTGCAAAGTTTCCAAGCTAATGATGGAACAGACGCACCCGGTTTCGCCCCTCGTCCTTGGCTTGGTACATGGCGGCATCGGCCCACTTGAAAATATCTTCCTGATTGGCCCGCTCGCTGGAAAAAACCGCCACACCCATGCTGACCGTGCATTGGTGCGTGATGCTGGATGCGGCGCTGGCAGCTTGCTGCGTCTGAAGTACATAGGGATGTGACAGCGCCTGACGGATTTTTTCAGCAATGGCAAGGGCCTGTTCCGTCGAATCAGTCTGCGTGTTGCTGAGTTCTGAGATCAGGATGACAAACTCATCGCCACCAAAGCGGGCCACGGTGTCCATCTCACGAACGCACTTCCTGAGTCGGGCGGCGGCATCGATCAGCAAAGCATCGCCCAGAGCGTGGCCATAGGAATCGTTCAGGGATTTGAAGTTGTCCAGATCAAGAAACATCAGGGCGCTGTAGCCGCCGTGGCGTTTGCTGGTCGACAGGACTTGGCGCAAGCGGTCGTCCAGCAGGCGCCGGTTGGGCAGACGCGTCAGAACATCGTAAAACGCCAGTTGTCTGATTTCATTTTCCAGTTTTTTACGCTCGGTGATGTCGTGAATGGAGACCTGAATGGCCGGTTCGCCGTCGTAGTCGATGGCTGTGCCCTGAACCTGGACGTCGATCACCGTGCCGTCGAATTTGAGAAACCTGGATTCGGTGGCAGGGGGAATGGCTTCCCGGTTGATGATGCTTTTCATGCGCTCTGCTTGCGCGGCCCGGTTGTCCGGATGGATCAGATCGGCTGTTTGTGTGGCCAGCAGTGTTGCCGCATCCGGTGCGCCAAATAGCTTGATGACAGCCGGGTTGGCATAAACAATTTTTCCTTGACGGTGCACCAGAATGGCTTCTGGCGACCATTCAATCAGGGTTCGGTAACGGTCTTCACTCTTTTCGAGGGCCAATGCATGCTTCTTCAGATTGTTTTTGGTTTCCTGGAGTTGTTCCAGCCGGTGTTTGAAGGTCCGCATCACAAAAACGATCAAAACAGCGGATAGCAAGGTAATGATGACTTGATTGATCGCGTACACGGCGGTGGGAGGTGCAAGCTGAACCGGTAACCATTGCAGCTGTTCACCCAGCCACAAACCCAGAGTTACGGTCATCGAAAGTCCGGTCATCAATTTTGCGGAACGGGCGCTGTCAAGCCATCCTGCCAGCAACACCAAAATGGGATAGATCACCATCACGGGCGAACGCAAGCCGCCAGAAAAAATGGCGATGCCTGTGATCGTGATCCAGACGCCGGCTATCATCAACTTGATGGCGGCGCTGATTTTGTCGACTGAAATCAGATACCAGCTGACCAGACCCACCGCGAAAAAAGCGGGTGGTCCCAAAAAATTGGCCGGTGAATCAGTGAGCACGGAGCGCAAAACCAGCAACGTAATGAGCGGACCCAGCAACAAGGCTGCGACCATGTGGCGCAGCAAAGGCACCAGGGTGTGATGGGCGTTCAGGTCGTCATTCATGTGGGTCTACATGCACTTGCAGCCACCATTCCAGCAAAGCCAGGTGCCATAGCTTGCTGCCGTTGATGCGGGTAAAGTGTTCAGGCGCTTCGGGCGCAGCCAGCAGCTTGTTGACGTAGTCGCGCTGGTACAAGCCACGTTTGATACAGGCCTCGGAGGTCAACATGCCGCGCATCATTTCCAGGAACGGGCCACGGACATACTTGAGTGCGGGCACCGGAAAGTAGCCCTTGGGCCGGTCAATGACAGAGTCGGGAATCAGACCGCGTGAGATCGCTTTGAGCGGAAACTTGCCACCTTCCCTGAGCTTGAGTTCGGGTGGCATGTGGGCAGCCAGTTGCACCAGCTCATGGTCCAGGAACGGCGTGCGCACCTCCAGACCCCAGGCCATTGGCATGTTGTCGACGCGTTTGACCGGGTCATCGACGATCAGCGTGGTGACATCGAGCCGCCAGATCTGGTCCAGAAATTCATCGGCTTGCGACTTGCTGAGTTCGCCCGCAATCAGCTCGGAGGTGACATCATCCACCTGAAACTTTGGTGCGATCATTTGCAGGTATTCCGCGTGGTCGCGGTCAAAGTAATGCTGGCTAAAGCGTTCAAGTGGCGTGCCACTTGCGGCGTTCATGTTGGGATACCAGAAATAGCCGCCAAAGACCTCGTCAGCGCCCTGGCCCGACATCACCACCTTGACATCCCTCGACACCCGCTCGGCCAGCAGGTAGAAGGCGATCACGTCATGGCTGACCATGGGCTCGGTCATTTGCTCAATCGCCTCCTGCAAGCGGGCCATGACCTCGCTGTTGGCGATGCGGTACTTGCGATGGCGTGTGTTGAAGTGGGCGGCAATCTGGTCCGAGAATTCAAACTCGTCAGCTTTTTCGGCGCCCGCGCCCAGGTCTTCGAAACCGATGGAAAAGGTGCGCAAATCCGGCACCTGGTCGGCCAGCAAACCTACCAGTAGACTGGAATCGAGTCCGCCTGACAGAAGAACACCTACCGGCACGTCAGCGGCCAAAAGGCGGCGCTTGACGCTCAGGCCCAGTTGCTCACGGGTGGCGGCCAGCCACTCGGCCTCAGACCAGGTTTTTTCCGGCCGGGTGGCGTCCAGTGTCCAGTACAGCTGCTCGGTCACCGTGCCGTCCGGGTCAAAACGCAGGGTGGTGGCGGGCGGCAGTTTGCGCACGCCCTTGAGCACGGTGCGTGGTGCCGGCACCACGGTGTGCAGGGTGAAGTGGTGGTGCAGCGCGACCGCATCCAACGCGGTGTCGATGCCACCGCCGGCCAGCAAGGCCGGCAGGCTGGAGGCAAAACGCAGACGCTGACTGGTCTGGTTCAGGTACAGAGGCTTGATGCCAAAGCGGTCCCGTGCCAGAAACAACTGGCTGCTGCGCTGGTCCCAGATGGCAAAGGCAAACATGCCCTTGAAACGCGTGACGCACTGGTCGCCCCAGGCGTGGTAACTTTTAAGGATAACCTCGCTGTCGCCTTCCGAGAAAAACTGGTAACCCTTGGCTTGCAGTTCGCAACGCAATTCACGGTAGTTGTAAATGGTGCCATTGAATACCAGCGTGAGCTGCAGCATGGCATCGACCATGGGCTGGTGGGCATGGGCGGACAGGTCAATGATGGACAGGCGCCGATGGCCGAAAGCCAGTGGACCGTCCTGGTAGGTGCCCGCGTGATCCGGTCCACGGCGTGCCAACTTGTCGGACATGCTGCTGATGGCCGTCATGTCGGGCGCGGTCGCGTCAAATCGCAACTCACCGCAAATACCGCACATCAACAGGTTCCTGTGACAGGCGTTGCGGAGGGCACCACGATCACCGGCGCAAAACCACCGCCCTGGGTGCGAAAGTTGGTGGTTTGACCGGTATACATGCGCGCTGCCAGCAGTTGTACCTGACCGGCATAGCTGTAGGCACGGATGTCGAACTTGAGGTCGGTCTGCACCCCATCGACCTCGATCATGCGCCCGCTCGGCGGCACCAGCGCTTGCGCAACAAAGTCGCTTTCCAGAATCTCGGTCCAGACGCGGCGTGTCAGTTTGTCACCGCGGTAAGCGGCCTTGGCGCCGTAACCCGCCACCGGTTTGAAGAACAATTGACGGCGCTGAGCCCATAGTTCGTCGGCGCGCTCAGGGGTGACCAGACGCGTGACAGGCACGCTGCCTGACAATATTTTGCGGTCGGTAGCCGAAGCCCCCCAAGCCAGCAACAGCTCGTTCTGGCTCAGTGCAATCAAGTTGCGCTTGTCAGCCAGCAGCGCGTGGGCGCGCGGGTGCGGCGTCAGCACCACAGCATTGGCTTCATGCGCCCGGCGCAGGGCCAGGTGGGATGGCTCGGTGAGATAAAAGTCGGTCAGGCGGTTATAGACCATGTCGACTGTCATCCCCCGGTGCATCAGACGGCCGTTTTGCCAGATCAACTCTGACGGGTCGGCGATGGCGGCCTGGATACCATGTTGGCTGAATAACTGGCGAAACAGTTCAAATTCAGGCGCCAGGTATTGGTCCAGCGGGGCATCGTCCACGATCACCACCGAACGCCAGGGGGTGGCACCGCGCTGCAATTGCCACTCGGCAGCAAACATGTCGAAGATATTTTTTTTCAGGGTGTCGCGCCGGGCGCTGGACGGAAAAGCCCAGTCCATCTCGTCGCAGCAGGCCTCTTGCGCGCGCGCCAGTGCCACGTTGAGCAGCAGGCCGCCGGCGTTGGTGTTGATCTCGATGAGTTGCGGTCCTTCCGAGCTGAGGTGAAAGTCATACCCCATGCAGGCGCCCAGCGGACCGAAGTCGTGCTGCGCCGAGGCGTCTGCCCTTGACAGCGCCTGTACCTGGTAGCCGGGCAGGGCGGCGACACGCTCGATGGTTGCGATGGTGGCCGTGATTTGCTGCTGCACTTCTTGCGAGATAAACACCACCGTCGATGAAAACAGGTTGGGCCGGGTCTGCGTGATGTTGGCCATCATGCCCTTCAGGCTCGGCTCGCTTTCAAGTTGTTCACGCAGGCGCGCCAGGTTCAGGGTGCGGCAAAAACAGTCGCGGTTCAGGGTCTCGGCACAAGACCGGACGGTGGCAGGGTTAGGATTCATACAGACCGGGATTCTGCCTCAGTCAGCTTGCTCTTTTTCGGCACGGGAACGCAACTGGGTGTGAATGGTACTTTGACAACCTGCAAGGTGACATGGGTGATCTCGAATCGGTCGTGCATCAGCTCGGTGGCCTCATTCAGAAAGGCGTCGTCAGCATGGCTTTGTGGCATGACCAGATGGGCGGTGAGTGCGACGTGCGAGGTGCCCATGGCCCAGATGTGCAGGTCGTGCACCTGGGCCACGCCGGGCAGGGCAGCCAGGCAGTCGTGCACCGCAGCTGGGTCGATGCGCGCGGGCACGCCGTCAAACAACATGTGCAGGGACTGCTTGAACAGGTCCCAGGTGCCCCACAGAATCACCGCGGCGATGCCCAGACTTACCACCGGATCGAGCCAGGTCCAGCCCTGCCACAGCGTCAGGGCACCGGCCACCACCACACCGGCAGACACCAGCGCGTCGGCCGCCATGTGCAGAAAGGCGCCGCGGATATTCAAATCATGTTCCCGTCCGCCCATGAACAGCAGCGCGGTGGCGGTGTTGACCACAATGCCGATACCTGCCACCACCATGATGGTCACGCCTTGCTCCTGCAACGACACCTCGTTGGACATCAGCCGCCCAATGGCCTCCCAGGCCAGGCCGCCCATGGCCACCAGCAGCAGCAAGGCATTGGCAAAGGCTGCCAGAATGGTGGCGCGTTTCCAGCCATAGGTGTGGCGTGCATCGGGAACCAGCCGGATGGCCAGGGCACCGCCCCAGGCCAGCACCAGGCCGGCCACGTCGCTCAGGTTGTGTCCGGCATCAGCCAGCAAGGCCAGCGAATTGACGCGCCAGCCATAAAACGCCTCGATGCCGACGAAGGCGAGGTTGAGGACGATGCCAATGGCAAAGGCCCGGTTGAAGTTGGCTGGCGCGTGGTCGTGACTCATGGGTTTATTGAATGAGCGCAGTCATGTGAATAAAGGTGAGTATGGTAGCGCTCACTTGGGACACGAACTGGTCGAGTGAATGAAGCGTCTTTTGCTGACCCTGGGAATCTGCTTCATTTGATTTAGATCAATCGTTCGGGAATGACCCGGGCGCTAGAATAAACACACAATTATTGTGTATTCAATCTTCAATACACTGTTTTTCGTGTTTCCCCTTTCACTTCAGGAGTTAAGCAATGTTCAAATCCTCTATCGCCCTCGCCAGTGCATCCGCTGTATTGGCGCTTGCCTTTTTGAGCCCCGCGCACGCTGCGCCCGATGAAGAAGCCGCGAAAGCCTTGATGAAAGCCAATGACTGCACCAAATGCCATGCCGTTGACAAGACCAAGAAAGGCCCGGCATTGAAGAAGATTGCCGAAAAATACAAGGGCAAGGCCGATGGTCAAGCCAAGGTCTTGACCAGCATTACCACTGGCCCGACGGTCAAGCTGGCTGACGGTACCGAAGAAAAACACAAAGTCATCGATAGCAAAGACCAAAAAGAGCTGAAAAATCTCGCTGACTGGATCCTGGCTCAGTAATTCCAGCGCGTATTTCGGCAAGCTCGTGGCCACTGTCCTGAAAGACTGTGGCCATTTTCATTTGTTAATCTGTATTGAATCATGCGACTCAAATCCTCATTACTTTTAGGCGGACTTGCCTGGCTGCTGGGCGCTTGCCTGAGCTTGCCGGCGTTCGCGGCCAGCCCTGCGGCTGAAGTTGCGCCCGCCAAGCTTGACAACGCCACTTGCTTGAGTTGCCACGACGGCAACAAGGGCAAACTGCAAGTGGCGGGTGCCGAAGGCAAAGCACGCGAGTTGCATGCTGTCAAGCAAGATACATTTGGTCAGAGCGTACACGCCAACATGACTTGCGTGGCCTGCCACGCCGACATCAAGGACAACGCCGAAAAAGCCAACGCGCATGTCAAGGACCCGGCGCTCAAACTCGCCAAGGTCGATTGTGCTGGTTGCCACCAAAATCTATGGGACGAAGCCCAAAAATCCGGCAACGCCAAAGACAAGCCCCGGCTTGAATTGGTTGCAAAAAACATCGAGGCGTACAAGGGCTCATTTCATGCCCGCCCCAATGCGGACGACCCCACCCAACCCAATGCCTCGTGCGACAACTGTCACGACACGCACACCTTCAATGTGCCTGTCAAGGACACACCACAGTACGCCACATGGCGCTTGAGCATCTCCAACAATTGCGGTACTTGCCACGAAGACCAGCTTGAGGATTATGCTGGATCCATTCACGGCAAGGAAGTGCTTGAAAAGAACAATTCCAAAGCGGCCGTTTGTTCTGATTGCCATGGTTCCCATGCTGTCACCGGCTCGTCTGGCGACCCTTTCAAGCTGGCTGTAACCCAGCAATGCGGCAGCTGCCATGAAGCTAATCTGAAAACCTACATGGCCACTTACCATGGCAAGATCAGCACCTTGGGTTATGCCTACACGGCCAAGTGCTACGACTGCCATGGCAGCCACAAGGTGTTGAAGGCTGATGACCCCAAATCAATGGTGCATGTCGACAACCGCCTGAAAACCTGCCAGTCTTGCCACAGTGGCAAGGAAGACCTGGCCCTGGCGCCGGAAGGCTTTACGTCTTTCCAGCCCCATGGGCATGGCGGCGACTTCAACCGTTACCCTCAAATCTGGGTCGCCTGGCAAATCATGATTCAATTGCTGGTCGGGACCTTTGGCTTCTTCTGGTTGCACACGCTGCTGTGGTTCTTCCGTGAATACAAGGAGCGCAAGCTGCGCAATACACAGCCGCATATCAAGATGGAGGCACTGCCTGCCCACCTGCAAGGCAAACATGTGCGTCGCTTCAGCCCGATCTGGCGCTTGGCCCACATCACCTTTGCCTTGAGCCTGATGATCCTTACCTTGACCGGCATACCGCTGTTCTTCCCAAGTTCGCCTTGGGCAGTGCCGCTCATGACGGCGCTCGGTGGCCCGAACATCGCTGGTCTCATCCACCGGGTGAGTGCGGTGATCTTTGCCGGTGTGTTCTTCTGGCACCTGTTCTACATCACCTGGCGCATTGCCAAAAACTGGAGCACCTTCAAGTTCTTTGGTCCGGATTCGTTGGTGCCTAACCTGCAGGACGGTAAAGACATGATTGCCATGTTCAAGTGGTTCTTTGGCATGGGTCCACGTCCCAAGTTTGACCGCTGGACATACTGGGAGAAGTTTGACTACTGGGCTCCGTTCTGGGGTGTGACCATCATTGGTGTCAGTGGTTTGATTATGTGGTTCTCCAACTTCTTTGGTTCGTTCTTGCCGGGTTGGGTGTTCAACGTGGCAGCTATCTTCCACGGGGAAGAGGCGTTCCTGGCGGTGGTGTTCCTGTTCACCGTGCACTTCTTCAATAACCATTTCCGACCTGACAAGTTCCCGCTGGATGTGGTGATGTTCACCGGCACTTTCTCACTTGAAGATTTCAAGCATGAACATGCCAATGAGTACGACCGTCTGGTTGCCAGCGGCGAGCTTGAGAAGTATTTGGTGGACGCGCCTTCAGCAGGCAAGATGGCGGCCTCCCGCGTCTTGGGTTTTGTTCTGATCGCCTGCGGCTTGACTCTGCTGACACTGGTGGGGATCGGGTTCTTCACGCAAGTCTGATCGTTACCGGTTCGCTGTGAAACTAATTGGCCCTGTCGGAAATTCCGGCAGGGCCAATTTCAATTTACGTGGGCGCAGCGCTTGACACCTGAGATGGCCTTGCGTGGTCGGGTAACAAGAGCAGGTGCTGTGGTTGAGGAAGTGACGCAGGGTTATGCCAGCTTACAGATAGAGATAGCCGGTTGGTGCGGGTGTATTTCCCGGCAAGTAAGCGTTATGACGCTGATTTAAAGCTGAACTGGTCCGCGTAGCGCTACACTCAATTGGTCCGCCAGTTCGGCCCAGTCGGCATCCTGCATACAGGCCTCGCGCAAGAACGCCGCCTGAGCTGGAGTCCAGAAGTCGGCATTTGACAGCTTGACATCAAAGGCCAGCGGTGAATGCGATCTGATGAATTCCCCAATGCTGGCGGCATCGTTGGACAAACCCAGCTGGGCAAACAAATCATGAAAACGGTGAATGGCGGTGTCCATGGCGACGCTCACAGCATTTCCAGAGCAATCGTCGTGCGCACCGGCTTGCATGCCATTACTTGTCGTGCAGTCAATTTTTTACCCCTTAGAAAAATTAAACGCGATCGCAACCATCGCATTCTTGCAAAGCGACAAGCTGGATACACCGTCTATGTGTCGCAAATCGTCGCCATGAAGGTATTCTGGTTGTGCTTGGCATCATGGGTGTTGTCAATGCTCAATGGCGCTGCACATCTTGGCAGCAAGGCAGGTTATGCTCTTTATGCCCGTTCGTACCACCCTTTGGAGCGGTTCACGATATTCACCACCAGCAGCATCACCGGTACTTCGATCAATACCCCCACCACCGTGGCCAGCGCCGCGCCCGAGTTAAATCCAAACAGGCTGATAGCCGCTGCCACGGCCAATTCAAAGAAGTTGGAGGCACCAATCAGCGCTGATGGGCAAGCAATATTGTGTTTTTCACCCACCGCACGGTTGAGCAGGTAGGCGAGGCCCGAGTTGAAGAACACCTGAATCAGAATCGGCACTGCCAGCAGCGCAATGATCAGCGGCTGTTTCAAAATGGCTTCGCCCTGAAACGCGAACAGCAGCACCAGCGTGGCCAGCAGCGCGGTGATGGACCACGGGCCGATTTTTTCCATGGCGGCATCAAAAGCGGCCAGGCCTTGTCGTAACAATGATTTGCGCAGCACCTGGGCCGCGATCACGGGGATGACAATGTACAAACCGACCGAGATCAGCAAGGTGTCCCACGGCACGGTGATGCTCGATAGCCCCAACAAAAACGCCACCAGCGGCGCAAACGCCACCACCATGATGCTGTCGTTCAAAGCGACTTGTGACAAGGTGAACAGCGGGTCGCCACCCGTTAATCGGCTCCAGACAAACACCATGGCCGTGCACGGCGCGGCAGCCAGCAAAATCAGTCCGGCAATGTAGCTGTCGATCTGGTCGGCGGGCAACAGCGGTGCAAACAGCGTGCGGATGAACAACCAGGCCAGAAACGCCATCGAAAACGGTTTGACCAGCCAGTTGATAAACAAGGTGACACCAATGCCTTTAGCGTGTTTGCGCACTTCGCCCAGTGCCGAAAAGTCCACCTTGAGCAGCATCGGGATGATCATCACCCAGATCAGCCCCCCCACCGGCAGGTTGACTTGCGCCACCTCCATGCGGCCAATGGCCTGGAACACGCCGGGCAGGAACTGCCCCAACGCAATTCCCGCCACGATGCACAAAAAGACCCACACCGTCAAATAACGCTCAAACACGCTCATCGGCGCGCCCGCAGCGCGTTTACTGGTAACTTCACATTGGGCACTCATGGTTTACTCCTTGCTCAGCTCGCGCGCAGTGCTTTGAATCAGGGTTTTTTCCAGCTTTTCCGTTGGCAAACTGATCAGAATATCCAGGCGACGCTTGAGCGCGTGCAATGTTTTGCGAAACGCCTCCAATTTTTGGTCATCGCTGCCATCACCCGCTGAGGGGTCAGGGTAACCCCAATGTGCAGTGGCTGGCTGCCCCGGCCAATAGGGGCACACCTCGCCCGCCGCGTTGTCGCACACGGTGATCACCAGATCCATGTGGGGTGCATCGGGCTTGCCAAACTCGTCCCAGCTTTTGCTGTGAAGCCCTTCCGTGGAAATGCCAGACTGCTGTAACACCTGCAAACCCAGCGGATTGGGCTGCTGGTTGTCACGCGGGCTGCTGCCCGCCGAATAGGCCTTGAAGCGCCCCCGGCCCATGTGGTTCAGGATGGCTTCAGCCAAGATGCTGCGCGCCGAGTTATGGGTGCACAAAAACAGCACGTTGAGAACTTTGGTGGTCATTGGAGATGTCCTTGGATATAAAAAAATTAGCTTAGATTACCCGCGAGCTGTGTCAGGCGTGTGACGCCGACGGGCTCGTCGCGCAACAGGGGAACCAATGCATAACGCTTGGCGTGGCGGGTGGCCACGGCGTCAATCTCGCGCAGCTCGTTGTGGGCACGCTGCAGCAACAGGGGCGAACTCACCTTGGCGGCAGCCACACTGTTGTTGATGACCCAGGCCCAGGGCTCAATGCCAGCGCGGCGCAAATCAGCTTGCAAATTGGCAGCTTCCAGCACCGGTGTGGTCTCAGCCAGCGTGACGATCAGCACCTTGGTTTGCGTTGGGTCTTGCAACTGCATCATCGGCGTGGTGAAGTGCCTGCCCGTGCTGCCCATCTGGCGCACGATGTCGCGGTGGTAGGCGCCGGTGGCATCGAGCAGCAGCAGCGTGTGGCCGGTGGGGGCAGTGTCCATCACCACAAACTTTTTGCCGGCCTCGCGAATCACGTGTGAGAAGGCCTGAAACACGGCAATTTCTTCGGTGCAGGGCGAGCGCAAGTCTTCTTCCAGCACGGCGCGGCCTGCGGCATCGAGCTTGGCGCCTTTGCTGGCCAGAACCTGGGCGCGGTAGGCCTCGGTAACTTCATGCGGGTCAATGCGACTCACCGTCAGGTGATCCAGTGTGCCGCGCAGCGTTTCCATCAGATGCGCAGCTGGGTCAGACGTGGTCAGGTGCACCTCATGGCCGCGCGTGGCGAGTTCCACCGCAACGGCAGCCGCCAGCGTGGTTTTGCCGACGCCGCCTTTGCCCATCAACATGACGAGGCCGTGGCCTTCAAGCGCGATGTTGTCTACCAACGACGACAAACTGGGTGCGTTGATCTTGGGCGCGTCGACTGATCTGTCTGGCGCCTCATTGGTTATTGATTGGGTGGTCAGCAATTGTTTCAAAGCAACCAGACCAAACAGGTTGAACGACTTGAGTTCGATTTGATCGGTCGGCAAATTGCGCAAGACGTCGGTCAGGTTTGCCAGCACTTCCTGCTCGCGTTGGTAGATTGCTTGCGCCAAAGGGTCACCCGCTGCTTCAGCCTCGGGGAACACGCCGTTGATCACCAAATACTGTTTGCTCAATCCAATGCCAGCCAACTCGCCATGGGTGCGGGCGGCTTCATTGAGCGTGGCCGCTTGTGCCCGTGCCACCAGCACCAGACGGGTTTTTTGCGGGTCCGCCAGGGCATCCACCGCCGCCTTGTATTGGGTGCGTTGTTTTTCCAGCCCGGCCAATGGCCCCAGGCATGAGGCATCGCCCTTGCCGTCTTCCAGAAAGCCGCTCCAGGCACCTGGCAACTGCAGCATGCGGATGGTGTGGCCGGTGGGCGCGGTGTCGAAGACAATGTGGTCAAAGTCTTGGGTGAGGGTGCCGTCAACCAGCAAGGCCGTGAACTCGTCGAACGCGGCAATCTCGGTGGTACAGGCGCCAGAGAGCTGTTCTTCAATGCCTTTGACCACGCTCTCGGGCAGGATGCCGCGCACTGGCCCGACGATCCGGTCGCGATAGGCCTGGGCGGCGGCTTGCGGGTCAATCTCCAGCGCGCTCAGGTTAGGCACTTGAGTCACCGCGGTGATATGGTTGCCAATGCTGATGCCAAACACCTGGCCGACGTTGGAGGCCGGGTCGGTGCTGACCAGCAACACACGTTTGCCAGTCGTGGCCAACTGAATCGACGCGGCGCAAGCGATGGATGTTTTACCCACGCCGCCCTTGCCAGTGAAGAATACAAACCGTGGGGCTTTATCGAGGAACTTCATGCCTGTCCTAGCAGCAAGCGCCGCCGGAGCAGCAATTGTTCTTGACCGCTTGGTCGGGTGTGGCTTGGGGCGCATTACCCAGCCATCGCGTCAAGTCAACTCGCGATGGGTAGCGCCCGGCAAAAGCCACCTCGCCATCAACCAGGGTCACCGGCAAGGCAGCTTCGCCCGAGCGTTCCAGCAAGGCTTTGACGGCTGCGTTTTCGGCAAAGGCCATGGGTTGTTGCGCCAGGTTGAAGCGCTCTATGGGTAAGCCCTGCTGTCTGGCCCAATCGACGTCTGCCGAAAAATCGACTAGGGTTTGGTCTACATCGGTGCCGCACACACCACTGCTGCAGCACAGGGCGGGGTCAAAGACTTGAATTTTTTTCATGGTGATTCCTTCTGGCAAGCAGTGAAGTTAAACAGGCAACAGGGGGCAAATTCAGGCGCAGACAGGTGCCAGGCAGGTTTCAGCACATTGATCGGGGTGACCCGCGCAGCACTCGGCTGTGAGGTAAACAATCAGATCCTGCATCAGCGCCAGGTTGGCGCGGTAACGTTGATAACGACCCTCTTGCACCACCGACACAAGCTGTGCATGCGTCAAGGCTTTCAAATGGAAAGACAAGTTGGTCGGTGGCACTTCCAGCGCAGTGCCAATTTCTCCTGCCACCAGCCCTTGCGGGCCGGCTTTGACCAGCAAGCGGTAAATGTCCAGTCGTACGGCTGAAGCGAGCGATTCAAAAACGGTGGTGGCGAGCAATTTGTCCATCTCGCAATATTACAATAATTATTGAATAGTTGAAATAAATAACAAAATAATATCCTCTGGTGTTGGCCGCCACCGGGGTCACAAGGCAACACCAAACAACCAGCCGACACCTGCCGTACAGGCCATCGCCAGTGCCCCCAAAAATGTCACGCGAAAAATGCCTTTGACAATGCCGGCACCACCCATGTGGGCTGCCAAGCCACCCAGCATGACCAGAAACAGCAACGAGGTGCCCGCCACCACGGGCGTCAGAGAAGCGTAGGGCACAAGCCAGACTGTCAACAGGGGCAAGCCGGCGCCAACGATAAATGACAGTGCCGACACCAGTGCCGCTTGCAGTGGATTGGCGCTCACGGCGTCAGAAATACCGAGTTCGTCACGGGTGTGGGCCTCCAGCGCATTTTTGGCTGTCAATTGCGTTGCCACCTGGTGGGCGAGCTCGGTGTCCAGCCCGCGCCGCACGTAAATGGCTGCCAGCTCGGCCAGTTCACGCGCGCCATCGGTGGCCAGCTCGTGTCGCTCGCGCGCGATGTCGGCCTGCTCGGTATCGGACTGCGAACTTACCGACACATATTCGCCCGCCGCCATCGACATGGCGCCAGCGACCAGACCAGCCACGCCGGCTACCAGAACGGCACTCTGGGTGGCGCTGGCAGCCGCTACACCCAGGATCAGACTGGCGGTGGAGACAATGCCGTCATTGGCACCCAGCACGGCGGCGCGCAGCCAGCCTATGTGCTGGGTCCGGTGGTATTCAGACTGAATGCCGGCCATGGTTTGCTTGCTGCGCGTCAGGCGGGGGAGACGTCCAATAGCCGACCCGTCAATTTTCGCGCCACCGGTGCCAGGAAAAAGATCACCGGCACACCCACCACATAAGCAATGGCAAAGGCCTTCATCCACAGCCTGAAAAAGTTTTCAGTCAAGCCGACATTGACGAAAGTGATGACCAGCGTCATCAGGAAAATCATCATGGCGCCCATGACCAATAAAAACACCAGATGGAATTTTTTCTGCGGATTCATGTCGTTGTTCCTTGTCAAAATCATGTTGCCGTCAGCCACTGCTCAACCTTGTCGCGGCTCGGAACGCCACCGGCATGCACCACTTTGCCGTTGATGACCACGCCGGGCGTGCTCATCACGCCAAAACGCATGATATCGCGCAGTTCATCCACTTTTTCGAGTTTGACCGTGACGTTTCTGGCCCGGGCGATCTGGTCGATGAGGGCGATAGTGGCTTGGCAGTTGGCACAACCGGTGCCGAGAACCTTGATGTCCATGAGATTTCCTTGAAGTTGAAATTGAGGTCTAAAAATGTCCGGCTACAGCACCGCGTTGAATACAAAACCGACCAACAGGATGCCGCCGGCCACCACCGCGACAAAGGTGGCGATCAGCCGCACCTTGAGCACCTTGCGCAGAATGATCATCTCGGGCAGCGACAGGGCTATCACGCTCATCATGAAGGCCAGCACGGTGCCCAGCGCCGCGCCTTTGGCCAGCAAAGCCTGCACGATCGGGATTACGCCCGCGGCATTGGTGTACATCGGCACACCCATAATCACAGCCAATGGCACGCTCCACCAGGCGTCTTTACCCATGAAACTGGCCATGAACTCTTCGGGCACATAGCCGTGGATCAGCGCACCCAGCGCAATACCGACCAGGATGTAGGGCCAGACCTTGCCGACAATTACCTTCACGGCCTGAAAGCCGCCTTCAATACGCTCGCCCAACGACATGCCCCTGACCTCAAATTCGGCGGACGTTTTGGGCATGTCGCGCACCCAGTCTTCCAGGCACGCTTCCATTTTGAGTCGGCCAATGATCCAACCCGCGACGATGGCCACGCTCAAACCCAGGCCCAGGTAAAGCAGTGCCACTTTCCAGCCAAACATGCCGAACAACAGCGTCAAAGCCACCTCATTGACCATCGGCGCCGAGATCAGGAACGAAAACGTCACCCCCAGTGGCACGCCGGCCTGAACAAAACCGATGAACAGCGGCACCGCCGAGCAGGAGCAAAACGGCGTCACGATGCCCAGGCTGGCCGCCATCACGTTGGCTGCGCCCGCACTGCGCCCGGCCAGCAGGGCGCGCGTGCGCTCCGGCGTGAAATAGCTGTTCACCATGCCCATGACAAACACCACGGCGGTCAGCAACAGCAATACCTTGGGCGTGTCGTAAAAGAAAAACTGCAAAGCACCGCCGAGGTGGCCGGCGCGGTCCACCGGCAGTGCCGCTACCAGTGCTTCAGAGGCCGGGATCAGTGTGTTGTAAAGCACCAGCCAGATGATGGCGGCCAGGGTCAGGAATAGGATAGGCTGGCGCATGTGCCAGGATTTGTGCGATACGGTCAGCGTGTTCATGCCTGTGAAGACGGCAGGCCAGCCAAAAAGATGCACGGAATTGAATAATTTTTTGCGTTATCGCAAGTGGGTGACGGCCTGCTGCCGCATGTGCAGCGGCAGGGTCAGCGACGCGGCACAAAGTCGCTCACGCGCCCGCCCTCATCCATTCGCACCTGGCAGGCCTGGCTCATTTGCGCGCGCAGCCGGACCCGGGCGCGCTGAATGCGCGACTTGGCGGCACTCAGGCTCAGCCCCCTGGTCCGGGCAAAGTCGGCTTGCGCCATGCCCTGCAGGTCGCACAGGGTGATGGCTTCGCGATCCTCGATGCTGAGTTCAGAGAGTACCCTTGGCAGGCAGGTGGTCAGGTGATCAATTGTGTCGGTGTCGTCCGCTGGTGCCATTAAATCATCGGGTACTGCGACCATGTGGTGTGCCATGCGCAAGTGATCGGCCAGCAGGTTGCGCGCTACTTCAAACAGCCAGGCACGCGCGTTGTGCAGGTCACAAAACCGCTTGTCCTGGCGCAGGGCTTTCAAAAACAGATCCTGTAGCAGGTCATCGACGAGTGCCGTGTCGCCCACGCGATGGCGCAACCAGCCGCGCAGTTCAGCGGCATGCAGGGTCCAGGCGGTGGTGAGGCAGTTCATGAATCAGCGAATTCATTATCTTTTGAATCCGGAATGCCAACTTTAGCCGAACTGAAAAAATCATCGGACCGGAGTGGCATTTCGCACATCGGCTCACCGGTGTCGACTGGCGCGCCTGGTCAGCAGCGGGCGCATCCCGACGGTCGCTGAAGTGCAAAAGTGGCTAACCGCCTGAGCGCAGCGCAGAATCAGGCACACTTGAGGTTGAGCACACAGGAACACCAGATGGATTTACCCCCCGGCTTTGATTATTCGGAATTCACCAACACACTGATTCATTCGCGCCAGCATGTGGCACCACGCCGACTGGTCGATCCGGGTCCGTCCGGGCCACAAATTCAGAGTATTTTGGGCTCGGCCGCGGCGGCCCCCGACCACGGGCAACTGCTGCCCTGGCGTTTTGTGCTGGTGCCTGTGGAGAAACGCGAACTGCTGGCCGAGGTGTTTGGCCTGGCGCTGCAAGACCGCGACCCCACAGCCACGACCGAACAAATTGACAACGCACGCGACAAGGCCCACCGCGCCCCTTTTTTGATGCTGGCCATTGCCAGGCTGGCCGGCAGCACGCCCCAGCGGGATGCGCAGCGGCTTGAGGCTGGTGAGCTGGCCGTGAGTGATGCCGAGCGTTTGGTGTCGCTCGGTTGTGCCATTCAAAACGTGTTGTTGGCGGCCCACGCCATGGGGTTTGGCTCGGGCCTGACCAGTGGCCAGGCGCTGGTATCACCCCGGCTGCGGACGCTATTTGGCCTGCATGTTCATGAGCAGGCCGTGTGCTGCATCAATATTGGCACCGTTGCCAAGGGCAAACCAGCGCGCTTGCGTCCGGAAGTGGCGGCATTTGTCAGCAGCCTGTGAGGTTGTGACCCACAGAACCCCGGCAAAATAGCCTTCATGCAAATCACCACCCCAGCTGATCCTGAACCTCCTGTGCTTCAATGGCTGCCACCGGACGATCCAGATCGCACGATCCTGCACAACGAGGTCCACGCCCGCCCGTCTGCACGCATCCGCTTGCCGGCGCTCGTGGTCCAGGTGGCGGTGCTCAACGAGGGCGTGAGCCGCGAGGCCGAATGCGCCCACCTGAACCGCTTGTCCGGCCAGACCGGGCTGACACCGGAGCGCTTGCAGGACAATTTCTTGCGCCTGCGCCTGGACGGCTTCACCGTCAAGTGGGAGCGTCACACCGAATTTACCCGCTACGCCATCGTTCAGCCGCTGCCCGAGCACGCGTTGCTCGGCGCGTCCGAGCCTGATTTGCTGCACAGTCTGGCGGTGCCGCCGCAATGGCTGGCGCAGATTCCGGGGCGCACCGTGGCCGCGGTGCAACTGGCCATGCTGAATGCGCCGCTCGATGATGCCACGGCCTTGATGGCGCAGGCGGTGCGCTGGTTCGGTAGGCGCACTGTGGTGGCCTCGCTGCTGGGCAGCAATGCTGCCAACGGGGCGGGGCCGGGCGCAGAACCCGCCAACCGCCACGGCTATGAACACCCCATGGGCCATTCCTGGGCCTTGACGCAGTTTCGCCTGCAGCCTGACGGCTTCGAACGCATGCTGGTGATCGCGCCCGAAGGCACCAGCCAGACCCGCGCTGGCCGCATTGCCGCGCGTTTGCTGGAGCTGGAAACCTACCGCCTGATGGCGCTGCGTGGCCTGCCAGTGGCCAAGACCCTCGGGCCGATGCTGGCGCAAGCCGAAAGCGACCTGGTGCGCATCACCGCCCAGCTGGAAAACAAGTCGGCCTCCGACCAGGAGTTGCTCGACACCCTGGTGTCATTGGCCGCCAGTGTGGAGCGTGCCACTGCAACCCACAGTTACCGCTTTGCCGCCACCCAGGCTTATTACGCGCTGGTCAATCAGCGCATCAGGGAGCTGCGCGAAAAAGCCATTCCAGGCACCCAGACCCTGGGTGAATTCATGCAGCGCCGCTTGTCGCCGGCCATGGCCACCGTGGCAGCCACAGGGCAGCGTCTGGCCTCCTTGTCAGAGCGGGTGGCGCGGGCCAGTGATCTGTTGCGCACCCGGGTCGACATTGCCACCGAAGTGCAAAACCAGCAATTGCTGGAAAAGCTGACCCGCGGCCAGGAGCTGCAATTGCGCCTGCAAAGCACGGTGGAAGGCCTGTCAATTGCCGCCATCTCGTATTACGTGATCAGCCTGCTGCTGTACGGCGGCAAGGCGCTCAAGGCGGCGGGTCTGCCGATCAACCCCGAAATGGCTGCCGGCGCCCTGGTGCCGGTGGTGTTGTGGGTGGTGTGGCGCACCACGCGGCGCATCCATGCCAAGCTGCAAGTTGGCCGCCAAGGGCCTGAAAATTGATAAATGTCAGCCTCTTTGACCTGGGGCTGAGGCGTAATGAGGATCTTTAAAAAAGACTTGATTCACTGACCAGGAGACACGCGTGAAAGCCTTTCAGGACTATTACCCCGAGAACCTGTCGCACTGTTATGGTTGCGGCGCCAAAAATGACCATGGCCACCGCATCAAGACCTTTTGGGAAGGCGATGAGACCGTGACCCGGTTTACGCCCGAGTCCTATCACACCGCGGTGCCCGGGTTTACCTACGGCGGCCTGCTGGCCTCGCTGATCGATTGCCACAGCACCGGTACCGCTGCGGCGGCCATGTACCGGCAAGAGGGGCGTGCCATGGACACGCTGCCCGCATTTCGCTTTGTCACCGGTTCGCTGCATGTCGATTATTTGAAGCCCACGCCGATTGGCGAGACGCTGGAAATTCGCGGCCGCATCAAGGAAATCAAGGGTCGCAAGGTGGTGATCGAGTCCACCGTGTATGCCGCTGGTGTGGCCACCGCGCGTGGCGAGGTGGTGGCCATCCAGATGCCCGAGAACTTTGGTGTGGCTACGGCCTGACCGGGGCGCGACATGATGGGAAGCCATCAAGAACTGGAAGAGGTCGAGCGCAGAGTGCAGGACCCCCGATTCATCAGCCAGCTGACGCGCAATACCTTTGCCCTCATTCTGGCAGGTGGACGTGGCAGCCGGCTGCATGAACTGACCGACATTCGCGCCAAGCCGGCGGTGCCGTTTGGCGGCAACTTCCGTATCATCGACTTCACGCTTTCCAACTGCGTCAACTCGGGCGTGCGCCGGGTCGGCGTCGCCACACAGTACAAGGCGCAAAGCCTGATCCGGCATTTGCAACTGGGCTGGAGTTTTCTGGACGGGCGCCTCAACGAATTCATCGAGATCATGCCGGCGCAGCAGCAATCCGACGAAGTGCACTGGTACCAGGGCACAGCCGACGCGGTGTTTCAGAACCTGCGTGAAATTCGCCATGCCAAGCCCGAGTTCGTGCTGATCCTGTCCGGTGACCACATTTACCGCATGGACTATGGCCGGGTGCTGGCCGCCCATGTGGCGCGACAGGCCGACCTGACGGTAGCCTGTATCGAGGTGCCGTTGGCTGAGGCCGGCAGTTTCGGCGTGATGTCGGTGGATGATGCGGGCCGCGTGCTTGACTTCACCGAAAAACCGGCCCAACCGCAGCCCATGCCCGGTGTGGCTGACAAGGCGCTGGCCAGCATGGGCATTTATGTCTTCAACACCCGTTTTTTGATTGAGCAATTGCTGCGTGATGCGGACGACCCCAGGTCGAGCCATGATTTTGGCAAAGACCTCATTCCGCACTGCGTCAAACGCTACCGCACCTTCGCCCAGAATTTTGCCGAAAGTTGTGTCAGCGAGCCAGGCA
>NZ_JAMPXE010000174.1 GCF_023701345.1 Rhodoferax sp. | reverse complement strand
GTTGCCGTTGCCGACCAGGAACCAGAAGAACCCGGTCACGCCCAGCAGACCGAGGCCAACCACCAGCATGCCGGTGATGGCGCCACCCCGGAAAGCCACGTCCAGTGCCGGGCCAATGCCCTTGGTGGCGGCCTGGGCGGTGCGCACATTGGCGCGCACCGACACGTTCATGCCAATGAAGCCGCAGGCACCCGAGAGCACTGCACCCACCACGAAGCCGACCGCACTCAAGCCGTCCAGAAACACCGCAATCAGCACGGCCAGCACGACGCCGACCATGGCAATTGTTTTGTACTGTCGGGCCAGGTAGGCGGCCGCACCGGTTTGAATGGCGGCGGCAATTTCTTGCATGCGGGCGTTGCCCGCGTCCTGGGAAAGAATCCAGCTACGCGCCCAAAAGCCGTAGCCGACGGCGATCAAGCCGCAGATAAGCGCCAAGATCAGCGCTGAGTTGCCTGTCATAAAAAAATCTCCTGTCTGTTGTTTCGCGAGGTGGTGGTGCAACGCATTGGGCATCACCGCTGCGTTGCTTCCTCACTGTGTGCATCTTGATGTACGACAAGAGTGATTGGCCAACCGGCGCACTGTAACGCCAAAACATCGGCTTTTTCAGAATCCGCAAGTGGCAAGTAAGTAAAATCATGGTTAATCCTGACTGTTTCTGATTTAACTCAAATTCCAACTTCAACATAAGGCGACAAGCATGTCTTTAGATAACGTCACCCCCGGTGCCAAAGTGCCAGATCAGTTCAATGTCATCATTGAAATCCCGATGAACGCTGACCCGGTCAAGTACGAAGTCGACCATGAAACCCACGCCATTTTTGTTGATCGTTTCATGAGCACGGCCATGCATTACCCGACCAACTATGGTTATGTGCCGCAAACCATCAGTGGTGACGGCGATCCGGTGGATGTGCTGGTGATCACCCCGGTGCCGCTGATTCCGGGTGTGGTGGTGACCTGCCGCGCCATTGGTATTCTGAAAATGGAAGACGAAGCCGGCATGGACGGCAAGGTGCTGGCGGTGCCGATCGACAAGATTTTGTCGCTCTACACCCGTTGGCAAAAACCCGAGGACCTGAGCCCGGTGCGCCTGAAAACCATTGCCCATTTCTTCGAGCACTACAAAGACCTCGAAGCCAACAAGTGGGTCAAGATTCTGGGCTGGGAAGGCCCGGAAGCTGCCAAGCAGGAAATCATGGACGGCATTGCCAATTACCAGGCAACGCAAAAGAAATAAGGCCGACACGAAGCTGTTTGTTATGGGTCTGTGGAAGACGCTTCAGGCTTGAACGGGCTGTGATGATTCAGGTCTTCCACATAACTCTGGACGCCAGCGCGCTCGGCGCTTAAATAGCGCTCAATCGCTGCCAGAAATTGCGGCTGTGCCAGCCAGTGGGCGCTGGTGGTGGTGGCCGGCAGCAGGGCGCGGGCCAGTTTGTGCTCCCCCTGGGCACCGCCTTCAAAGCGCTGGTAGCCGTTGGCAATGCACCAGGCCAGGGGCTGGTAGTAACAGGCTTCGAAGTGCAGGCAGTCGACCCGCTCCAGCGCGCCCCAGTAGCGGCCGTACGCTACCCGCTGGGAATCTCCTGCATTTGGGGCATTGGCGCAGCTGGTGTTGAGGGCGATCAGGCTTGCGGCGATGGCCTGGCCATCACGTTCGGCCAGAAACAGCAACCAGTCTTCGGGCATGGTGCTGGCCATGCGGCTGAAGAAGTCGCGGTTCAGGTAGGGCGGGTTGCCATGCTCCAGGTAGGTCCGCTCATAACAGTGGTAAAAAAAATCCCAGTCCGCCGCACTGATCTGGCTGCCCTCAAGCACACGAAAGCTGACCCCCGCGTCGGCCACCTTGCGCCGTTCCTGGCGAATTTTTTTGCGTTTTTCCGCCGTCAACTGTCCCAGAAATACCTCAAAACCGGCATAGCCCGGGCTCGCGTTGTGCCAATGGAATTGCACGGAGTGGCGTAGCAACAGGCCTGATGCTTCAAGGGCGACCAGGTCATCATCGCTGGCAAACAGGGCGTGCAGGCCGGACAGTTGCTGGCGCTGGCACCAGTTGAGCATGGCGCTTGCCAAATGCGCGCGATCGGTCTGGTTGCGGGCCAGCAGGCGGGCCCCGGGCACCGGCGTGAACGGCACCGCGCACAGCGCTTTGGGGTAGTAGGCCAGCCCATGCTGGGCGTAGGCCTTGGCCCAGGCCCAGTCAAACACATACTCGCCGTGCGAGTGGGTCTTGAGGTACAACACACAGGCCGCGACCAGTTCACCCTGACGTTCAAGCAGAAAAAACTTCGGCGTCCAGCCGGTGTCAGGCGTGGCGCAGCCGCTCGCATGCAAGGCGTTCAGGTACTCATGGCGCATGAATGGGGTGGCCTGCGGCTGGCTGAACAGCAGGGCGTTCCAGGCACTGGCGGGCACTTCAGCAGACGAATCAAGCACCCGAATGACATAATCGTTTGCAACGTCAGTAGTTTTCTTGTCGATCATTTTTCTGTACTTTTCATGACTCTCAAAATTTGCGTGGCCCAGCTCAATCTGGTGGTGGGTGACATGACCGGGAATACCCAAAAAATCGTGGCGGCTGCCCGTACAGCCTACCAGCAGGGCGCCCGGCTGGTGTTGACGCCCGAGTTGTCGATTTGCGGTTATGCGGCTGAAGACCTGTTTTTGCGCAAAGCGTTCACCCAGGCTTGTGATGATGCCGTGAAAGCCGTGGCGGCTGCGTTGGCAGATTTGAAAGACCTCAGTGTGGTGGTGGGTCACCCCACCGGCGACGACCGGCGGACCCGCTCGGTGGCGGTGCAAAGCCGTTTCAATGCGGCCAGCGTGCTTTGCGAAGGCCGGGTGGTGGCCACTTATGCCAAGCGTGAGCTGCCCAATTACCAGGTCTTTGATGAGCGCCGTTATTTCACGCCGGGGCAGGGCGTGTGCGTTTTTGAGGCGGGTGAGCCGGGCGACCGGGTTAAGGTGGGTTTGCTGATTTGCGAAGATGCCTGGTTTGAACGCCCGGCCCGTGAAACGGCGCAGGCCGGCGCCGAGTTGCTGGCGGTTATCAACGCGTCCCCCTTTCATGTTGGCAAAGGCAACGAGCGCGAACAGATGATGCGCGAGCGCGTGCTGGCCTGCGGGCGGCCGCTGGTTTACGCGCATTTGGTGGGTGGGCAGGACGAAGTGGTGTTTGAAGGCCATTCATTTGTCCTCAACGTCGATGGCTCACTAGCGGGGCGGGCTCCCAGTTTCGTTGAGGACAGCCTGCTCATTCAGGCCAGCCGGACGCCTGCAGCGCTGCAACTGCAGGCCACCGTGGCGCCCGACCGCACCCCCGAGGCCGATTTGTGGGATGCCCTGGTGCTGGGTGTGCGCGACTACATCGGTAAAAACGGCTTTCCCGGTGTGCTGCTGGGTTTGTCGGGCGGCATTGACTCGGCCCTGGTGCTGGCCATTGCCGTGGATGCGCTGGGCAAGGACCGGGTGCGCGCGGTGATGATGCCTTCACCCTACACCGCCGACATCAGCTGGATCGACGCGCGTGACATGGCCTCCCGATTGGGGGTGCGCTATGACGAGCTGTCGATCGTGCCGGAATTTGAAGCGTTCAAGGCCACGCTATCAAACGAGTTCAAGGGCCTGGCAGAAGATGCCACCGAAGAAAATATCCAGGCGCGCATTCGTGGCACCCTGCTGATGGCGCTCTCCAACAAGTTTGGCAGCATCGTCCTCACCACCGGCAACAAGTCCGAGATGGCCACCGGTTATTGCACCCTGTATGGCGACATGGCAGGCGGCTTTGCGGTGATCAAGGATCTGGCCAAAACGATGGTGTTTCGCATTGCCCGCTGGCGCAATGCGCACGACCCGTACGGCACCGGCCGTGCGCCGATTCCCGAGCGCATCATCTCGCGTCCGCCGAGCGCGGAACTGCGGCCCGACCAGACCGACCAGGACAGTTTGCCGCCTTACGAGGTGCTCGATGCGATTGTGGAGCGCTACATGGAAAACGACGAAAGCATCGAACAGATCATTGCCGCCGGATATGCCAGCGCCGATGTCGAGCGGGTGACGCGCCTGATCAAGATCAACGAGTACAAGCGGCGCCAGTCGCCGGTGGGGATTCGTCTGACGCACCGCAGTTTTGGCAAGGATTGGCGTTATCCTATTACCAACCGTTTTCGGGCCTGAGGGTTTTGACTGCCTGCCGATCCCATTTTTAATTGAGGTACCTTATGAAACAAATCACCGCCATCGTCAAACCCTTCAAACTGGAAGAAGTGCGTGAAGCCCTGGCCGAATGCGGCGTGACCGGTCTGACCGTCACTGAGGTCAAGGGCTTTGGCCGTCAAAAAGGCCACACCGAGCTCTACCGCGGTGCGGAATACGTGGTCGATTTTTTGCCCAAAGTCAAAATCGAAGTGGTCGTGCGAACCGATGATGTTGACCGTTGTGTCGATGCCATCGTCAAGGCTGCCCACACCGGCAAGATTGGCGACGGCAAGATTTTTGTCACCGCCGTGGAGCGTGTGGTGCGGATTCGCACCGGTGAACTCGACGAAACCGCGATCTGAGCTGGTTGCCCCGACGGTCCCGGTTTCAGCGCTTGGGCGGGCGGGCGTCCACCAGTTGCGTGCCGGCCAGCGCGTCATGCCAGAACTGTTGGCGCGGGTGAAAGCGGCTCAGGATGGCCCAGATGGCGACCCAGCCGATGATGATCACAAAAGCCTCGCCGCCCTTGAGCTCAAAGACCCAGGACGCCACCAGCGGCGGCAAAAACCACAGCCAACTCCACAGATAGCGCAGCAGGGCACGACCCTGGCTTAAAGGCCGGCCGGACCGGTCCAGCACCCGGATATGCCAGGTTTTCATGGCCAGGGTTTGACCTTTGGACCAGAGCCAGACAAAGTAAATGCCAAAGATGACGAACAAAAATGCCTGCAGGGCGTGGCGGTTGTCCATGGCATTTCTGGTCTGGCTCAAGGTGCCAAACAGATAGCCCGCAATAAAAACCACGCCAAACAACAACATGCCCTCGTAAAGCCAACAGGCCATGCGCCTGAGCAGGCTGGGAGTGGTGGGGGGCAGGAGCATGGCGCGGGGACCTTGATGGCGGTTGATGCAATTTTTTTTGGTACATTGCGCGTTGGGACAAAGCCTGTGCGACACACAAAAAAGTGTCGAATTATTGCATTGCCTGGCTCCAGACCTCAAGTACGCGCTGACAAGTGCGATAATGCCGCTTGCAAATTAACGCAAACGGGTCAAGGTCCGGCGCACAAATCAATGCGCCCATGGTTTTGGCCTTAAGTTTCGATGCAACACCACAAGTGTTTGCAAAGAAGCACCCAAGGTATTTCGTTAGAG
>NZ_JAMPXE010000040.1 GCF_023701345.1 Rhodoferax sp. | reverse complement strand
GCCGCAGCACGCCGCGTGCGTGGTGCAGAAACGCTTCACCGGGCGGCGTCAGGCGCACGCCGCGCGCCTCCCGGTAGAGCAGCGTTTGCCCGGACTGGGCTTCGAGTGATTTGACGCGCGTGCTCGCCGCTGCCAGCGACAGATGCTGGCGTTCGGCAGCACGCGTCAAACTGCCTTCGTCGGCGGCACAGACAAATAGTTTCAGGTCTTTCAGATCAAAGTGCATGGCAAATCGAATGCTAGCGTAAACCCTGTGATCTTCGGAATTTCCGAAGTGCTGGTTTAAAAATGAGTGATTGTGCCCGCAAGCCCGAAAAGCGACGATTACCACTTACTTAAACCAACAGGAGACAGCAGAAGCGACTGACGACTTTGACTGCCATGGTGGCGCTGGGGTTGACGCTGATCTTTGGCGTCATGCGCATCCTCAATATTGCGCATGGCAGCCTCTATGCCTGGGGTGGCTATTTCGCCGCCACGCTCGGGCTGCTGGGCACGGTGCTGGAGTTCGCCCTGCTGCGCCGCATCCTTGACAAAGACCCGATTCTGCAGTTGCTGGTGACCTTTGCCGCCTTCATGGTGCTGGAAGACCTGCAGCGCATGATCTGGGGCGCACCGCGCTGGGTCGCCAGGTCACGGCCGTCACCCATCACCGGGAGGTGGCGACCGCCATGGGCGTCAACACCGGGCGCGTCACCTGGCTGACGATCTCGGTGGGATGTGCGCTTGGCGCGCTCGGCGGCCTGGGCCAGATTGGCGGCGCCCAGGGCGTGGCCGACGCCTTGGGTGTCAATGCCATCGCCGTGAGCTGCGACGTGACCCAACGGGCCGACATCGACGCGCTGGTGGCCGCCACGGTGGCCCAATTTGGCCGCCTCGACATCGTCGTCAACAACGCCGGCTGGACGCACAAGAACCAGCCGTTGTTGGACGTGGACGAGGCCACCTTTGACCGCGTCTACAACATCAACGTCAAGTCAATCTTTCACATGACGCACGCGGTGGAACTCGGGCCGGACAAGATCCGCGTCAACGCGATCTGCCCGGTGATGGGCGCCACCGGTTTGCTCGAATCCTTCATGGGCATGCCCGACACGCCGGAAAACCGCCAGAAGTTCATCGCCACCATTCCGCTGGGGCGCCTGTCCGAGCCCAAGGACATTGCCCGCGCGGCGGTTTACCTGGGCAGCGATGACGCCGAATTCATCAGCGGCGTCGAGTTTCCGGTGGACGGCGCGCGCACGGTTTGAGGGCGGTACCAGAATCCGGCGGACTGATGTTCGTGTGTCCGTCCTGTCGTGTTCAGATTATTCCGTAGCTTTTGCGGTATACAGTTGCTAGTCTTCAGAAACGACTATGCAACTCCCCTTCACTGTTGAGCAGTTCTTTGGCGTCTTCCGGCTTTACAACAGCACCGTCTGGCCTGGGCAGATTCTCCTTGTCCTGCTTGCGGTGCTGACCGTCATTTTCATTGCGCTTCGGCGTCCCTGGTCCGGGCTGGCAGTGTCAGCCATCCTGGCCTTGTTCTGGATTTGGCTTGGCGCCGTTTACCACCTGACGTTCTTTGCGCGCATCAATCCTGCGGCATACGGATTCGGCGTGCTATCCATCGTTGGAGGTCTTCTGTTCGTGTGGCAAGGCGTGATTCGCAACCGCCTCGAGTTTGCCTTCGTCAGGAGCGTTCGTACGGGTCTCGGGATCGCCCTGCTCGCCTTCGCGCTTATCGTCTACCCCGTTTTGTCCACGCTGGCGGGGCATGGGTATCCTGAACTTCCCACCTTCGGTCTGCCGTGCCCAACCGCCATCTTCACGATCGGTGTGCTTGCGCTCGCATCGGGCACGGGCCTGCGTGCAGTCCTCGCTGTGCCCATCCTTTGGTCCTTGGTGGGGAGTCAGGCCGCCTTCCTCCTGGATGTCAAATCCGACCTCGGTCTGCTCGTGGCCGGTATGGCAGCGGTGGGGCTATTCATCTGGCCTGTTCGCGTCCACAAGACCTCACCACCGCACGCTGAAGCTGCCTTTTGACTCTTTCGTCAGGCGGCCAGGCTACCGGATTCACCTCGCCAAAAAGAGCGACATCCTCATTGTTCTCATTGGCGGCGGCACCAAGCGGGCCAGCAACGTGACATCGACCGAGCCAAAGGATTGCTAACCGAGTACAAGGCACGCAAAAAAGCGATGACTGCCACATCGACTACGCACACATGTAAAGGCACATGCACCTTCGGGCTGGAGCCGAATCGGTAGATGAAATCCCCTCAGATAATCAACAGAAAGATTGATTGTTTGGCCAGTCAACGTGCAGTTAGCGCACGGTTGAAGCTTTCACGAATGCTTTCTATCCGCTTCCTGTTCTTGCCCAAATCGCTTTTGCCGATTCGGCTGGCCGAACGGACTTGGATGGCGTTGTTGGCACGGTCCAGCCAGAATTCAAGATCGTCGGTGAAGCGCAGCAATGCGGTGGTGTTTTGTGCGTAGATGTAGCCGGCTTCATTTTTCACCACCACTGTGCCCTCACTGCTGGCCAGTACGGCGGCGAGCGTTTGCATTGCTTCGTCGGCATCGCCCATGTAAGTGAGTGGCGCGATCTTGGAATAGTTTTTTTGCGGATGCTCCGGATACAGATCAGCCTGGCTGGTCACACTGTTTGGTGTGGCGGAAGGGGGGCTGAGTTTGCCATCCACCACGCCCAGGTTCTGCGGCACTTGACCGATTAGAAAACCGGTCTGGCCCGCAACAATAAGGCTCAAGCCGGCCACTGCCAGAATGATCAGGATGCCGTAGATGAACTTCATGGGATGCCTTTCAATTGGAGTTATTCAGCCCAAATCCTTATTGGCCATGGAGCAGCATTTTCCACGCTTGTGCTTGTCGTCTGACATTTGCCAAGGACCCGGCCAACGCTGTCCCGCATGATGACATTGCCCTGAATTGTCAGGGTATGTTCGATATCGAACAAAGTCGGCAGGCAGCTCGGGTCTAGACTGCATCGGCGACTTGTCCCGCTTGTATTCTGCCAGTTGATTGACTGAACAGGCCGCCAGCGAACACGACGCAAAGCAAGCCGTAATCCGGCAAAAAAACTTCCCTCACCCATTGGAGTGCTGAAATATGAGTCTCATTTCCTTCATCAAAGAAGCCGGCGAAAAACTATTTAACCTGGGCAAGCCTGATGCGGTTGCTGCGGCAGCACCGGCGGACCTTGCTGCGCTCAATCAAAAGGCCGCTGATGCGATTCTGGCCTACATCAAAACCCAGCATCTGGATGCACAAAATCTGGCGGTCGCCTATGACGGCGCGTCCATGACCGTCACGGTCTCGGGAGCAGCAGCCGACCAGGCGACACGCGAAAAAATTGTGCTGTGCTGCGGTAACGTCGGTTCGGTTGAAAAAGTCAGCGATCAAATGACCGTCAACACCGCGTCAGAAGCCTCGCGTTTTTACACGGTCAAAAACAGCGACACACTTTCAAAAATTTCAAAAGAAATGTACGGTGACGCCAATAAATACACCGCGATTTTCGAGGCCAACAAGCCCATGCTGAAAGATCCGGATCGTATTTACCCAGGTCAAAACTTGCGGATTCCCCCGCAAGCTTAGTCACCTGACCGCCACTTTTCTGGGCCGTGCGCAGGCCCGGCGTCTGCCATCCATCAATCGCTTTCATCTCGTGCGGGCAGTTGTTGGCATACGCTGACGAAGCAAGCAGGGCCGGTGAGGACACGAGTAAGATTTCCCAGGCAATAACTCAACGAACAATCAATGGCATCCAGGAGATCGGTCAATTTGTAGGGTTTGGTCAGGTACCGATAGAACCCGGCTTGCAGACCCGCTTGAATTTGTGCTGGATGTGCGTCCGACGACACGGCAATGACGGGAATATGCGATGTCACGGGATTCCCACGCAAGCCCTTCAATACCTCTCTGGCGCAAATATCTGAAAGTCCCGTGTCCAGGACGACAACCTCCGGCAGAGAAGTGTCTGCCAGTTTCATGCCTTCCATGCCGCTGACGGCTGTGATCAGATTCAAGTCGTCGCGCCTGGCGATCAATTGCGTCATGATCTGCATGTTTGCCTTGTCGCTGGCAATGACCAGCAAGGTGCGCTCAGAAGTTGGCGTTGAAATCAAACCCATGGAACGGCCCCTTGTCGAACAGTTTAATTAACACTGTTTACGCCAATTATGGGTGCGCTGCCGCACCGAAGCCAGGGAATGCCGGGGCAAAGATGTAACCAATTGTGTGGTTCAAACTCCGACCTTTCACGGGGGCCAAACCAACCTGCAGGCATTTGCTTTTACTACGCAAGCGAACCGACGCGCTGCCAGTCGATTCCTTACTGTTTTTGCTGCTGAGTCTCAAATGGACTCAAACAAGCATGACGAGCAGGTAGTAGACATCCCGCTCGTCAGACTCGTCGCTTGCGGCTGAATGAACGCTCAAAGTATCAGCCACACACCACTTGCCGGCTGCTCAGTGTGCTTTCGGGACAAGCATCGATGATTCGAGGATCTTTTGAAGAAAATCACAGATGAGGGTGTCGGTCATGCGCCCTGACTGATCGACACGGACGACCTATCGGCGGGCGACGCCCGCCTACTGTCCGCCCCCGGCTCGCACAGGGCGGGCCGGCCTTCCATGCACGGCATGCAGCAGCCGCAACTGGGCATGAACACCAGCACCACCCGATCGCCTGTTTTCAGGTCGGTGACGCCGGCGCCGCATTCGACCACTTCGCCCGCTGATTCATGGCCCAGCACCATCGGCACCGGTCGTGGCCGGTCGCCCGAGATGACCGACAGGTCGGAGTGGCACAGGCCGGCCGCACGGATGCGGACCAGCACCTCGCCGTGGCCTGGCGGGTCGAGTTCGACCTGGCGAATCCTGAGCGGCAGACTTTGGGCGTAGGGCGCGGGCGCCCCAATGGTTTCCAGCACGGCGGCACGAATCTTCACAGCATTCTCCTGAGGCTAAGACAGCACAGTTTAGGGGCTGTCTGCGCCGTGGATGTGTTGGTATTTTTGTAACCCACCCTTTGGCGAAACCGCAGTTGGAAATGCTCGGGCCTGATGCTGCGTGGATCAGGCGGCAAGCCTTCGAAAAATCCGAAGCGCCGGTTCTGAAATCAGTGATTGTGCTGGCCCATCGCCAGAGCGACCATACAACCACTGAAGCCGACAAATGCAGGCCTGACCGCCTCTTACCATGACCCAAGACATCCGCACCCTCGACGCCGCCACGCTGGCCCATCTGCAAAGCTGGGTTGGGAAAACCGAAACCCTGAGCGATGACATCACCGCAGCACCGGTGCGCGCGCTCAGTGCCACGCTGGACCGGGAAGACGCCCTGCCAGTGTCCGGCACGGTGTTGGCGCCGTTGTGGCATTGGCTGTATTTTTTGCCGCAGCACCGGCAAAGTGAGATTGGCCCCGATGGCCATGCCCGGCGCGGCGGTTTTCTGCCGCCGGTGCCGTTGCCCCGGCGCATGTGGGCCGGTGGCCGCTTGCAATGGCGACCAGACAACCCGTTGCGGGTGGGTGACGCCGTGCAACGCAACTCGCGCATCGCGTCGGTCACGCACAAGGCCGGGCGCAGCGGTGACCTGCTGTTTGTGCTGGTGCAGCATGCGGTGCACAACGCCCAAGGTCTGGCCCTGAGCGAAGAGCACGACATCGTTTACCGCGCCGCAGCACAGGCCAGTGACCCGGTGCCGCCGCCCATTACCGCTGAAGCGGGTGCGCCCTGGCAGCGCGAGATCGTGCCGGATGCCGTGCTGCTGTTCCGCTACTCGGCGCTCACCTTCAACGGCCACCGCATCCACTACGACCGCCAATACGTGACCGAAGTCGAGGGCTACCCCGGCCTGATCGTGCACGGCCCGCTGATCGCCACGCTGCTGGTTGACCTGGTGCGCCGGCACGCGCCGGATGCTTTCATCAAGTCATTCAATTTCAAGGCGCTGCGCCCGACGTTTGACCTGCACCCGTTTCGGCTTAACGGCCAGCCGTCCGGCGACGGCAAAACCATCAGGCTCTGGGCGCAGGACCACGAGGGCTGGCTGACCATGCAGGGCAGCGCCGAACTCGCCTGACCGACTTTTACCGACAACCAACAAGAGACGCCATGATCAAGACCGCCCCCGACCAGTACCAGGACATCCGCGACGCCGTGCGCGCCCTGTGCGCCGAGTTCCCTGACGAATACCACCGCAAGATCGACGAGCAGCGTGGCTACCCGGAGGCTTTTGTCGATGCCCTGACCCAGGCCGGCTGGCTGGCGGCGCTGATCCCGGCGGAGTATGGCGGCTCCGGCCTGGGCCTGGCCGAGGCCTCGGTGATCATGGAAGAGATCAACCGCAGCGGCGGCAACTCGGGCGCCTGCCACGGCCAGATGTACAACATGGGCACGCTCTTGCGCCACGGCTCGACCGCGCAAAAAGAACTGTACCTGCCCAAAATTGCCAGCGGCGAATGGCGCTTGCAGTCGATGGGCGTGACCGAGCCCAGCACCGGCACCGACACCACCAAGATCAAGACCACCGCCGTCAAAAAGGGGGACCGCTATGTGGTCAACGGCCAGAAGGTCTGGATCTCGCGCGTGCAGCACTCCGACTGGATGATCCTGCTGGCGCGCACCACGCCGCTGGCCGAGGTCAAGAAGAAGTCCGAGGGCATGTCGATCTTCATGGTCGATCTGCGCCAGGCGGAAAAATCCGGCATGACGGTGCGCCCGATCCCCAACATGGTCAATCACGAGACCAACGAGCTGTTTTTCGAGAACCTGGAAATCCCGGCAGAGAACCTGATCGGCCAGGAAGGCCAGGGCTTCAAGTACATCCTCGACGGCCTCAACGCCGAGCGCACGCTGATCGCCGCCGAATGTATTGGCGACGGCTACTGGTTCCTTGACCGGGTCACCAAATACGTGAGCGAACGCGTGGTGTTTGGCCGCCCGATCGGCCAGAACCAGGGCGTGCAGTTCCCGATCGCCGACGCCTACATGGAAGTCGAAGCCGCCAACCTGATGCGTTACAAGGCCTGCGAACTGTTTGACGCCGGCCAGCCCTGCGGCGCTCAGGCCAACATGGCCAAGTACCTGGCGGCCAAGGCCAGCTGGGAAGCGGCCAATGCCTGCATCCAGTTCCACGGCGGTTTTGGTTTTGCCAACGAGTACGACGTCGAGCGCAAGTTCCGTGAGACCCGGCTGTACCAGGTGGCACCGATCTCGACCAACCTGATTTATTCCTACGTGGCCGAGCACATCCTCGGCTTGCCAAGGTCTTTTTGACAATGCACTCCATGCTGTCATTGCGAGCCCGCCGTATCTGGGTGATACCGCACACGGACCATGAGCTTGTCTCCGTCATCGCGAGCGAAGCGCGGCGATCCATGCATTCGGAAGTCATGGATTGCTTCACTGCGTTCGCAATGACGGCATCTGTTCATGGATCGCCACGTCGCTGCGCTCCTCGCGATGACGATTTCAAATTAGCGAAGGATCAATATGACACGACCGCTTGACGGCATCACCGTCGTTTCCCTGGAACACGCCATCGCCGCCCCGTTCTGCACGCGCCAGCTGGCCGACCTCGGCGCCCGCGTGATCAAGGTCGAGCGCCCCGGCAGTGGCGACTTTGCCCGCGCCTATGACAGCCGCGTCAAAGGCCAGGCCTCGCACTTTGTCTGGACCAACCGCTCCAAGGAAAGCCTGACGCTTGACCTCAAGCAGCCGGGTGCGCTGGCGATGCTGAAGCAGCTGCTGGGCCAGGCCGATGTGCTGGTGCAAAACCTGGCCCCCGGCGCGGCCGCGCGCATGGGGCTGTCCTTCGAGGCGCTGAAGCTTGCCCACCCGAAGCTCATTGTTTGCGACATCTCCGGTTATGGCGAGGACGGCCCTTACCGCGACAAAAAGGCCTATGACCTGCTGATCCAGAGCGAAGCCGGTTTCCTGTCGGTCACCGGCACGCCCGATTCGCCGAGCAAGGCCGGCAATTCGGTGGCCGACATTGCCGCCGGCATGTACGCCTACACCAGCGTGCTGTCGGCGCTGTTGCTGCGCGGCAAGACCGGACTGGGCAGCCACATCGACGTCTCGATGCTCGAATCGCTGGCCGAGTGGATGGGCTACCCGCTGTATTACGCCTTTGACGGCGCGCCGCCGCCGCCGCGCACCGGCGCCGCGCACGCCAGCATCTACCCCTATGGTCCGTTCCAGGCCGGCGACGGCGGCACCGTGATGCTGGGCCTACAGAACGAGCGCGAATGGAAGCTGTTTTGCGAGTTGGTGCTGCAGGACGCTGCGCTGGCCAGCGATACGCGCTTTGACAGCAACGCCCGCCGCAACACACATCGCGAGGCGCTCAAGGCGTTGATCCTGGCCGTCTTTGGCCAACTCAGCACCGGGCAGGTGCTGGCGCGGCTGGACCAGGCGCAAATCGCCAACGCCCGCATGAACGACATGGCCGGCCTGTGGGCGCACCCGCAACTGCAGGCGCGCCAGCGCTGGCAGGTGGTGCACACACCGGCCGGCGACATCCCGGCCCTGCTGCCGCCGGGGCGCAGCAATGCCTTTGACTACCGCATGGACCCGATCCCGGCAGTGGGCCAGCACACCGAAGCCATTTTGCGTGAGCTGGGCCACGACCAGACCGCCATCGCTGACCTGCGCGCGTGCGGCGCAATTTGAACGTTTTTAAAAAGATAACCGCCATGGACTCTCCCTCCGCCCAACTCGCCGCCTTTGCCGCCCAGCTGCGCTTTGCCGCCATTCCCGTCGCCGTGGTGCGCAAGACAGAAGACCTGCTGGTCGACTGGTTCGGCTCGGCCGTGGCCGGCCACGGTGCGCGCCCGGTGGACAGCATCACGCGCTTTGCACTCAGCATGGGACCGCAGGCCGCGCCGGGCTGCGACACGCCACCCGCCGGCCCGAGTGAGGTCATCATCCATCGCGCGCGCAGCAGCCCGTATCTGGCCGCCATGGCCAATGCCGCCGCCTCGCACGTGGCGGAGCAGGACGACGTCCACAACGGCTCGGTGTTCCATCCGGCCACGGTGGTGTTTCCGGCCGCGCTGGCGGTGGCGCAGGCCATCGGCGCCAACGGCCAGCAGTTGCTGACAGCGGCGGTGGCCGGTTACGAGGTCGGCATCCGGGTTGGCGAGTTTCTCGGCCGCTCGCACTACAAGGTGTTCCATACCACCGGCACCGCCGGCACCCTGGCTTCGGCTGCTGCGGTCGGCAACCTGCTCGGACTGGATGCGGCGCAAATGCAGCACGCCTTTGGCTCGGCCGGCACCCAGTCAGCCGGCCTGTGGGAGTTTTTGCGCACCGCTGCCGACAGCAAGCAACTGCACACCGCCCATGCCGCCGCCGCCGGCCTGATGGCGGCCTATCTGGCGCAGGATGGCTTTACCGGGGCGGCGCAGATTTTCGAGGGCCCGCAGGGCATGGCGGCCGGCATGTCGAGCGACGCCGATCCGGCGCGGCTCACCGACGGTCTCGGCAGCCGATGGGCCACGGCCGAGACCTCGTTCAAGTACCACGCCTCCTGCCGCCACACCCATCCGGCGGCCGATGCCTTGCTGCAGGTGATGCAGCGGCACGGCCTTGCGCCCGTCGATCTGGAACGCGTGGTCACGCAGGTGCACCAGGGCGCGATCGACGTGCTGGGGCCGGTCGTCAAGCCAAGCACCGTGCACCAGAGCAAATTCTCCATGGGCACGGTGCTGGCGCTGGTGGCGCGCTTCGGCCATGCCGGACTGGTGGAGTTCGAGCAGCATTTCAGCGACGACCTGACCCAGGCCCTGCGTGACCGCGTGACGATGGTGCTCGACGCCGAGGTGGACGGCGCCTACCCCCGGCGCTGGATCGGCAAGGTGACGGTGCACACCCGCGATGGTCGTGTTTTGACGGGCCGGGTCGAAGAGCCCAAGGGCGACCCTGGCAACACGCTGAGCCGCGACGAAATCACCGCCAAGGCCTTGCGCCTGGCCGCCTTCAGCGGTGGCGCCACAGCCGCTGAAATGCAGGCGGCGGTGGATGCGTTGTGGGGCGTGGCGCAATGGCCGCGCGTGGGCGACTTGCTGGAGCCGCGGGCATGAGCGCGCGGTCTGTGCTGGCGCTGGCGCGTTCCTTCCTGTTCGTGCCGGCAAACCGGCCCGACCGGTTTGCCAAGGCCCTGGCATCGGGGGCGGATGTCGTCATCATCGACCTGGAAGACGCTGTTGCGGCGGACGACAAGGCGGCGGCACGCGACCAGCTGGCCGATGCATTTGGCGGTTTTTCCGGGCCCGAGCGCGGGCGCTTGTTGGTGCGCATCAATGCCAGCGGCACGCCCTGGTTTGAAGACGACCTTAAGCTGCTCCGGTTGTTCGGGCAACAGGGTTTGGCCGGTGTGATGGTGCCGAAAGCCGAAACCATTTCCGATCTGCAGTGCGTTGCCGGTGCTGTGGGGCCCGACTGCGGCTTGCTGCCGCAGGTCGAATCGGTCCTTGGGCTGGATGGCATCAATGCGCTGGCGCTGGCACCGCAGGTGCAGCGCCTGGCGTTTGGCAACCTGGACTTCCAGGCCGATGCCGGCCTGGCCTGCGATGCCGACGAGGCCGAACTGATGCCGGTGCGCCTGGCGCTGTTGCTGGCCTCGCGCCGCGCCGCCCTGCCAGCGCCGGTGGACGGCGTCACGCCCGGCACGCAGGACAGCGTTCAGCTGCAGGCCGACGCGGCGCGCAGCCGCCGCGGTGGTTTTGGCGGCAAGCTCTGCATTCACCCGGCGCAGGTGGCGCTGGTGAATGCCGCCTTTGCACCGGACGCCGCCGAGTTGGCGTGGGCGCAACGCGTGATGGCGGCTTTAGCCGCGGCCGGTGGTGGCGTGTTTCGCCTCGATGGCCGCATGGTTGATGCGCCGGTGGTTCGGCTCGCGCAGCACACCCTGGCCCGTGGCAGGCCGCCGACGCCTGCGCCGGGAGAACAGCCATGAGCACGCCAGCGGCGAAGTTTCTTTGACGCAAGGAAATCGCTAAATGCCGTGGCTTTGCAACACGACAGTGCCCTTGGGCGTGTGCAGGGTCGCGCTCAAATTGGCCGGGCCGGGCTCGACCGCAACGCTGTCGAGCCCGATGGCCTCATAGGCGGCTTGCAACTTGTCGGCGCTCGGGTGCGTCACAGCCAGGCTTTGCAGCGACACGCCCGAGCGTGGCAGGCTGTTGCGCGGGTGCAGGCGCAGCGGCTCGGCATCGCCGGTTTTGCCCCACTGGATCAGGCTCGGCAATGCACCGTTGAAGAGGCGCTGACCGTCTTCACGCACGGTGATCTGCCACTGCAACACCCCGCGGCGTGAATGGCGGCTGGCCTGCACGGCCGGTCCACGCTCGATGCCTTGCGCTTTCAAGGCGGCGCGGGCGGCCTGGATGTCATCGGTGTTGGCCACAAAATGGATCAGGCGCGGTTCCATCGCAACGGCGGCTTGCAGCGCCGCCTCGTCCATGTCAAACCAGCGCCTGGCAGTCGCATTGGCCAGCCGTTTGGCAGCCGGATTGATGGCAATGATTTCAAAATAAGCCAGCGGGTGGCTGGGCGTGGCAATTTTGAACAGGCGGTTGTGGCTGCCGTATTGCGCGTGCTCACCGCCGGGTGCGGGGGTGACGCCCAGCGTGGCTTCGCACCACTGCACCCCTTGTTCCAGGGTGTTGGCCATGACGACCAGATGATCAATGTGAATTTTCATGGGCTAACCATACCATTGACGGGTTGCGTGCCGAGACCGCCGGATTTTGGTATAAGTTGACCTGGCCGAACCGAGCGAAGATGATCGTTCACCCACCAACCAAACCAGACCATTCCCATGAACGAAAAAACGCACATGCTCAAAGACACTGGCCTTAAAGTGACCGGGCCACGCCAAACCATTCTGGCGCTGTTTCAACACGCTCAGCAGCGGCATATGAGCGCTGAAGACGTTTACAAAATCCTGCTGGCCGACCACACCAACATTGGACTGGCCACGGTCTACCGCGTGCTGACGCAATTTGAACAGGCGGGTATTCTGAGTCGCAGCAACTTTGAAAACGGCAAAGCTGTTTTTGAATTGAACGAAGGCCACCACCATGATCACATTGTCTGCATGGACTGTGGCCGGGTCGAGGAGTTCTTTGACGCCGAGATCGAAGCGCGCCAGAAAAAAATTGCCAAGGCCCAAGGCTATGAGATTGAAGACCATTCACTGAGTCTTTACGCCCGCTGCATCAAAAACGCCTGCCCATTCAAAAAATAAAAACACCGCGGCAAGTCACAATGAGAATGATTCGTATTTGAGATATACTCGTGTCATTCTTTCACTTGCGGAGTTTTTTTCATGGTTCGCTCTTTCGGTAAATTTTCCTTGGCAATTCTTGGTTTGAGCATGGGTATGGCGCAGGCGGCGGATCCTGTTCTGAATCTTTATTCGGCACGGCACTACCCCACCGACGAGGCGCTGTACAGCCAGTTCACGCAAGCCACCGGCATCAAGATCAACCGCGTCGATGCCGATGACGCCGGTATTCTGGCGCGCCTCAAGGCCGAGGGCAGTGCGTCCCCGGCGGATGTGATTTTGCTGGTGGACGCGGCGCGTTTGTGGCGCGCCGAAGTTGATGGCCTGTTCCAGCCCGTCAAGTCCAAAGTTCTCGAACAAGCCATTCCTGCCAATTTGCGCGCCAAGCCGTCCGACGACGGCGGCACGCCCTGGTTCGGCCTGTCAACCCGGGCGCGCGTGGTGGTCTATGACGCGAGCAAGGTCAGCGCCGCTGACGTTGACAGTTACGAAAAACTGGCCGACCCCAAGCTCAAGGGCCAGCTCTGCATCCGCTCGGGCTCCCACCCTTACAACCTGAGCCTGTTTGGCGCCATGACCGAGCACCTGGGGCCGGCCAAAACCGAAGTCTGGCTCAAGGGCCTGGTCGATAACATGGCGCGTTCTCCCAAAGGCGGCGACACCGACCAGATCAAGGGCGTCGCCTCGGGCGAATGCGGCGTGGCCGTCACTAACTCGTATTATTTGGCGCGCCTGATGCGATCAAGCAAGCCCGAAGACCAGGCGGTTGCCAGCAAAGTCAAGGTGGTGTTCCCGAACCAGGCCAGCTGGGGCACCCACGTCAACATTGCCGGCGGCGCGGTAGCACGCTATGCCAAAAACCAGGATAACGCCGTCAAATTTTTAGAGTATCTGGTCAGTCCATCCGCCCAGAAACATTTCGCCGATGGCAACAACGAGTGGCCGGCGGCCAAGGGCGTGCAGTTTGACAACCCGGCCCTGCAGGCGATGTCAGGTGGCAGTTTCAAGCGTGAACTGGTGCCGATCAGTGCGGTCGGCATGAACCAGATCAAGGTGCAGCAAATGCTCGATCGGGTCGGGTTCAAGTAAGCTCGCCGTGCGGCCCCGCCTGGTCAGGCTGCGTCTGCCAGGCTGACGTAGACATTTTGCACGTCGTCATTGTCATCAATGGCGGCCAGAAAGGCTTCCACTTCCTCAAGCTGCGCCGGGCTCAAGCTGCTGGGGTCAACCGGGTTCTTGGGCTTGTAGCCCAGCTTGGCTGACAGCACGTTGAAGCCCTGCGCCTGCAGGGCCCGGCTCACCAGATCAAGGTCGGAGGGGTCGGTCAGGAACAGCGTGTTGCCGTCTTCCTCGCCCGGTTCGAAGTCCTGGGCGCCGGCCTCGATGGCGGCCAGTTCGGCATCGGCGTCTTTGCTGGTGGGTTCGGCCTCGATCATGCCGACATGGTCAAAGTCCCAGGCCACCGAGCCCGAGGTGCCCAGCTGACCCTTGCGAAATAACACGCGCATCTCGGGCGCCGTGCGGTTCAGGTTGTCGGTCAGGCATTCGACCATGACGGCCACCTGGTGCGGGGCGAAGCCCTCGTAAATTACCCGTTCAAAATTGACCACCTCGCCGGTGAGTCCGGCGCCTTTCTTGATGGCGCGGTCCAGTGTGTCCTTGGGCATGGAGGCCTTGCGCGCCTGCTCCACCAACAGCCGCAGACGCGAGTTGGCGGTGGGGTCGGCGCCGCTGCGGGCCGCCAGCATGATGTCCTTGGACAATTTTCCGAAAATACGGCCCTTGGCATTTGCGGCCAATTCCTTACCTTTTGCTTTCCACTGCGCGCCCATGTCTGAGATTCCTTGTTGTGATTACCGTGAAGGGGCCTAGGTTATACACCCGGCGTGACACAATTCAGCCTTGAGCGTGTGGTCATGCAAGATGACCATTGACGCTCACTCTGACCGCAACAACAAGGACCCCCATGAGCTTATTTGACTGGACTGAAAAAAGCCCCGATATCCTGCGCCAGGGCGGCGTGATTGCTCCGGATGAGCGCTTGCCCTGGGCGCAAACCACCGTGATGGGCATGCAGCATGTGATCGCCATGTTTGGCGCGACCGTGCTGGCGCCGATCCTGATGGGCTTCGACCCCAATCTGGCGATTCTGATGAGCGGCATCGGCACGCTGATCTTTTTTGTCATCACCGGCGGCAAGGTGCCGAGCTACCTGGGGTCCAGCTTTGCTTTCATTGGCGTGGTGATTGCTGCCACCGGCTACGCCGGTCAGGGCCTGAACGCCAACATGGGCGTGGCGCTGGGCGGCATCATTGCCTGTGGTGCGCTCTACACCGCCATTGGCCTGCTGGTGCAGGTGTCGGGCACCGGCTGGATCGAAAAACTCATGCCGCCGGTGGTGACCGGTTCGGTGGTGGCCGTGATCGGCCTCAACCTGGCGGGCGTGCCGATCAAAAACATGGCGGCCAGCAACTTTGACAGCTGGATGCAGGCCGCCACTTTCATTTGTGTGGCGCTGGTGGCCGTGTTCACCCGCGGCATGGTGCAGCGCCTGCTGATTCTGGTCGGGCTGCTGGTGGCCAGCATCCTTTACGCCGTGCTGACCAACGGTCTGGGCCTGGGCAAGCCGATGGACTTGAGCAGCCTGTTTAACGCCGCCTGGTTTGGCATGCCCGGCTTTACCGCGCCGGTGTTTGACTCCAGGGCCATGCTGATGATTGCGCCGGTGGCCATCATCCTGGTGGCTGAAAACCTGGGCCACATCAAGGCCGTGACCGCCATGACCGGCAAGAACCTGGACGTTTACATGGGCCGCGCCTTCATTGGCGACGGCGTCGCCACCATGGTCAGCGGCAGCGCCGGCGGCACCGGCGTCACCACTTACGCCGAGAACATTGGCGTGATGGCCGCCACCAAGATTTATTCGACCGCCATGTTCCTGGTGGCGGCCTTGCTGGCCGTGGTGCTGGGCTTCAGCCCCAAGTTCGGCGCGGTCATTCAGACCATTCCGCTGCCGGTGATGGGCGGTGTGAGCATTGTGGTGTTCGGCCTGATTGCGGTGGCCGGTGCGCGCATCTGGGTCGAAAACAAGGTGGATTTTTCTGACAACAAAAACCTGATCGTGGCCGCCATCACGCTGATTCTGGGCACCGGCGACTTCACCCTCAAGTTTGGCGACTTCGCGCTGGGTGGCATCGGTACCGCCACCTTTGGCGCCATCGTGCTGTATGCGTTGTTGAACCGGCGCAGCGCGGCGCAATAAGTGAACTAGACGCGTCATTGCGAACAAAGTGAAGCAATCCATGACTTTTGAATGCATGGACTGCCACGCTGCGCTCGCAGTGACGACAAAGCGCTTTGCCCTCGAAGCTTATTTCAACTTACCCAAGGCTTGGCGAAATTCCTCCAGCCGGGCCTCATAGTCGGCGGCATCGCCGTAATCCAGAAACCGGTTGTAGTGGCCATGCGTGCCCAGGATTTTGTGGGCATGCTTGATCGGGCAAAAATAGGCTTCGGTGCGGGCCAGGATCTCCCGCATGTAGCCCATCAGCCCGTTGCCGTATTCGCAGTAGAAACAGTGAAATTTTTCGATGAAATTGAGGTAGCCCAGTTGCGCGCGGTCATACACCAGGTAGTCGCTGCGGCGCACTTTGGTGATGCCGTAAATCGGAAAACAACTCCACTGGTAAAAGCTCACGCACAGGTCCAGCAGCATGAGCGGAAAAATCATGCTGTAGATGATCGGGCCGGTGATCAGGTTCTGCGGCCGGTTGGTGACCAGCCAGCGGAAGAAGTTCGTTTTGAGCTTGCGGTGTGCCGCCTTGATTGAGCCCTCGAACTCCACCCGCTTGCCCTTGATCTGGAAAAACATCCGGCTTTGCTGCTCGTAAACGGCCTCTTTCAAGTCCGCTTCCAGCGCGGCCATCTGGGCCAGCAACTGGTTGATCCGATCATTCATGGTGTCTCCCTTGGCCACAACGCAAGGCAGCCGGGGGCATTGGGCTGCTTGCCAATGCCCCCGGCAAGCTGGCGTTCAGCGGTTTAAACGGCAGCCAGCGCCTGTGCCAGATCTGCCAACAAGTCGTCAATGTGCTCAATGCCAATCGACAGGCGCACGGCATCTTCGGAGACACCTGCTTTCACCAGTTCTGCCGGTGACAACTGGCGGTGCGTGGTGGAGGCGGGATGCGTGGCGAGCGACTTGGCGTCCCCGATATTAACCAGACGCGTGAACAGTTGCAGCGCGTCGAGGAACGCGGCGCCTGCCTTGCGACCTTCGCCAGGCGCTGACTTGACGCCAAATGTGAGCAGGCCCGAGGCCTTGCCGCCCAGGTATTTTTGCGCCAGCGCATGGTCGGGATGGCTGGGCAAGCCAGCGTAATTGACCCAGGCGGCCTTCGGATGCGCCTGCAGGAATTGCGCCACCTTGAGCGTGTTGTCGTTGATGCGGTCCATGCGCAGGCTCAGGGTTTCGATCCCTTGCAGGATCAAAAACGCATTGAATGGCGACAGTGCCGCGCCGGTATTGCGCAGCGGCACCACGCGGGCGCGGCCAATGTAGGCGGCCGGGCCCAGCGCCTCGGTGTAGACCACACCGTGGTAGCTCTGGTCGGGCTCGTTGAGGCGCTTGAACCTGGTCTTGTGCTGGCCCCAAGGGAATTTGCCCGAGTCCACAATCGCGCCGGCAATGCTGGTGCCGTGGCCGCCCATGTACTTGGTGAGCGAATGCACGATGATGTCGGCGCCGTGCTCGAACGGGCGCAGCAGGTAGGGCGTGGCCACCGTGTTGTCGACAATCAGCGGCACGCCATGGCGGTGAGCTATTGCCGCAATGGCGGCAATGTCGGTTACGGTGCCCTGCGGGTTGCTGATGGATTCGATGAACACCGCCTTGGTCTTGTCGTCAAACAGCGGCTCGAAACTGGCCGGGTCGCGCGGGTCGGCAAAGCGCGTGGTGATGCCTGAGAGCGGCAGCGTGTGCGCAAACAGGTTGTAGGTGCCGCCATAGAGCGCGGTGCTGGCAATGAGGTTGTCGCCGGCCTCGGCAATGGTCTGGATGGCATAGGTCACGGCGGCCTGGCCCGAGGCCAGCGCCAGCGCCGCAATGCCGCCTTCGAGTGCGGCCACGCGCTGCTCCAGCACATCATTGGTCGGGTTCATGATGCGGGTGTAGATGTTGCCCGGCACCTTCAGGTCAAACAAGTCGGCACCATGCTGGGCGCTGTCAAAGGCATACGCCGCCGTCTGGTAAATCGGCACCGCAACCGCTTTGGTGGTGGGGTCCGGGCTGTAACCGGCATGGACGGATTTGGTCTCGAATTTCCAGGATTGGGACATGACGTAGCTCCTTGCGTTGTTGAAAAGTTACCCGCACTCTCCGGATGGTAACGTCTGTCTAGCGCCTGTCAGGAAGCCACGAAGACACGGGCCCGACGCGGTGTCAGCACCAGCGTGTCGCCTTCCTTGAAACCGAGTTCGCGGTAATGTTGGGACGGAATTTGTGCCTCAATGATCTCGCCGCTGCCGCTGGCCGAGCTGTCCAAAGGCAACAGTTCCAAACGGGCAATGGGTCCGATCACCATGGCGCGGGTGAGTTTGGCGACGATGCCGCGCGGTTGCTCGGCGGCGCTGGCGCCCACCACATAAGGCTGCACATCGAGGTCGTGCGGGCGCACATAGGCAAAGGCCTTGCTGTCCTGCACCTCGCTGTGCTCCGGCGTGGCCAGGCGCAAACCATGGTGGTCCTCGCCGATCAGCATCTCGCCCTCATGCGCGCGGCCATGGAACAGGTTCACATCGCCCAGAAAGCCATAGACAAATGGGCTCGCCGGGTGGTCCCACACATCCTGCGGTGAGCCAATCTGCTCCACCTTGCCGGCGTTCATCAGCACCACGCGGTCGGACACCTCCAGCGCCTCTTCCTGGTCATGGGTGACAAAAATGCTGGTCACATGCAGGTCGTCATGCAGGCGGCGCAGCCAGCGGCGCAGTTCCTTGCGCACCTTGGCATCGAGCGCGCCAAAAGGCTCATCGAGCAGCAGCACCTGCGGCTCCACCGCGAGTGCGCGCGCCAGGGCGATGCGCTGGCGCTGGCCGCCCGAGAGCTGCGACGGGTAGCGGTCGGCCAACCAGTCCAGTTGCACCAGGCCCAGCAGGTCGTGCACCTTTTGCTTGATCACGGTCTCTGACGGGCGCGTCGCCCTGGGCTTCATGCGCAGGCCAAAGGCGACGTTGTCAAACACGCTCATGTGCCGAAACAGCGCGTAATGCTGAAACACAAAGCCCACATTGCGCTCGCGCACATGCTTGTCGGTGGTGTCCGTGCCGTTGAACAAAATGTGTCCCTGGTCAGCCGTTTCCAGCCCGGCGATGATGCGCAGCAGCGTGGTCTTGCCGCAGCCCGATGGCCCAAGCAGGGCCACCAGTTCGCCGGATTCGATGTCGAGATCGACATTGCGCAGGGCGTGGAAGTTGCCAAAGTCTTTGCTGACATTGCGGATTTCGATGCTCATGGTGTGTTGCTTGTTAGGGGGTGGGTGCGATGGCAGACAGTGTGGCGGGGCGCTCCGGCGGCAGCGCCGCAGCGGCTTTCTGGTCGCGCTCAAATTGCCACTCCACAGCCGACTTGATCAGCAGCGTCAGCAGGGCCAGCAAGGCCAGCAGTGAGGCCACGGCAAAGGCGGCCACCGACTGGTATTCGTTGTACAAAATCTCGACATGCAGCGGCAGCGTGTTGGTCTGGCCGCGGATGTGGCCCGACACCACCGACACCGCGCCAAACTCGCCCATGGCGCGCGCGTTGCACAAGATCACGCCATAGACCAGACCCCATTTGATGTTGGGCAGCGTCACATGCCAGAAGGTTTGCCAACCGGTGGCGCCCAGCACGATGGCTGCCTGCTCTTCTTCGGTGCCCTGCGCCTGCATCAACGGGATCAGCTCGCGGGCGATGAACGGAAAGGTGACGAACACGGTGGCCAGGATGATGCCGGGCACGGCAAACACAATTTTGATGTCGTGCTCGGCCAACCAGGGTCCGATCCAGCCTTGCGCGCCAAACATGAGCACGTAGATCAGGCCCGCCACCACCGGTGACACCGAGAACGGCAGGTCGATCAGCGTGGTCAGAAACGCCTTGCCCTTGAACTCGTATTTGGCCACGGCCCAGGCGGCGGCGACACCGAACGCCAGGTTCAGTGGTACCGCGACCGCAGCCGTGATGAGCGTGAGGCGAATCGCGCTCCAGGCATCGGGCTCGCGCAGCGCCTCCAGCGCGGCGGGCAGGCCCTTGCGCAGGGCTTCGGTAAACACCGCGGCCAATGGCAGCAGCAGGAACAAAAAAACAAGGCCCAAAGCCAGGGTAATCAGTGCCCAGCGCACCCAGGTGGGCTCGGTGGTACCGGCCCTGGCGTGGCGAATGGTGCGTGCGTTCATGACTTGCCCCCGGCGCGGCGGCGCTGCCAGCTTTGCAGGCCGTTGATGACCAGCAGCAACACAAACGAGATGGCCAGCATGACTGTGGCCACCGCCGTGGCACCGGCATAGTCGTATTGTTCGAGCTTGCCGATGATGATCAGCGGGGTAATTTCAGAAATCATGGGCATGTTGCCGGCAATGAAGATGACCGAGCCGTACTCGCCCACCGCCCGCGCAAAGGCCATGGCAAAGCCGGTCAGCAGCGCGGGGGCGATGCTCGGGAAAATCACGTAGCGAAAGGTTTGAAAGCGCGAGGCCCCCAGACAGGTGGCGGCCTCTTCGAGTTCTTTTTCCGCGTCTTCCAGCACCGGCTGCACGGTGCGCACCACAAACGGCAGGCTGATAAAAATCAGCGCAATCACGATGCCGTTGCGGTTGAACGCCAACTGGATGCCGTGCGGCTCCAGGTACTGGCCAATCCAGCCGTTACCGGCCAGCAAGGCGGTGAGCGAGATGCCGGCCACGGCGGTCGGCAGCGCAAAGGGCAAATCCACCAGCGCATCGATGATTTTCTTGCCGGGAAACTCGTAGCGCACCAGCACCCAGGCCAACAGCAGACCGAAGAACACGTTGAACAGCGCCGCCAGAAACGAGGCACCAAAGGTCAGTCGGTAGGAAGCCAGCACGCGCGGACTCGCCACCGCCGCCCAGAACTCGACCCAGGTCAGGGTGAAGGTCTTGAACAGCAGGGCTGACAGTGGAATCAGCACGATCAGGCTGAGGTAAAACAGCGTGTAGCCCAGCGTCAGATTGAAGCCTGGCAAGACGTGTTTGGGTGCGCGTTTGGGCTGCGACCCAGCGGCACCCAGCGGGGCAGAAAGAACAGCGGTGGTCATAGATGTTTGTCGAATGTCAATCGTTGCGGAAAGAGAGCTTGCGTACGTTCACCGCGACAACCCGCAGCGCACGTCGGGTATCCAACTCCGCGAATGTCCCCCGGCTCGGGCCAAGCCCGAGCCTCCTCCTTAATTTCGCTACGTTGGACACCCAACGCACGCTGCTAGGCGCTGTCAAGATCACCTATTTCACGGTGTAAATCTTGTCGAACTGGCCGCCATCGTTGAAGTGCACTTTTTGCGCCTCCGTCAAGGAGCCGAAGTAGTCGCTCACTGCGAACAACTGCAACGGCTTGAAGGTGCTGGCGTATTTGGCCAGGATTTTGGCGTTGGTTGGGCGGATGCCGTGTTTGGCGGCAATTTCCTGCGCTTCGTCCGAGTACAGGTAGTTCAGGTAGGCCTTGGCCAGCTCGCCCGTGCCTTTCTTGGCCACGGTACGCTCGACCACGGCGACCGGGTTTTCGGCAATGATGCTGATCGACGGGTGAATGGCATCGACCTTGCCAGCGCCAAATTCGCGGTCCACCGACACCACTTCGGATTCAAACGTGATCAGCACGTCGCCAATGTTGCGCTGCAAAAAGATGGTGGTGGCATCGCGCCCGCCCTTGGCCAGCACCGGCACGTTCTTGAACAGCTTGCTGACAAACTCGGCCGCCTGTGCGTCGCTGCCGCCGGTTTTGCGCACATAGCCCCAAGCGGCCAGGTAGACCATGCGGCCGTTGCCGCCGGTCTTGGGGTTGACCACGATCACCTTGACATCGGGCTTGATCAGGTCATTCCAGTCCTTGATGCCTTTCGGGTTGCCGTTGCGCACCAGGAACAGCATGGTCGAGCTGGTCGGGGATGCATTGTGGGGGAAGCGCTTGGTCCAGTCCTTGGCGACGATGCCACTGGTTGCCAGAAATTCGACATCGGTGGTGGTGTTCATGGTGACCACGTCGGCATCCAGTCCGTCATTGACGGCACGCGCCTGCGCGCTGGAGCCGCCGTGCGACTGGTCGATCTTGACCTCCTTGCCGGTGGTTTTCTTGTAGTTGGCCACGAAAGCGGTATTGAAGTCTTTGTAAAACTCGCGCGACACGTCGTAAGAGGCGTTGAGCAGGGTTTGCGCTGAGGCAAACTGGGTCGCGGTCAGGGCGATGCCGGCAAGGGCCAGGGTAATTTTTTGTTTGAGTTGCATGGTGTTTCCTTGTGAGATAGACAGAGGTAAATGAAGTGAGTCGGTGTTCAGTGCGCCATTTTTTCAGGCCGCGGCCAGATCGGCGTGTTGCAGCGCGCTGGCCTCGCCGATCAGGGACTGTAGCAGCGCCAGCCCCAGCGGCCAGGGGCCAAAACCGGCTTCCGGATTGGTCCAGGATGGTTTGCGCGGGGGGGTCACCCAGTCATTCTGCTGTACCCGCACCGCACCCGGCAGTTGGTCGGTCCACAGGTTTTGCCAGTGAACGGGTGGCGCATCGCGCCAGCCGGGAATGATGACGATGGGGACCATGGTGTTGTGGGGCAGAGCGGTGTCAAAGTTGAAAGAAAACGGATTGTGTGCCCTGATTCTTAAAACACAAACAACTGATTTTTTATTTAATTATGTGCATATCCATATATGTGTGTAAGTTTTCTGCGTGCGTGGCGCGTCGGATGATCGCGTCTTTCCTGATCCTGCTTGTGTGACGGCGTTGGCTTTACTTTTTCAGGTAAATCTGGTCAAAGTAACCGCCATCTGAAAAATGGTCCTTGGCTGCCTTGCTCCAGCCGCCAAAGGCTGCGTCGATGGTGAACAGCTTGAGCTTGGGCAACTGCTTGACGTACTTGGCCTGGAATTTCTCGGAAATCGGGCGGTAGAAATTTTTGCCGGCAATATCCTGGCCTTCGTCGGTGTACAGGTATTGCAGATAGGCTGTTGCCACGGCACGGGTGCCCTTTTTGTCGACGTTTTTGTCGACCACGGTGACCGGTGGCTCCGCCAGGATGCTCAGGGACGGATAGATGATGTCGACTTTGCCGCCAAATTCTTTCTCCAGCAAGTGGGCTTCGTTTTCCCAACTGATGAAAACATCGCCCTGACCGCGCTGGGCAAAGGTGATGGACGAACCACGCGCGCCACTGTCAAGCACGGGCACGTTGGCATACAGTTTGCCGATGAAGTCCTTGGCTTGCGCATCACTGCCGAGCTTGCGCTTGGCAAATTCCCAGGCCGCCAGGTAGTTCCAGCGCGCGCCACCCGAGGTTTTGGGGTTGGGCGTGATGACGCTGATGCCGGGTTTGATCAGATCGTCCCAGTCCTTGATGCCCTTGAGGTTGCCCTGGCGCACCACCAGCACGATGGTCGAAGTGTAGGGCGACGCGTTGTGCGGCAGGCGCTTTTGCCAGTCGGCCGGGATCCAGCCGCCGTTTTTGTGGATGGCATCAATGTCGCCCGCCAGCGCCAGCGTGACCACATCGGCCTCCAGGCCGTCGATCACGGCGCGTGCCTGCTTGCCTGAGCCGCCATGGGATTGCTTGATGGTCACATCCTGGCCGGTCTTGGTTTTCCAGTGTTTGGTGAAGGCGGCGTTGAACTCGGTGTAAAGTTCGCGAGTCGGGTCATAGGACACGTTGAGCAGCGTCACGGCTGGCTGGGCGCTGGCGCCCAAAGTAGCGCCAGCCAGCAGGGCGGCTGCGGCGAAATTGAGAGCGCGGCGGGAAAAAGAAGCAGTTCTGGATGTCATGTCGGGGTCCTCAAAATTCATTGCCAAAGTGCAATGAAACGAATTCTGAGGGCCAATTTTCAAAACTGAAACTACTGATTTTTCACTTATTAATTACCAATTAATCTATGTAGAGTTTCAGCCGATCACAAATACCTACCTGTAAATCACTGGCCAATCGCGTCAAGCGTTTTGCGCCAGTCAGCATAAGCTTGCGGAAACGCCACCTGCAGGCGCGCCAGGTAAAAGTCGGCTTCGGCATCACGGCCCAGCAGCCGGGCACTGTCGATCAGGCTCACGGCCACTTTTGCCTCGGGCGAGAAATGCAGCATCTCCTTGGCCAGCAGGTTCATCTGCGCCGCGTTGGCGGGCGTCAGGTCGGTGAGGGTGAGCTCGGCAAAGCGCACCTGGTCCTGAAACAGCCACACATGGCGCGTTTTGTCCAGGGTATTTGACCGGTAAGCCGGGGCGCGCTGCTCGGGACTCAGATAGATTTGACTCGCCAAATGGTATTGCCAGCCGGCCAGCGCGCACAAGGTGAGCAGCATGCCCGCCAGGGTCGCCTGCAGGTAAGGCGCCAGCGTCCTGTTGCCCCGGTTGTCCACGGGCAGCAACAGCCAGACACACAAGCCGGCGGCCATCTGGAACGGGCCGTACCAGAGCGGGTATTCGAGCAGGCTGTGCAGCAGGATCACCGCCAGAATCGCCCAGGCCATGTGCCGGCTGGGATCCAACTCGCGCCAGGGCCGGGCGCGCCAGACCAGCCATAAGCCGCCGCCGCACAGCACCACAGCCAGCGGCAGGCCCAGTTCCACGGCCAGTTGCAGGGGCAGGTTGTGGGCGTTGTCCAGGATGTCGCAAAAACGTGCGCCGGGATAGAGCGTGATGAAATGGGCATAGTCCAGTTCGCCCCAGCCCCAGCCCAGCCAGGGTTTTTGGGCGATCAGATGCAGCACGTTGCGCCACAGGGTGAGGCGGCTGCTGCACACGGCATCGCCCGCGCGCAAACGGGCCCAGGCGCCGCTGTGCAAGGGGTCTAGCCCCGCCAGCCAGGGCAACGCCCAAGTGGCTATTGCGTAAGCCGCCACGGCAGTCAACAGCACCCATGGCAGTGCTTGCCCTGCCTGACTTGAGTCGCTGTGATGACGCGTGCGGCGCTGCCAGTACAGGCTCAAAACCACCACCATGAGCAACTGCAACAAACCAGTGCGCGACGAGGAGGCGGCGTTGCCGGCACCCAGCAGCACGGCCAGCGCCAGCGTCAGGCCGAGTTGGCCTGGCGCTAACCGGGGCCGCAGCGGGGACGGCTGCGCGACCCACCACAACAAGGCCACCAGCCCGATGTTCATCAGGCTGGCATACTGGTTACGCTGGCGCAGGTTGCCAAAGGCCTCGCCCGGGTTGGTGTGGTTGGCCCATATGCCAAACCAGCCGGAGGCGCCAAAATACTGCAACAAGCCGATCACGGCACTCAAGCCGGCAGCCATCAGCCAGGCTCCCGCCATGGCGCGCGCCCAGTCCAGGCGCGGTGCTGGTTGGCGGGCGCTTGCGATCAGCAGCAGCAAGCCGGCCACACAGCCCCAGGCAAAGAGCAGCGGCACCATGCCAGCGGTCGGCCCGGGTGAAAATGGATTGAGCCAGGGCAGCGTGATCAGGAGGGCAAAAGCAAGCAGGCGCATGAAAAACAGGGATCGTCCGTCGTAATAATCAGGAGCAGGGATTCTCGCAGTTGCCACGGCTGACGGTCCTGGGCTGGTGCGCAGTGGTATTTTGAAAGCGCGGCAAAATGGCCCCACTACTGAATGAGTGCGAACATGACCAAAGTCAAAAAAATTGCCGCCATCGTGGGCGGTTCCTCTGATGAGGTTGAGACTGCCTTTTATGAGGCGCTGCAAAACGCCGACCTGGAGCGCTTGATGGCATGCTGGGCAGATGAAGACGAGGTGGTGTGCGTGCATCCCGGTGGCCCGCGCATGGTTGGCCTGGGCGCGATCCGTTCGGC
>NZ_JAMPXE010000173.1 GCF_023701345.1 Rhodoferax sp. | reverse complement strand
CCGTAAAGCTTGGTTCGGATTACGTCCTTTTCAGGAGTCGTGTTTTGAAAGTCTTGAAGCTGTCAGCCCAGGGGTTGCCCCAATCCTGGATTTCGCTCGAACAGGCGGTGATTCATTACGCCGCTGAAGAGGTGCGCTGGGAAATGGGCCGACAGGTGGCGGTGTTTCACGGCGGTCACAATGCACTCACGGGACAGCAATCCATCATTACCGTGTCGAGCATCATCGGCACCAAAGGCGTACCCGGCATCAACCCGTTTGAACTCAAACCGGGCCTGACCAACAGCAAACTGTTTGCCCGCGACCGCAACCTGTGCGCCTACTGCGGCGACCAGTTCGACGAGCATGATTTGACGCGCGAGCACATCATTCCTTTTGCGCAAAAAGGCATCGACAGCTGGATGAACGTGGTCACGGCGTGCCGCCCCTGCAACCACCGCAAAAGCCATCGCACACCCGAGCAGGCGCACATGCCGCTGCTTTACACGCCCTATGTCCCCAGCCTGTGGGAAGACTTCATCTTGCGCAACCGCCGCATCCTGGCGGATCAAATGGAATTCCTGATGGCGCACGTGCCCAAGTCGTCGCGGCTGGTTGCCTGATCAGTTTTTTCGGTGAGTTTCGTTGTGTCTTAGGTTGTTTTGTAGGTCAGACTTCAGTCTGACAATCCCGGCATACACCGGACCAAGGGAGTAAAAAAGATGAAAAAAAGCCAATTTTCCTGGCGCATGACGCCTTTGTGTGTGCTGCTGGGCAGCGTATGGGCGACGAGTGCCTGGGCGGCGTCTGTCGCCGTTGCGGCCCAAGCGCCTGCGCTGGCGGCGAACGCTGCCGCGCAGCCCGCGCTTATGCACGCCAAACTCTGGCCCTCCGGCCTGGATTCCAATCCCTATCTGGTGAGCGAAAAACTCGACGGTGTGCGTGCCTTCTGGGACGGCCAGAGCCTGCGTTTTCGCAGCGGCCTGCCGATTGCCGCCCCGGACTGGTTCATTGCCGGCCTGCCCAAGACGCCGCTGGACGGCGAGTTGTGGCTGGGCCGCGGCCGCTTTGACGAACTCTCCGGCACGGTGCGCAAGAAGCTGCCGCTGGAGGCCGAATGGCGCCAGCTGCGCTACATGATTTTTGACTTGCCCGGCGCCAGCGGCTCGTTTGCAGAACGCGCCCAGCGCATCAACGCGCTGCTGGCAGAGGCTCACCAGCCCTGGCTGCAGGCCGTGACCCAAACTCGGATTTCCAATGCCATCAGCTTGCAGACCTTGCTGAAACAGACCGTGAAAACGGGCGGCGAAGGCCTGGTGCTGCACCGCGCCAACGCGCTGTGGTCCCCAGGGCGCAGTGATGCGCTGTTCAAGCTCAAACCCATGCCCGATGACGAGGCGCGCGTGCTGGCGCATTTGCCGGGAAAGGGGCGCCACGCCGGACGTCTTGGGGCCTTGCTGCTGGCCCTGCCCGATGGCCGGCAGTTTGCTTTGGGCACGGGTTTCAGTGATGCCCAACGTGCGGATCCGCCCCCGGTGGGCGCCACTGTGACTTACCGTTACCGTGACCGCACCCCCAGGGGCGTGCCCCGGTTTGCCTCGTTTCTGCGGGTGCAGCCACAATAAGGCGCATGAGCAAAGCCTTTACCAAAGAAACAGACAACGATGACGAAGGCGATGAGATTCGCCTGCCGCCCCTGCCCGCCGGCGGCAAAAACTACATCACACCCCAGGGTTTTGCCACCCTGCGCCACGAACTCAAAACGCTGATTGACGTGACCCGTCCCAAGATGGTGGAGGCGGTGCACTGGGCCGCCAGCAATGGCGACCGGTCGGAAAACGCCGACTACCACTACGGCAAGAAGCGCTTGCGTGAAATCGACCGGCGCATCCGGTTCTTGATCAAGCGCCTTGAAATTGCCGAAGTCACCGACCCGTCGCTGCACTTTGGCAACACCCAGGTGTTTTTTGGCGCCACCGTCACCTATGCGGACGGTCAGGGCGAGCTGCGCACCGTCAGGATCATGGGCATCGACGAAGCCAACAGCGCCCAGGGCGAGGTCAGCTGGGTCTCGCCCATAGCGCGCACGCTGCTCAAGGCCGAGGAGGGCGATGTGCTCAAGCTGGTCATGCCGGACCGGGTTGACGAGATCGAAGTCATCAAGGTAAGTTACCCGAGTCCCGATGGAGATGGGGTGCAGCACGACCAATCGTGAGTGGCGCTGCTTACCGTGTCGGACTGTGCCGTTACCCGGGATCAGCAAACCGTGGGGGCCTACATCGACGACACCACCATCACGGGCCAGATCAAGAGCCGCTTCTTTGAAAACAAGGAGGTGGCTGGGGCACCGGTTTCAGCGTTGAAACGCTCAACCCATCGTGTTGCTGTCCGGCTTCGCCAAGAGCACCACTAAAAAGCTAAGCGCGGAGAGCATGGCGCGCAAGGTCAACGGCGTGAGGTTAGTCAGGAGCGAGATCGTCATCCAGCCTTGAGAGCCTCAGATGGGTGCTAAATTGCCGATCTGCCTACCTCAATGACGGCGCTCGTCTGGATTGGGCCACTTGCCGTGGCCAAGGGCCAGCACCTGCGGCCCGGGCATATGATGCTGGCTGGCGAACTGAATTTTCGATTCACCAGAACCCAACTCCATGACCATGAAAACACCTGTCAACACCTTCAAAAAAGCCTTGCAGAACCAGCAGGTCCAGATCGGCCTGTGGGTGGACCTGGCCGACGGCCTGTGCGCCGAACTCGTGGCCGGCATCGGCTATGACTGGCTGCTGCTCGATGGCGAGCACGGCCCCGGTGACCTGCGTACCATGCTGGCGCAATTGCAGGGCGTCTCCAGCGCCCTGGGCTCCATCCCCGGCCTGGTCACGCACCCGATCGCGCGTGTGCCGGTGGGCGAAATCACCATCATCAAGCAGTATCTCGAGCTCGGCGTGCAGACCCTGCTCGTGCCCATGGTGGACACGGCCGCGCAGGCCGCACACCTGGTGCGTGCCATGCGCTACCCGCCCGACGGCATCCGCGGCATGGGCAGCCCCGTGGCCCGCTCTTCGCGCTGGCAGGGCTACCCCGACTACATCCATGAGGCCAATGCGCAGGTCTGTCTGCTGGTGCAGGTGGAGACGGTCGAAGCGCTGCACAACCTCGACGCCATCGCCGCCACACCGGGCGTGGACGGCGTGTTCATCGGTCCGGCCGACCTATCGGCCTCGATGGGCTTTCCCGGCAACCCGGGTCATCCCGAGGTGCAGGCCGCCATCGCGGATGGCATGGCACGCATTCTCAAATCCGGCAAGGCGCCCGGCATCATCGCCACCACGGAGGAGCAGGCACGCAAATGGCTGGCGGCCGGCGCCTTGTTCGTGGCGGTGGGCGTGGACACCATGCTGTTGTCCGATGCCGCGAGCAGCCTGCTTGCCAGGTTCAAGTCATCCACCCCCCGGTCGTCGGCTGGCGGGTACTGAACGCCCCGGTCTCCTCGTGCCAACGGCCACCGCGTCGAATGGCAGGCGCGGGGCCTGCTTGCCGCCAGCCGACGCATCTACGCCATGCCGGGCCGGATCAATAGGATGCAACAAAAACCAACAATTCACCCAGGGACGCACCATGCCACAAGCGATCTCGCAGCGGACACGCCTGTCGCATTAGTTGCCAGCCTGAATACCTGCGCATCTACTTTCTTCACGATCTCACAGCACGGGATTACCTCACCTCTCAGGCCAAAGGTTCGATCATGGCGGGCCTGAACATGGGAATCATCCCAAAGTTGCCAGTTCGACTGCCTTCAATCGAAATCCAGGCGGAGATCGTTGAACGGTTTGATGGTCTTCGCTCAGAAGCCCAACGCCTCGAATCCATCTACCAGCGCAAACTCACCGCCCTCGACGCGCTGAAGAAATCCCTGCTGGCCCAGGCTTTCAGCGTCGCTCTTTGTGTAGTTGGTTCGCATAGCATTTGCAATACAATAAATCCATGAAAACAGCCACACTCCCTCCCATCCGTGTTGCGCCCGATTTCCGGCTCGAACTCGAAGGCGTGCTTGAGCACGGCGAATCGCTGTCTCAATTTGTGGAGAATGCGGTTCGGACCACGGTAGCCAAGCGCAAGAATCAGGCAGAGTTTGTTCGCCGTGGCATTGCCGCCATCGAAGCGACCAAGCGAGACGGCGGCGGTATTCCCGCCGAGGCGGTGATTGCCAAACTTGAAGCCAAGTTGGCTGCGGCCAGGCAGGCCAAAGCACAGCGCGGCCAATGAAGTACAGAGTCGAATTCAGTGAAGCCGCAGCCGTTGACCTGGAGCAGCTGTTTGATTTCGCGCTGCAACGTGAACTCGACAGTGAAACAGGCGACCTGGATATCCCCGATAGAGCAGTGCAAGCGATCAAGGACGGCATGGCCTTTTTGACGTCCTCGCCGTTTGCCTGCCGCAAGGCCGGGAGCAGTTCTTTTATTCGTGAACTTATTATTCCGTTTGGCCGTACTGGTTATGTCGCGCTGTTCGAGATTGTGGACAGCAGCACCGTCATCATTGGTGCCATTCGCCATCAACGCGAAGACGATTACCACTGACACCATGAACGAAGCCGAAACCCGCGTCGAATACATTGACCCCGCTCGACAGCAGCAGGATGGGGCGTGGTTGAATGCTCGCACATCCGGCGCGAGCATGGCATCACGCAAGGGCGGCTACCGGCTTGACGCTGCAAGCGCCGCCGCGCCGTATGTTCACTGGCGCTGCTGAGGTAGCGATTGAACTATTTTTGAATAACGATACTCAAACGGCTGGGCAGTTGCCTCACGCTTTTTCCTCCCTGAAGCGTGCCGTAGGTTTACGGATTACACCCAGCCTTACCCGCTGGGTTTTTTTATGCCTGCTGGCTGGCTTTGCTGGTGCTGGATTTGGGCAAGTTGCCTACAGATTGCCTACAAGCAACAAAAGAAGAAAAACAGCGCTACCAATTTGATAGTGCGGTTTCTTTACTGTGTACTGGTGGGAACTGAGAGATTCGAACTCTCGACCTACGGATTAAGAGTCCGCTGCTCTACCAACTGAGCTAAGTTCCCGTCTTCACGTATCGTCGCTCGCCGTGAAGATGCTAAATTCTAGCAGCACTTGCTGGCGTTCTCGGAAGGTGGCAGGCCTTGGTGGCGCTGGCGTTTGGCGTGTCAGTGGTTCGGCATTGGGGTCGGGCAGGGCGGGGTGGCGGCATCGGTCAGGACAATGAATCAATAGTCCGCGGGTGGCATTTACACCGCCAATGTCTACTTTGGAGGTCTTGCGCTTCTTAGATTGACAATCTGCTGCTTGAGTTGCCGTGCAGCCATAGCGTAGCCGCCATTGCTCCCGTCCACAAAATGCATGTGAGCCTGTGTAGGAGTGGACAAGGCAAGT
>NZ_JAMPXE010000172.1 GCF_023701345.1 Rhodoferax sp. | reverse complement strand
GGCTGATGCGGTTCATCTTGTTGATGGTCTCGATCATGTGCACCGGGATGCGGATGGTGCGCGCCTGGTCGGCGATCGAGCGGGTGATGGCCTGGCGGATCCACCAAGTGGCGTAGGTCGAGAACTTGTAGCCGCGGCGGTATTCGAACTTGTCGACCGCCTTCATCAGGCCGATGTTGCCTTCTTGGATCAGGTCGAGGAACTGCAGGCCGCGGTTGGTGTATTTTTTGGCAATGGAAATAACCAGGCGCAGGTTGGCCTCGATCATTTCCTTTTTGGCTGCGCGCGAGGCGTATTCGCCGGCGTTCATGCGCTTGTTGATGTCCTTGAGCTGGTCCAATGGCACCACCACCCTGGTTTGCAGGTCAATCAGGCGTTGCTGCAACTCTTGCACCGGCGGAATGTTGCGGCCCATCACCGCGCTCCAGGGTTTGCCGGCGGCGGCATGCTTTTCGATCCATTTCAGGTCCAGCAAATGGCTCGGCACTTTTTGATGGTGTTTGTCGCGACCGCTGAATTCAGCAATAAATTGCTCTTGCGGGTAACCGCATTTATCGACAATGATGCGGCGCAGTTCGCGTTCTTTTTTTCGCACTTCATCGACCTGTCCGCGCACCATGTCACAGAGCTTTTCGATGGTTTTGGCGGTAAACCGGATCGACATCAGTTCGTCTGACAACAGTCGCTGCGTTTTGAGGTAGCTGGGCGTGCCGTAGCCTTCCTTGTCGTAGGTTTTCAGAATTTTTTCGTGGTACTCACGCAGGCGATCAAAGCGGGCCATGGCCTCTTTTTTCAGCTCTTCGAGCTTCTTGGTCAGCGCTTTGGAGCCACCATTGCCATCGTCATCGTCTTCGGCATCAAATTCGTCAAAGTCTTCTTCGGCCACATAGTCGTCGGCCTCGTTGGGGTTGGTGAAACCATCGACGATGGTGGTGATGACCACCTTGTCGCTACGGATGTCTTCACCCAATTGCAGGATTTCGACAATGCTGGCGGGGGAGGCCGAGATGGCCTCCATCATGGCCATCAGACCGCCTTCGATGCGTTTGGCAATCTCGATCTCGCCCTCACGCGTGAGCAACTCCACCGTGCCCATTTCGCGCATGTACATGCGCACCGGGTCGGTGGTACGGCCAAACTCGCTGTCCACTGTGCTCAGCGCGGCTTCGGCTTCTTCCTCGGCTTCTTCTTCGGTGGCGGCAGTTGGGCCGTTCTGGTTGAGCAGCAGGGTTTCGGCATCGGGCGTGTGCTCGTACACCGCCACACCCATGTCGTTGAGCATCGAGATCACGACTTCAAGCGTCTCGGCATCGACCAGCTTGTCGGGCAGGTGGTCAGAAATCTCGCCGTGCGTCAGGTAACCACGGGTTTTGCCGAGCTTGATCAGGGCTTTGAGGCGCAGACGACGTTTGGCCAGGTCCTCTTCGGACAGAACCGTCTCATCCAGGCCAAACTCCTTCATCAGCGCACGCTCTTTGGCCTTGCTGATTTTCATGCGCAGCGGCTTGACTTTCTCGGTCGAGGCTTCGGCCACCTCGGGCTCGCCGACCAGGTCGTCCTCAATGTCCGTCAAGTCGATGTCATGGTCTTCGCTCTTTTTGGCTGCCTTGGCTTTTGGGCCACGCTTGGCAGGTATTTTGGCCGGGCTGGCAGCCTCAGCGGCTTTGCTGACCTTGGCGGTCTTTTTCTTTTCGACGGGTGCTGCCGCTGCAATGGCTGTTTTCTTATCTTCTGGGTGGGCTTGGGCTTTGGTCTTGGAGGCGGTCACGGGTGCGGCTTTCGATTTGGGAGAGGTCGTGGCGGTGGTCTTGGCAACGCTGGTTTTGGCTGTGGACGCAGCAGATTTTTGCGGCTTGGTAGCGGGCATGATGACACCTCAAAACAGTAATATCAGTATGGGCTAACGCTTTTGCAGCCAGCGTTGGGCAGGACGAGGAATAAACCAGGTCAGACAAGGTGTGTGGGCGAACATTTGGTGTGCAGTCCTTGCGGTAGGTTGGCCGGATGAAAAGTGTGTCATCAATTGGCCGGGCCCGGAGGTGCTGCTGTCGCGCTTGTCGGAAAAACGTTGGATTATACCTTTTGCCATCAACCTCGCGGCCATTATGGATTCAGGTGGCGGACTCCAGCAGCAGGCGGCGCGCCTGCAACTCGCGGTAACGCTGCAGGGCACCGGGGTCCACTTTGGCGGCCTCAATCGCCAGTGTTTCTTCGGTTTTGAGGTGTTCAATCAACATGCGGTTGATCAGATGGCGCAGTTCGTTGAGTTCTTCGGCGGGATCGCTGTCGGCGCCCAGTTCGTAACCGGCCATGAGCTTGAGCGCAAAGGCTTCGCTCTCGTGCCCTTGAAGCCCTTCCCGCAAGGCGACCCAGGGGATCGGGCCGTGCTCATGGAGTTGGCTCTCCAGCCAGGCAAACAGCGGACCATGAGGGGCTGGCAAACCGCACAGCAGGGCATGGTCTTCGGCCGACAGCGATTCCAGCGCCGCCATGTTGTCGAGCAGGATGCGCGCGGCGTGGTCGGCCCGGCTGGCGGGCAGACGGCTGCTGGTGATTCGCGCGGGCGCTTTTTTCTTGTAACTCCTGGCGCTGTAATCGGGGTAGTCCGGGCGCGAAGGCCCGCCTTTGGCATAGCCTTCGGAGCGTTCGCGTTTGACCTTGGCCGGGGCAGGGTGCCAGATGTCGGTGAGCTCGCGTGGGCTGAGTTGGACCAGATCGGCAATCTCCGTCAGCAGTTGTTGCTTGAGGGCGCCAGCAGGCAGCATTTCCCACAAGGGTTTGGCGTTGCTGGCCAGATGGGCGCGGCCCTCGGCGCTGTGCAGGTCGCAGCCGTCGCGTGCGGCATCGATCAAAAAACGGCTCAAGGGCACAGCTTCGCTGACATAGCGGGCAAAGGCGTCCTTGCCGTGTTCACGGATGAAGCTGTCGGGGTCGTGCTCGGGTGGCAAAAACAAAAACTTGACCGAGCGCACGTCGGTGGCCAGCGGCAGCGCGGCGTCGAGTGCCTTGCGCGCCGCGCGGCGGCCGGCGCTGTCGCCGTCAAAACTGAACACCACCGCATCGGTGAAGCGAAACAGCTTGTGCACATGCTCGGGCGTGCAGGCCGTGCCTAGCGTGGCCACGGCGTTGGGGAAACCCAGCTGCGCCAGCGCCACCACGTCCATGTAACCCTCGGTCACCAGCGCATAGCCGTGCTCGCGCAAGGCGTTGCGCGCCTCGAACAGGCCGTAGAGTTCGCGTCCCTTGCTGAACACCGGCGTTTCGGGCGAATTGAGGTATTTGGGCTTGTCGTCGCCCAGCACGCGGCCGCCAAAACCGATGTACTCGCCCTTGATGTTGCGGATCGGGAACATCACGCGGTCACGAAAACGGTCGTAGCGCTTGGCCTCCTGGCCTGCTTCTTCGCTCAGGATCACCAGGCCGCTTTCCACCAGCAGCGGGTCGTCGTAATTGGGGAACACGCTGGCCAGACTGCGCCAGCCCTCGGGCGCGTAGCCGAGGCCAAACTGTTTGGCGACCCGCCCGGAAAGCCCCCGACCCTTGAAATAAGCCACCGCGCGTTCGGAGCCCTTGAGCTGCTTTTGGTAAGCCAGGCAGGCTTTTTCCAGTACCTCGTTGAGCGTGCCTTGTTTTTGCCGCTGCTCGGCAGCGCGGGCCCGGTCCTGCGGGCTGGCATCGTCTTCCGGCACCTTCATGCCAAATTGCTGGGCCAGGTCCTGCACCGCCTCGACAAAGCTCATGCCGGCGTGTTCCATCAAAAAGCCGATGGCGTTACCGGTTTTGCCGCAGCCAAAGCAGTGGTAGAACTGCTTGGTCGGGCTGACTGAAAAAGAGGGCGACTTTTCGCTGTGAAACGGGCACAGGCCCATGAAGTTGGCTCCGCCCTTTTTGAGCGGCACATAGCGACCCACGATTTCCACCACATCGGCGCGGGCAAGCAGTTCCTGAACAAAGGTCTGGGGGATGGACATGCCCGGATTGTAGGAAGCCGCGCGCCCGACCGCTTGCCGCCGGGGCGATGGCTCAGCGCGGCGCCAGGCGAATGGCGCCGTCGAGCCGGATCACCTCGCCGTTGAGCATGTCGTTCTCGAAAATATGCAGCGCCAGCTTGGCGTAATCCTGCGGGGTGCCCAGGCGCGACGGAAACGGCACGCTGGCCGCCAGCGCGTCCTGCACTTCCTGCGGGAAGCTGAACAGCATGGGGGTGCCAAAAATGCCGGGCGCAATGGTCATGTTGCGAATGCCGTTGCGCGCCAGGTCGCGGGCAATGGGCAGCGTCATGCCGACAATGCCGCCCTTGGAGGCGCTGTAGGCGGCCTGGCCAATCTGGCCGTCATAAGCGGCCACCGAGGCGGTGGAGATCAGCACGCCGCGCTCGCCGGTGGACTCGGGCGCGTTTCGGCTCATGGCATCCGCGGCGAGGCGGATCATGTTGAAGCTGCCAATCAGATTGACACTGATGCACTTGCTGAACAAGGCAAGCGCGTGCGGGCCTGATTTGCCAACGGTTTTCTCTGCTGGTGCAATGCCGGCACAGTTCACCAGCCCCATCAATTTGCCCAAGCCTGTGGCGCAGGCCACCACGGCCTGGCCATCGGCCTCACTGCTGACATCGCATTTGACGAATGCGCCGCCAATGGACTTGGCCACGGCCTCTCCCTTGTCGGCCTGCATGTCGGCAATCACTACCTTGCCGCCCTTGCTGGCGAGCATGCGTGCCGTGCCTTCGCCTAAGCCCGAGGCGCCACCGGTGATGATGAATACCTTGCCTGCAATCTCCATGGTTTTCTCCAGAAAATGATTGACGTTAACGTAAACGTCAATTATGACGCAAGCATCCGCTGTGAATTTTCAATCTTTGAGCTTCAAAGCGGTGCGATATTGCGGCTATACTCTCGTTCTCTTTTGAGACCCTTAGGCGCGTAGCTCAGCTGGTTAGAGCACCACCTTGACATGGTGGGGGTCGTTGGTTCGAGTCCAATCGCGCCTACCAGATTTGGTAGTAAATCAAGCACTTAGCAGTTTTGTTAAGTGTTTTTTTTCGTCGGTACGGGAATAGTACGGGAAAGCGGGTATGGAAATTACTGCGGGTTTCGGCTCTCAAAGCCATATTTCATCGCAGATGGCCTCGTCCTTGCTAAGCGACGAGTCCACCTTTCAGGAACGCAACAGGTGGCCGAAATTTTGGTATACGGCGTCGCCCATGTGATTAGGGATGCCAGTGGCCGGGCCTACAACTGCACCACCTACATGAAGCACCGGGCAGGGATGATGCAACCTGGGTCGACTACTTGGATCACCTGGCCAATGGCTCGGACGTTATCGAGATCAAGGCGACCTAGCAGTTTCGGCTCTCGCTTAACTACAGCAGGATGATCCGAGCAAATATCTGGAATGCCTCGGACGCAAGTGGGATT
>NZ_JAMPXE010000039.1 GCF_023701345.1 Rhodoferax sp. | reverse complement strand
GCGCCCTGGATGGGGTGCACCTCTAAATGAAATTTGAAGAACTAAATCTGGCTCCGGCCATCATCAAGGCCGTGCTTGAGCAAGGCTACGAAACTCCCACGCCGATTCAGGCACAGGCCATTCCGGTCGTACTCGAGGGCCACGACCTGCTCGGTGGCGCCCAGACCGGCACCGGCAAAACGGCCGCCTTTGTGCTGCCCATGCTCAACAAGCTGAGTGCGGCCGTTGCTCCGCGCAACAAGTTTGGTGGCGTCGCCACCCGCGCCCTGGTGCTGACCCCGACCCGCGAACTGGCCGCGCAAGTAGAAGAATCGGTGCAAACCTACGGCAAGTACCTGGAGTTGACCTCGGTCGCCATTTTTGGCGGTGTCGGCATGAACCCGCAGATCAGCCGCCTGAAAAAAGGCGTCGACATTCTGGTGGCGACACCCGGGCGCCTGCTCGACCTGATGCAGCAAGGCATGGTTGACCTGAGCCAGGTGCAGATCCTGGTGCTCGACGAAGCCGACCGCATGCTCGACATGGGTTTTATCCATGACGTGAAAAAAGTGCTGGCTGCGGTGCCCAAGGACAAGCAGAGCCTGCTGTTCTCGGCCACCTTCAGCGAAGAAATCCGCGAACTCGCCGCCACTTTGCTGAAAAATCCGCAAAGTGTGCAGGTGACACCGCGCAACACCACCGTGCAGCGCATCACACAATTGATCCACCCGGTCGGTCGCGGCAAGAAAAAAGCGCTGCTGGCGCACATCATCCAGGAAAAAAACTGGAGCCAGGTGCTGGTCTTCACCCGCACCAAATTTGGCGCCAACAACGTCGCCGAGTTTCTGGAAAAAAATGGCATCACGGCCATGGCCTTGCACGGTAACAAGAGCCAGTCGGCCCGCACCCAGGCGCTGGCCGGCTTCAAAAGCGGCGAGATGCGCGCCCTGGTGGCCACCGACATTGCCGCCCGCGGCATTGACATCGACGACCTGCCGCATGTGGTCAATTACGACATCCCCAATGTGACCGAAGACTACGTGCACCGCATTGGCCGCACCGGCCGCGCGGGTTCCGACGGCATGGCGGTGAATTTGGTGAGCCTGGACGAAGAAGGCTTCATGCAAGCCATTGAGCGTTACACCAAGCAGGACATCCCGGTGCAAATCATTGCCGAGTTCATGCCCGAGCCCGGCGAGCAGGCCGAACCCATTGCCATGGGCCGCCAGACCATCTGGGGCGGTGCCGGCAAACCGCCAAGCCGCGACGTGATGCAGGCCGCAGCCAAGGCGGCCCGTACTGAAATGCTCACCCGCGTGCGCGAGAGCAAGGGTCCGGGCGCTGCCCGCAGTGGCAACGGCGGTGGCGGCCGAGGCCCCGCCCCAGCCGGTCGCGGCGGCAGCCGTGGCGGCAGGGGTGCCGCTGGCGGACGCGCCGGCACCAACGCGGGTGGCTACGGCGGTGAAAATCGCAACGCCAATGACAACAATTTTGGTAATACCGGCGGCAACCGTGAAGCCGAGCCACGCAGCCACCTGAGCGCAGCCGAGCAAGCGGTGCGCGGTCCTGGCCAGCGCCAGGCCCGAGGCTACGGCGGTGGCAATGGCGGTGGTTACGGTGGACCGGTTGAGGCCGGTGCCGGTGCCTCGCGCTCAGGCCCTGGAGGTCAGCCCGACCCGATGCGCACCAGCGTCGACATGATGACCGATCGTGGCCCGCGTCGCGGTGGTTTCGGTGGCGGTAACGGTAACCGCAACGCCGGTGGTGGCGCTGGCGGTGGTGGATTTGGCGGCGGCGGTCGCCCTGGCGGTGGTGCTGGCCGGCCGGGCGGCAACCGCCCGCGCAACGCCAGTGGCACCCGCGGTCAGTCAGGCCGCTAAGTTAGCCTGCGTCAACCGCGCAAAAACAGGGTTTGCAGGGGCTCGGGCCCCAGCTGGCGGCTCCAGTGGCCGTGGCGCCCGGCATCAAAGGCCTGGCCTGCTGGCAGCAGGTCGGCCGAATAGAAATGCTGGCCCGGCTTGAAGATGCGTGAGCTGCCGTCCTGCAGGCCGATTTCCATCTGCCCCGCCAAAATAAACACCCATTGCGGGTCGGTGGTGCAGTGGAAAGTACTGCGAAAGCCCACCGGGCTGGCGCGCAGCTGGTACCCTCCCGACGGCATCAGAGCCGACAAGGCCGACTGTGGCGAGCCCTGATCGAGGGGAACCGCTTCTTCCCTGAAGCGCGCATAACCGTCGGTGTCGGTAAATAGAATAACTTGGGTGAACTGGGTCATACTGACTCCGTGATGAACAACTGCCTTGATTATTGCCTGTCTTGTCAAGGCCGAAAAACCTGAAAGAACACACAACATGCGACTTCTGCACACCATGCTGCGCGTTGGCAACCTGCAACGTTCGATCGACTTCTACACCAAGGTACTGGGCATGACGCTGCTGCGCACCTCGGAAAACCCCGAGTACAAATACACGCTGGCCTTTGTCGGTTATGGCAGCAACCCCGAGCACGCCGAACTGGAACTCACTTACAACTGGGGTGTGGACCACTATGAACTGGGCACCGCTTACGGCCATATTGCGCTGGCAGTGCCCGATGCCGCCGCCGCCTGTGACAAGATCAGGCAGGCGGGCGGCAACGTGACGCGCGAGGCCGGCCCGGTCAAGGGCGGCAGCACGGTAATCGCCTTTGTCACCGACCCGGACGGTTATAAGATCGAACTCATCGAGCGGTCACAAGCCGCCTAAGCGCCTTGCGGCAAAAGGGTTTCACACCGAGTTCTGGTTTGTTGTGGGGCCGAATTTATTCGGTCTGGTTTTATGTAGGGCCGAATTTATTCGGCCAAGGCGGACCAAAGTCCGCCCCACAGCTAGCTTTTCAGATGGGCGGTCTCGCCCGCCAGGCGGGTGACCCGGCCCCAGTCGCCCTGTTCGGCGGTGCTTACTGGCACCAGCCAGGAGCCGCCGACACACACGACGTTGCTCAGTGCCAGAAAGTCGGGGGCGTTTTGCAGGGTAATACCGCCCGTGGGACAAAACCTGACGTCAAAAAACGGTCCGCCCCAAGCCTTGAGCATGGCCACGCCACCGGCCTGCACCGCAGGGAAAAACTTGAGTTCGGTAAAGCCGTCTTCACAGGCGGCCATGATCTCGCCGCCGGTCGCCACACCAGGCAGCAAAGCCAGGCCCACATCGCGGCAGGCCTGCCCCACGGTTGATGTGTAACCCGGGCTCACCGCAAAACGCGCCCCGGCATTGGCCGCCGCCTGCGCGTCAGCGCGACTGCGCACGGTGCCGGCGCCGACCACGGCCTCGGGGACTTCACGGGCAATGGCCTCGATGCAGGCCAGCGCCTGCGGCGTGCGCAGCGTGACTTCGAGCATGCGAATGCCTCCCGCCAGCAAAGCGCGCGCCATCGGCACCGCGTGCGCCACGTCGTTGAGCACAATCACCGGAATCACCGGGGCATCTTGCATGACCTGCAAAGCGGTCAAAGGGGTTTGAGTTGTCATGGTGTCTTTCAAAAACTAAAGGAATAACTGTCATTGCTAGGCCAGCGCGGCAATCCAGGTGGCCGGTCAAAGCCAGCTGCAAGCGCCCTCTTCGGCGCTCAAGGCGTTGCGGCGCATGCTGGCAAACAGCTCACGGCCCATGCCCAGACCATTGGCCTGACGCAGCGCATCCGGCATGGGAAGAACTTCGCGTGCGGCCCATTCAGCATCCGTCAGCAGCACCTGTAGTGTGCCAGCATTGGCATCGAGACGGATCACATCGCCGTCACGCACACGCGCCAGCGGCCCACCGGCAGCGGCCTCGGGCGAGACATGAATGGCGGCAGGCACCTTGCCGGAGGCGCCGCTCATGCGGCCATCGGTGACCAGCGCGACCCGGTAGCCCTTGCCCTGCAGCACGGCCAGCGGCGGCGTCAGCTTGTGCAGTTCGGGCATGCCATTGGCCTGCGGGCCCTGCCAGCGCACCACACAAATCAGGTCGCGGTTGAGTTCGTCGGCGGCAAAGGCCCGGTGCAAGGCTTCCTGCGAGTCAAAAACCCGGCATGGCGCTTCGATCACATGGCGGTCGTCGGGCACCGCCGAAATCTTGATCACGCTGCGCCCCAGGTTGCCCTGCAGCAGTTTCAGGCCGCCGCTGGCGCTGAACGGGCTGCTCGCCGGCCGCACCACCGATTCGTCCAGGCTGACCGCTGCGGTGTCCCAGTGCAGGCGGCCATCTTCAGCGGCGCGTGGAATGCCGGTGTACTCGCGCAAGCCACCGGCGCGGTTGGTGAGCACGTCGGCGTGCATGAAGCCGCCATCGAGCAGTTCGCGAATCACAAAGCCGGGGCCACCAGCCGCCTGGAACTGGTTGACGTCGGCACTGCCATTCGGATAAACACGGCTCAGCAACGGCACCACATCGGACAGGGCCGAAAAGTCATTCCAGTCGATCACGATACCCGCAGCGCGCGCCACCGCCACCCAGTGGATCAGGTGGTTGGTCGAGCCCCCCGTGGCCAGCAAGGCGACCATGGCGTTGACAATGCAGCGCTCATCGACCACACGGCCAATCGGCGGGCATTTGAAGTCCGGGCTACCCAGCACGGTGCGCAACGCTTCCCGCGTGAGTTCGTCACGCACTGCAGCTCCGGGGTTGATGAAGGCGGTACCGGGCACATGCAGGCCCATGGCTTCGAGCAACATCTGGTTGCTGTTGGCGGTCCCGTAAAAGGTGCAGGTGCCGGGGCTGTGGTAAGCCGCCGACTCGGCCGCCAGCAACTCGGCGCGCCCGACCAGGCCTTGGGCGGCCTGTTCGCGCACCTTCGACTTGGCGTTGTTGGATAAGCCCGTGGTCATGGGACCGGCCGGCACAAACACAGTGGGCAGGTGACCAAATTGCAAAGCGCCGATCAGCAGGCCCGGCACGATCTTGTCGCACACGCCCAGCATCAGCGCGCCGGCAAAGACGTCGTGGCTCAGCGACACGGCCGTGGCCATGGCGATCACATCGCGCGAAAACAGACTCAGCTCCATGCCCGGCGTGCCCTGCGTGACACCGTCGCACATGGCCGGCACACCGCCTGCCACCTGGGCAGTAGCACCGTGTTTACGCGCCTCAGCCTTGATCAGATCGGGGTAATGTTGCAGCGGCGCATGGGCTGACAGCATGTCGTTGTACGCGGTGACAATGCCAATGTTGGGCGCTTTTTCTGCGACCACGCGCAATTTGTCGTTGCCGGGGAGCGCAGCAAACGCGTGTGCCACGTTGGCGCAACCCAGGCGCTGGGCACCCGGCGGGCGCTGCAGCGCAGCCTCAAGTCGCGCCAGATACGCCGTGCGTGTGGGCAAGCTGCGCTGAACGATGCGTTCGGTGACCAAAGCCACGGTGTTGTTGAGTTTCATGTTTTCGATAAAAATTGGTAACTAAATTACAGGCACAATGTTACCCGCTAAATTAAAACCAGCAGGGCAACATAGTTACCAATGGGTTACCAATTTCGCAACCGGTACGGCCAGAGCGTATTCCCTATACTTCCGGGATGTCCCATATTTCCGACCTCCGCAAAAGCTACGAACGCGCCGAACTCAACGAAGACGCCTCGCATGTCGATCCCTTGAAACAGTTTGAACAATGGCTCAAGGAAGCCATTGCCGCCGAAGTGCCCGAACCCAACGCCATGACCGTGGCCACCGTGGCCAGCAACCTGCGCCCCAGCACGCGCGTGGTACTGATCAAGGATTATGACGAGCGCGGCATCGTCTGGTACACCAACTATGACAGCCGCAAGGGCCAGGAGCTGGCCGGCAACCCTTTTGCGGCCCTGCAGTTCCATTGGGTCGAACTGGAGCGCGTGGTGCGCATCGAAGGCTTGGTGGAGAAGGTCAGCAATGAGGAAAGCGATGCCTACTTTCACAGCCGCCCGCTGGATTCGCGCATTGGCGCCTGGGCCAGCCCGCAAAGCCAGGTGATCAGTGGCCGTGGTGTGCTGGTGGCCAATGCGGCCAGGTATGGTGCCCAGTTTTTACTGAACCCGCCACGGCCACCGCACTGGGGCGGTTACCGGCTCAAGCCCGACAACTGGCAATTCTGGCAAGGACGCAAAAGCCGGCTGCATGACCGGCTGCAATACCGTTTGAGCCATCCATCAGACGACCCCGAAGTGTCCTGGATTCGGGAGCGGCTGGCCCCTTAGGGCAGCAGCCCCACCAACGGCATCACCAGGGTGACGGTCGCCAGCCCAATGACGGTGGACACCGCCATGCTGGCTGTCACCAGATCTTGTGCAACCTCGTAACGCTGGGCAAACAAGAATACATTGGCGCCCATTGGTAGCGAGGCGGTGACGATCATCACCGCCAACGGCAAACCCGACATGCCCAACGCCAGGCCCAACGCCGCCACCAGGCTTGGCAGTGCCAGATTTTTGAGCAGGCTGATACCCAAAGCACTTTTCAAATGCGGGCCCACCTGCACCTGCGTCAGTGTCACGCCCACCAATACCAGTGCCACCGGACCAAAAGCACTGCCGAGCAGGTGCAGTGGCTTGTCCACCACCTCGGGCAGCACCAATCCAGTCTGCGCAAACAACAGGCCCACAATGATGGGCAAAGGCACCGGGTGAATGACGCCGCTTTTCACAGCCGCCAGCACCGTGAGCGCCATGTGCCTTTGACCACCCTGGCCGGCGGCGCGCTCCTCACGGGCAGACACCAACTCAAGCACCACGGTGGCCAGCGTCAGCAGCACCAGGGAGTGCACAGAAATCAGGGTGAAAAGTGTCACCAGGCCGGCCTGACCATAGGCCAAACCAACCAGCGGGATGCCGATCATCACGGTGTTGCTGAAGGTGGCGGCCAGCGCCAGCACCGCAGCGCGCCGGCTCCAGCCCAGCCACGCCAGCATGCCGCCAAACAGCAGCAAGGCCGCCACAAAGTACATGGCCACCGGCTTGAAGTTGAGCTGCTCCACATGCACCGAACTCATGGTGCGAAACAGCAGCGCCGGCGTGAGCACCATGAACACCAGGTTGGACAAGTCCTTGATGGCCTCCGCCCTGATCCAGCCGGCTCGACCGGCTATGAACCCTATGGCAATCAATAAAACGACGGGCAGCAGGGCAGAAAAAACCGGACTATTCACATCAGACAATCAGATTGAAAAGGCTTGATTGTCTCTGATCGTGCGCTAATTGCTCGCGACCGGGTCATGGCGTCTGGTTTGTGGTCTGGGCCGCCGTGGCGCAGTCGGCGCAGACGCCGCGCACCGCCAGGTCCAGACTCAAACCCTGATAGCCCAGCACCTTGAGCGCTTGCAAGGCGTTTTGCGCAGCCACTTCCAGATCAAGCGCATTGCCCTGCAAGGCGCCCTGCAAGGGTTGGTCGCGGTGGCAACTCTGGCACTCGAAGTGGGGCAAGGCATGCACGCTGGCGGGCATCGCCTGGTAACGCCGCACCCGTCTGGCATCGACCCGGCACAGCAGCAGGCCCACTTGCGTCAGGCGGTCGATCAGACGGTACAGCGTGACGCGGTCCAGCGCGCTGCCGGCCTCGCCCTGCCCCGCTGCGGTGATGTCGTTTTGCAGCGCCGTCTGCAACTGGGCATGGGTGTAGCTGGTGTCCGGGTGTGCCAGCAGCCAGCCCAGCACACGCCGGGCCGCATCGGTACGACGCAAACCATGGGCAGTCAGCAAGGCATCGATCGGGTCGACGAGAGATAACGAGGGCGCGGCAGGCATCGGACAGGATTTGTGGCTATGAATTTTCTTCGGAGCAAGTTTATTGCAATTGAGTTGCGATAAACTCTACTGCAATTCAGTTGCATTATTGTAACAATTCACCGATTTTCATCATGCCATGACGCATCCACACCACCAGCACCGGAACGATCACGCAACCGCGCATGTCCATTCCAGCCCCTCTCAGGCAAAAATCACCAGGCGCCTGAGCGTACTGGCCTGGCCCGCCTGGCGAAGAATCTTGGCCGTACTGCCGCTGCTGACCCTGCTCTGGCTGGCTGTTTGGTGGGCCAACATGGGAGCGTCCCCTTGGTAAGGATTGACAACCTGACGGTGAGCTACCGCCAGCACCCTGCCCTGCACCACGTCAGCGGCGAATTTGCAAATGGCTCGCTCACCGCCGTGATTGGTCCCAATGGCTCGGGCAAGAGCACGCTGCTCAAAAGCATCATGGGCCTGCTGACAAGCGCTGGTGGACGGGTTCAGGTGAACACGCCGCGCGCACGCATCGCCTACCTGCCGCAGATGACCGAGATCGACCGCAGCTTTCCCATGCCGGTGCGCGATTGCGTGCTGCTGGGTTGCTGGAGCGCTTTGGGCGCCTGGGGCGGCGTCGATACCGGCATGCTGGCCCGAGCCGATGCCGCCATTCACAGCGTCGGGCTGGAGGGCTTTGAGGAACGCACCGTGGGTTCGTTGTCGAGCGGACAGTTCCAGCGTGTGCTGTTTGCCCGTTTGCTGATGCAGGACGCCGATCTGATCCTGCTCGACGAACCCTTCAACGCGATGGACTCGCGCACCACGGCTGCGCTGCTGGACCTGATCAAGCAGTGGCACGCCCAGGGCCGCACCGTGATTGCCGTGCTGCATGACGACGTCCAGGTGCGCGCCCATTTTGATCAGACAGTGCTGCTGGCGCGCGAACTGGTGGCCTGGGGCGACACCGCGACGGTGCTGACACAAGCCAATTTGCTGCGTGCCCGCGCCCTGGCCGAAGCCTGGGACGATAGCGCCGACATTTGCCACACTGATGAGGTCAGCGCATGATGATGGCGCTGTGGGACTATGTGATCGGCCCGTTTGCCGAATTTGCCTTCATGCGCCGTGCGCTGGTGGCCACGCTGGCGCTGGCGGTAAGCGCCGCCCCGCTCGGCGTCTTTCTGACGCTGCGCCGCATGAGCCTGCTGGGTGACGCCATCAGCCATGCCGTGCTGCCGGGCGTGGCGATCGGTTTCATGTTTTCAGGCTTGTCACTGACCGCGATGGCCGCCGGTGGTGTGATCTCGGGCATGCTGGCGGCCGGGTTGGCCGGTTTCATCAGCCGCTTTACGGCTTTGAAGGAAGACGCCAGCCTGGCCGCCATTTACCTGGTGGCCCTGGCCCTGGGGGTCACCCTGTTGTCACGGCAAGGTACGCAACTCGACCTGTTGCATATTTTGTTTGGCAGCGCGCTGGGGGTGGACGGCGCCGGGCTGTTGCTGGTGGCCAGCGTGGCCAGCGTCAGCGTGATCGCCCTGGCGGCGTTGTACCGGGGGCTGGTACTGGAAAGCTTTGACCCGGTATTTCTGGCCGCCGCCGCCGGCCGTGGCTGGGGTCGTCGCGGCTGGATCTGGCAGCAGGCTTTTCTGATGCTGGTGGTGGTCAACCTGGTGGCGGGTTTCCAGACCCTGGGCACGCTGATGGCGGTGGGCCTGATGATGCTGCCAGCAGTGTCAGCCCGGCTCTGGCATGACAGCTTGAGCGCCCAACTGGTCAATGCCAGCGCCCAGGCGGCGCTGGCTGGCAGCGTCGGGCTGCTGCTGTCCTACCACCTCGACACCCCCAGCGGCCCTACCATCATCGGCTGCGCCGGGGTGCTCTACGGCCTGTCCTTGCTGGTGTCGCCGGGCGGCTGGTTGCCCCAGGTGCTCAAGCGCCCGCACCGGGTCGGCTGAAGTCACACACATGACAAACAATGAAACACTACATGATTAAAACCCTGCTGCTCTGCACACTGGCTGTCTGCCGTCTTTTCATGTCACCCGGCCATGCCGCCGAACCCGTCCGGGTGGTGGCCTCCTTCAGCATCCTCGGCGACCTGGTGCAGGTGGTGGGCGGCGAGCGCGTGAATGTCACCACCCTGGTCGGCCCGAATGCCGATGCGCACAGCTTTGAGCCCAAACCCGCGGACGCCAAGGCCATCCTGCAAGCGCGCCTGTTTGTCATCAACGGCCTCAATTTCGAACCCTGGGCCGACAAGCTGGCCAAATCAGCCGCTTACCAGGGTGCCGTCGTGGTCGCCTCGAGGGGCGTCAAGCCGCGTCAGATGGAAGAGGCTGGCAACAGCCACGGTCACCATGAAGCCGACCCGCACGCCTGGCAAAACCCCAACAACGTGGTGCTGTATGTGCAGAATATTGCCGCCGGCTTGTCCAAAGTGGATCCGGCCGGTGCCATGACTTACCAGGCCAATGCAGAGCGTTATGCCAAAGCCTTGAGAGACTTTGACGCACAGGCCAAAGCGCAGTTTGACGCCCTGCCCGTAGCCAAACGCAAGGTCATTACCTCGCACGATGCGTTTGGTTACTTTGCCGCGCATTACCAGATCAAATTCCTGGCACCCGATGGCGTCAACGCCGATACCGAGCCCAGTGCCAGACACGTGGCTGAATTGATCCGTCAGATGAAACGTGAAAAGATCAGGGCCATCTTTGTAGAAAACATGAGCAACCCCAAACTGATGGCGCAACTCAGCAAGGACGCCGGTGCCACGCTGGGCGGCACCCTGTATTCCGACGCGCTCTCCGGGCCGGCTGAACCGGGCTCAAGCTACCTCAAGATGATGCAGCACAATGTAATACAACTGCTTGCCGGCATGCGCTTGAACTGACCGTTTGATCAGTTGGGGTCAGAGTACGTCGCTACGCGAGTGGTCTGACCCGCAAAGTCTCAGGCTGGGGCCATGGCGTCCCAGGCCGCCAACGCTTCGGCGACCAGCATGAGCCCGGGGCCGCCGCCCATGTAAACACAGACGGCCAGCGCCTCTTCGAGTTCGGCGCGGGTGCAACCCAGACGGTGCAGGGCCTTGACGTGAAAGGCGATGCAACCGGCACAGTGTTGCGTGATACCAATGGCCAGGGCAATCAGTTCCTTGTGCTTGGCGCTGACCAGGCCTCCGGCCATGGAGGCCTTGGCCAACTGCGCAAACCCCTGCATGGCCTCACCTTGCGACTTGCGAAACGGCCCGAGGTTGTCATTGATGCTCTTGATCAGGCCAATGGAATCAAACGTACTCATAACACTCCTTGTTTTTGAAAATCAACCAAATTCGGCAAACAGTTTGCTGTATGTCGTCATGATGGCAAACCTTGTGTTGTTAAACCCCAGGGCCCGTATTCATCAAGCTTTACTTACATAAGCTATAACAGAATTATTGTAGTTGCAAGCCAGCCGGACATGAAAACCTGCCGTCATTGCGAACGAACAGATTCCGTCATTAACGGCTCGCAATGCCGATGTTTTTTCAAGTTAACGCTGCATGGCCCAACGGGTGAAGTAGCTCAGGCCGTCGACCACGGCCACCAGCGCCATCATGGCGATCAGCACCGAGCTGGTTTCCATCATCTGGAACAAACCCATGTGAAAGGCCAGCATCTGCCCCAGGCCGCCGGCGCCGACCACGCCCAGCACGGCCGCCGCGCGGATGTTGTTTTCCCAGCGGTAGAGCGTGTAACTCAGCAACTGCGGCACGGCCTGGGGGAAATCGGCGTACCAGAACACCTTGCCCCTGGAGACGCCACGCACGCGCAGCGCATCGGCCGGTCCGGTCGGCTGGTTCTCGAAGCTCTCGGCAAACAGTCGCCCTAAAACGCCTGTGGTGTGCAAGGCCAGCGCCAGGGTGCCTGCCAGCGGGCCCAGGCCGGCCGAGATCAGCAGCAGCGCCGCCCAGACCAGTTCGGGAATGCTGCGCAGCGCATTGAGCAGCAACCGGGTCGGGCCACGCCAGCGCGCCGCGTCACCGGGGTGGGTTCTGGCGGCAGGCAGGGCCAGTGCCAAACCGGCCCCGGCCGCCAGCGCCGTGCCCAGCGCCGACATGGCCAGGGTTTCCAGGCTGGCCCAAAGCACTTTGCGCAGAAACGCCGGGGCGGTTTGCGGCACCAGCAGTTCACTGACAAAACGCCCCATCGAGGCCAGCGCTTCGCCCGATAAAAACTTGCCCCACTGCAGGTCGAGCGACATGAAACTGGCCAGCACCAACAGCAGCAGCCCGAGGTTCAACCAGCAGGCTTTGCAGCGCGGGTTCCAGATGGGGGGCGGACGCACGGGCTTCATGCCAGGGCATTCCTCAGCAGGCTGCTGGCCCGGTCAGCCAGCCAGACCAGCGCCATGAACACCAGCAACATGGTGGCGACCTCGCTGCCGTTGAACATTTTCATGGAGGCATCCATTTGCTGGCCCAGCCCCCCGGCGCCGACAAAGCCCAGCACGGCAGAGGAGCGGATGGCGCATTCCCAGCGGTAGACCGTGTAGCTGGTGAGCTCGGTCGCGCTTTGCGGCAGCAAGCCGTAAAAAAAGGCCTGCAGCCGGCCGCTGCCGTTGCGCAGCAGGTTCTGGGTGGGCTGCGCGTCGCTGGATTCAAGAATCTCGGCGTAGACCTTGCCCAGCATGCCGGCATAGGTGAGTGCAATCGCCAGCACGCCCGAGGTCGGCCCCAAGCCAACCACACGGACAAAAATCAACGCCCAGATCAGCTCGGGCACGCTTCTGAGCAACATCAGCAGCCAGCGCACCGCCTGGCGGACGACGGCGGGCAACCAGGCCATGCGACCCGACAAGGCTGACACCGAAAGCGGACGTGCCGCGATCAACGCCAGCGGGATCGCCCAACCCAGCGCCAGCACGATACCCGCCGTGGCGATGGCCACGGTGCGCCAGGTCTCGCGCGCCACCAGCAGCAAAAACCCGGGCTCCAGCTTGGGCGGAAAAAAGTCCGCCAGAAAATGCAGTGTGGGGCGCAGGCTCTCGGGGCTCAGCAATGTCCAGGGCCTGAATTCAGCCAGCACCAGCAAGGGCCAGGCCACCACGCCGGTGGCGAGCAGCGCAAACAGCCTGCCGATCCAGGCGGGATCGCGACGCGCGGCAGAGCTTGTGCGCAAGGTCAGCATTTCAACGGCAGGTCACGGTCACCGCCGGGGCGCTGAATGCGAGAGGCTCAAGGGCTGGCGCCGTTGCCGTCAGCTCGTCCAGGTGGCGTGCATACAAATCGGTCAGTCGCTCTGGAGTCACCTCGACAGTGGGCAGGTCAAACACAACTTCACCGTCGCGCAAACCGACGATGCGCCCAAAGTGCTGCAGCGCCATGTCGACATGGTGCAAGGTCGCGATCAGCGTGGCCTGCTGTTCGCGCGCCACGGTGGTGATCGACGCGCAGGCCTGGCGGGCGCGCTCGGGGTCGAGCGCCGACAGCGGCTCATCGACCAGCAGCAGGCGCGCGTTGGCCACGGCCAGCCGTGCCAGCCCGACCCGCTGGCGCTCGCCGCCCGAGAGCCGGTCGACGCGTTCGAACAATTTTTCAGCCAGGTCAAAGCGCGCCAGTGCCGCTTCGGCCAGTTCGATCTGCCGTGGGTAGAGCAAATTGCCCAGGCTTGCCCACAGGCCCATGCCCGGCAGCAGTCCCGCCAGCACGGCTGTGATGACGCGCTGGCGTGGCGGCAGCGGTGGTACCTGGGGGGCCAGACACAGTTGACCGCGCAGGCGCTGCAGCTCAGCGGTGCGCAGCGTCCACGGATCGCGCCCATCCAGCAGCAATTGGCCCCCGGTCGGCTTGAGGGCGCAAGCGATCAGGAGCAGCAGCGTGGTTTTGCCGGCACCCGAGGGGCCGATGACGGCCACCTGCTCGCCCTGCGCCAGTACCAGGTCAATGGCTTTGAGCGCCGGCGCGGCCGCCATGTGTGCGGCAGGGTGCTGCGCCGAGCAGCCGAGCAAGCTTACTTTCATCGCAAAATTTGACTGCTGGCCATGAGGCCGCCGGCGTCAGCAGCGATCACATGCGGTTGATTCACGGCCATTACTTGAGCAGGCCGGCACTGCGCGCGGCGGCTTCAATGCCTTTGTAATTGGCGGCCTGGGTCGGAATGAAGCGGCTGGCGCGTTGCAGCTCCAGCAAGGCCTTGCCTTCCGGTGTGCTGCTGTTCAGTTCCAGAAAGGCTTGCGTGAGCTTGGTCCGCAAGGCTTGCGGCATGTCGGCATGCACGGTCCAGTTGTAGTCAAAATAAGCCGGGGTGGTGTAGAACACCCGGACCTTGGCGGTGTCCACTTTTTGGTCGGCGACAAACTTGTCCCAGACCGAAATGTTCAAGGCACCGGCATCGACCTTGCCCGCCGCCACCGCCGCAATGGTCGCATCGTGGGCGCCCGAGAAAGCCACGCGCTTGAGGTCGGTGTCGGGGTTGATCTTGGCTTCGAGCAGATAGTTGCGCGGCATCAGATGGCCGGAGGTGCTCGACGCCGAGCCAAAGCTGAGTGTTTTACCCTTGAGGTCGGCCAGCGCCTTGATGTCAGGCTGTGACGTGATGAAGACCGATTTGAATCGGGCGTCCTCCTCGCGCTGCACCAGCGGCACCACCTTGCCACCCGAACGCACGTTGGCCTGGACAAAGGTGAAGCCACCAAACCAGGCCATGTCGACCTGTTTGTTCACCAGCGTTTCCACCGCAGCGGCGTAGTCGGACACCGGGGTGAATTCCACCTTCATGCCGAGTTTTTGTGACAGGTAGGTCACCAGCGGTGCGGCCTTGCGCGCCAGTTCGGTGGGCGACTCGTCGGGGATGGCGGTGATCTTGAAGACCTGCTGTGCGACCGTCTGGGTAGCAAAACCCAGAACGGTGCAAGCCAGCAGTGCGTGCAGGGTGAAACGGCGTGAAGTTGTGAGCATGAAGCGCTTTCTTGTCTATAAGTTGATACGGTCGGCGCATGTCAAGGTGCGCCAAAGCCGGGGGGCAATGGTAATAAGAAAATCACTTTGCTGCCGCGGGCGCTACGATCAGGCCCCAGCCACTCACCCAGATCCATGAAAACTCCTGTCTTTGTCCAATTGCACCACGACAGCGCCGAACACATTCGCGAGGAGCTCATCCATGGCCTGACGGCGAATCCGCAGCCTGGCGGTGCCACGGTGTCGCCCAAGTTCTTGTACGACGCGCTGGGTTCTCGCCTGTTCGAAGCCATCACCGAACTGCCCGAGTATTACCCGACGCGCACCGAGGCGGCCATTTTCAAGGCGCATGTCCAGGCTATGGTCCGGTCTGCGCCGCAGGGGGCCACGCTGATTGACCTGGGTGCAGGCAATTGTGGCAAGGCCGCCAGTTTATTTGGGCTACTGGCTCCGAGTCGCTATGTAGCCGTCGACATCTCGGTTGATTTTTTGCGCGCCACCCTGGCCGCGTTGCAGCGCCAGTACCCGGCCATCGACATGGTCGGCATCGGGCTGGACTTTTCACAAACGCTCGATTTGCCGCCCGAGGCGGGCGAGCCCGATGCCGGGCCAAGGGTGCTGTTCTACCCGGGGTCGAGCATCGGCAATTTCACCCCCAGGCAGGCGCTGGACTTTTTGCGCCAGGTGCGCGAGGCTTGCGGTCCGGTGGCGGGCAGCGGGCTGCTGATCGGGGTGGACCTGGTGAAGGACGCCACTGAACTGGAAGCCGCTTACGACGATGCCCTCGGTGTCACGGCCGCCTTCAACCGCAACCTGATTTCCAACGTGAACCGGCTGGTCGGCACCGACCTGCGGCTGGCCGACTGGGCGCATCACGCTTTGTTCAACCGCAACGAATCGCGCATTGAAATGCACCTGGTGGCGCAGCGCGACCTGACCGTGCAGTGGCCGGGTGGCCAGCGCGCCTTCAGCCAGGGCGAGCGCATCCATACCGAGAATTCCTACAAGTGGACGGTGTCGGGTTTTTCGCAATTGCTGCGCGAGGCCGGTTTTGCCGAGCCGCTGGTGTGGACCGATGCGCCCACGAGGGACGCGGGCCGCTTTGCCGTGATGTGGGCTGGCGCCTGATGCGGCTGCGACTTGCTGGCTTTTGATGCGCGCAAAGCACACCCACTTTTTAAGCGGTGCAGGTTCTGAAACCGGCATGGATGTCATTGCGCTCGGGCGTGAAGTAATTGCGGTAGCGCGGGTGTGCCATGCGCTCAGCGGTCGCCCGGCTGGCGCCGCGCAGCACCGGCCGGTCGCCAAACCAGGGGGCCGAGTAATCGCGGTACGGGTGGGCTTCGAAACCGGGGTAAGGCTTGAAGGTGCTGGCGGTCCATTCCCAGACCTCACCCCAGTGAAAACCGGGCTGGGTCATGGCGGCCCGCTCCCACTGCGCCTCGGTGGGCAATTGGCAACCGGCCCAGCGGCACCAAGCCTCGGCCTCGAAATAACTCAGGTGGCAGGCGGGGGCATCCAGGTCCAGCGCTTGCCATTGGCCAAACAGGCATTGCTCCCAAACCGTCGCGCCCTTGCCCTGCTTGACCTGACGCAGATAACGCGGGCCCGTTCTGGCAAGCGGCTGCCCGGCTTGCAGCCATTGCCATCCCGGCTTGCTCCACCAACTCGCGTCGGCATAGCCACCCTCCTCTACAAAAGGCAAATAGCGCCGCCACGACACCGGCTGGTCGTCGATGGCATAGCTGCCCAGCTGCACGCGGTGCGGCCCCAGTTCGTTGTCAAAGGCAAAGCCACGCTCCAGGTAGCCCAGCGTCCAGTCGCCGGCCTCCAGCCGGAGCGACTGCACCGGCCCGCCGGGTCGCGCTGCCTGATCGTGCAACAACGCTGGCGGCAGCGCAATGCCCAGGGCCTGCGCCATGTAGACGGCGGCTTCGCTATGCATGTCTTCATGAAACAAGGCCAAACGGTAGAAATACAGCGCGGCATCGTCGCCCCTTTCAGCAGCCAACAAGGCCAGGGTCTGATCCAGGCTGGCCTGGAGGAAAGACCGGGTGGCCTGCAGATCAGGCAGCGGCAGCTGCCAGCGGCTGTCGTGCGCCACCACACTGGAGTTGTAAAGCGCGTCGGCTGGCGGCAACAGCGACGGGCGTCGCGCCACCAGCGGATCGGCCAGCACGCCCAGTCGGTGTTGCGGGTTGCGCGCCAGCCAGAACGCCTGAAACCAGCCGATGTGGCCCAGTTCCCACAGCGGCGGATTGAGTTGGGGCGTGCATGGCACGGTCAGAGCAGGTCCCAGCGCAGCCACATAAACATCCAGCAGCGCCAGCGTGCGTGTACGGCTCATGTGCAGGTATTGCGCCAGCGTCCGGGCATCTGCGGTGCGCGCTGCCTGTGCGGGCTGCCAGTTGGGCAAACTTGGAATCAACTCGGGGAGCATGGGTGATGGCCTCTTTGAAGAAACAGGTGGTGATTGTGAGCCCGGCGCTGGCGGATGCCAACAACGGCAATTGGCAAACCGCACGGCGCTGGCAAAAATTCCTGCAGTCGCACGCTGCCAGCGGCCCATCCTTTCAGGTGCGCATCGTGACCCAATGGCCCGACGGCCCGGCCGCGGCACAGGACAGCGGCATGATCGCCCTGCATGCGCGGCGCTCGGCGGCCTCGGTCAGGGCCTGGGCGCAGAGCCGGGGTGCTGACACTGATACTCAGCCGGTGCCCGGCCTGGCCGTGGTGCTGACCGGCACCGACCTGTACCGTGACATTCAGACCGACCCGCAGGCCCAGCGTTCGCTGCAATGGGCGCAGCGCCTGGTGGTGTTGCAGAACCTGGGCTTGGCCAGCTTGCCAATATCGCTGCAGCCCCGCGCCCAGGTGATTTTTCAGTCGACACCGGCGCGCCGGAGCCTGGCCAAATCTGCTCTCTTTCTGAGAGCGGTAATGGTGGGCCACCTGCGCGAGGAAAAGTCACCACAGACCCTGTTTGCCGCAGCCCGCCTGTTATCAAGCCAGGATGTCATTCGGATCGACCACATTGGCGCGCCGCTGGACGCCGCGCTGGCGGCTCTGGCACAAGACACCACCGCCGTCTGCCCCGGCTACCGCTGGCTCGGTGCTTTGCCACACGAGGCCACGCGTCGGCGCATCCAGCGCGCCCATGTGCTGGTGCACACCAGCCGCATGGAAGGCGGCGCCCATGTGGTGATGGAGGCGGTGCGCTCCGGCACGCCGGTGCTGGCCTCGCGCATTGACGGTAATGTGGGCATGCTGGGGACCGATTACGCGGGCTATTTTGACTGGGACAATGAACAGCAATTGGTCGATTTGCTGCGTCGCTGCCGCCATGAACCGGCTTTTCTGGCGCATTTGCAAGCCCAATGCACGGCGCGTGCGCCGCTGTTTGCGCCTGAGGCCGAGCGGCGGGTGCTGCAGCAGTTGGTGAGTGAGCTCACGGCAGCGTCGCCACACCTGTGAAACCAGACCACTCTTTTTTGAATTTTCCTGAACCCCCTTTTCCGATGCAACACCCCAATCAACCCATCGCCAGAGACATCGTGCTGATTGGCGGCGGCCACAGCCATGTGGGCGTGCTCAAGCGCTTTGGCATGCAACCCGAACCCGGCGTGCGCCTGACGGTGATCTGCACCGATGTGCACACGCCCTACTCCGGCATGCTGCCGGGCTACGTGTCGGGCCATTACAGCTATGACGAGGTACACATCGACCTGGCACGGCTGGCCGTGTTTGCCGGCGCCCGGCTCTACCGCGACGAGGTGGTGGGTATAGACCGCGCAGCAAAAAAGGTGCTGTGCCGCCATCGCCCGCCGGTGCCCTACGACTGTTTGTCGATCAACATCGGCTCGACGCCGCGCCTGAGCGGTGTCAAGGGGGCAGATGAATTTGCCACGCCGGTCAAGCCCATCACCCGCTTTAACCAGCGCTGGCTGGCGCTGCTGGCCAAGGTGCAGGCGCACACCCAGGGGCCGCTGCGTGTGGCTGTGGTCGGCGCCGGGGCCGGGGGGGTGGAGTTGCTGCTGTCAATGCAGTACCGCCTGCGTAACGAATTGATCTCACGCGGGCGCGACCCCGAACTGCTGCAATTTCATCTGCTCACGACAACGGACAGCATCCTGCCGACCCACAATGCACGGGTGCGCCGCAAGTTTGCCAGCGTGCTGAATGATCGCGGTGTGCAGGTGCACCTGAACGCCGAGGTGACAAGGGTCGAGCCCGACCAGCTGGTCTGTGCCAGCGGCCTGGTGGTCGAAGCAGAAGAGACCATGTGGGTCACACAGGCGGGTGGTGCGCCCTGGCTGCAAGGCACCGGCCTGGCGCTGGATGCAGGCGGCTTTGTGCGGGTGAACGACCAGTTGCAAACCCTCACCGACCCGGCCATTTTTGCCGCCGGCGACATTGCCGCCATGCAAAACTTTCCCATGGAAAAGGCTGGCGTGTTTGCCGTGCGCATGGGCCGGCCGCTGGCCGATAACTTGCGTCTGAGCGTGCAGGGGCGTACCCTGCAGGCTTACCGGCCGCAATCCAGCTGGCTGGCCCTGATCAGCACCGGCAACCGTTATGCCGTGGCTTCACGCGGCGCCTTGGGTTTCTGGGGCGACTGGGTGTGGCGCTGGAAAGACTGGATCGACCAGCGTTTCATGCGCAATTTCTCGGAATTTCCCGACATGCAGGCCAAGGCAGATGCGCCGCCGCGCAACACACCGTCCCAACTCGCGCTGAACCCGGACGAAGCCCTGCAGGCGATCTCGGCCATTGCCATGCGCTGCGGCGGCTGTGGCGCCAAGGTGGGGGCCACGGTGTTGTCGCGGGCGCTGGGGCAACTGCAGGTGGTGCAGCGCGACGATGTGCTGATCGGCTTGAAAGACCCCGACGACGCGGCCGTGGTGCGCGTGCCGCCCGGCATGGCGCTGGTGCATTCGGTGGACTTTTTTCGCGCCTTTGTCAATGACCCCTACCTGTTTGGCAAAGTCGCGGCCAACCACGCCCTGGGCGACATTTTTGCCATGGGCGCCGAGCCGCAGTCGGCCACGGCGATTGCCACCGTGCCCCCGGGGCTGGAAGCCAAGGTGGAAGACCTGCTGTTTCAGATGATGAGCGGCGCGGTCGAGGTGCTCAACGACGCCGGCTGTGCGCTGGTGGGCGGCCACACCGGCGAAGGCGCCGAGCTGGCGCTGGGCTTCGCCGTCAACGGGCTGATCGACGAGCGACTGGTGGGTCTGACGCGCAAGGGCGGCATGTTGCCCGGCGATGTGCTGATTCTGACCAAACCGATTGGCACCGGCACACTGTTTGCCGCACACGCCCGGCTGGCCGCCAAGGGGCGCTGGATCGACGCCGCGCTGCAGTCCATGGTGCTGTCCAACAGACAGGGCGCCCAGTGCCTGCGTGACTTTGGCGCCACGGCCTGCACCGACCTGACCGGCTTCGGCCTGCTCGGGCACCTGATGGAGATGACCCGGGCGTCAGAGGTGGATGCCGAGCTGGTGTTGTCGGCCTTGCCATTGCTGGATGGCGCGTTGGACACCGTGGCGGCGGGCATTGTGAGCTCGCTGCAACCGGCCAATGTGCGCCTGCGCCGGGCGCTGCGCAATCAGGACGACTTTGTCAACGACCCGCGTTACCCGCTGCTGTTTGATCCACAAACCGCCGGTGGTTTGCTTGCCAGTGTGCCGGCTGACCGGGTTGCGGATTGTGTGGCTGCGTTAAAGGCTGCGGGGTATGCGCAGACGGCGGTGATTGGGCGCGTTTTGTTTCAGGGTGAGGCGATTGAACCAGTGGTGTTGCTGCCCTGAAATTTATAACTGGTTCAATGCATTGGTAACGGTAACCCGCGCAGCGACTGGCATTGGCGGCTTCCTCATACTGGAGTACCAGAAATCGTCAGCCCCCAATACCAGCCACTGCGCTGGACATGGTGCGGGTAATGGTGAAATGCAACTTCAGTTGTATTTGCATTTGCATCTGCATTTGCCTTAAACGATTTCCGCACATCACCGGATCGCGCGGTAATCGGCAGGGGTGGTCACCGATTTCTGGTACCCCAGTATGAGGTGGCCGCCCCTGCCGGTTACCGCGCGCAGCGCAGAACAACTCGACCCCATGCTTCACAACGCGATAACGAAGCACACAACAGAACAACTTTACCCACCCTTCACCCCAGAGACAAACCACAAGCCTTAGAATAAGTAATTGATGAATTACTTTAAGGCCATGGAAGTTCAGGACAAACCTCCAAAACAGCGTACCGAAGTGCGTCAGGCCAGCCTGGTGGAAGCCGCCTTGCTGCTGGCCGCAGAGCGTAGCCCGGCTGACATCACCACGGCGGACCTGGCGCGTGCGGTGGGCATTTCGCAGGGCGCGGTGTTCAAGCACTTTGCCAGCAAGGAAGCCATCTGGCTGGCGGTGCTCGACTGGGTGACCGAGACCCTGATGACCCGCCTGCACACCGCTGCCGCACATGCCGACCGCGCGGCCTTGCCCGCCCTGCGCGCAATCTTTTTGACCCATGTGGACTTTGTCATGTGTTACCCGGGCGTGCCACGGCTGGTCTTTCAGGAACTGCAGCGCCCGGGCGACACCGCCCTCAAAAGTCGGGTGCGCGCCCTGATGCAGCGTTACCGTCAGCTGCTGCTGGCTGTGTTGCAGCTTGCCAAAACACAACAGGCGCTGCGCCCGGGTATCGATCTGCAAGCCGCCGCCGTGCTGTTCATCGGCTCGGTGCAGGGCCTGGTCATGCAAGCCATGATTTCAAATAATGTCCAGGCAATGGCAGCCCAGGCCCCGGGCGTTTTTGCCATTCTTCAACATGGGCTGCAATGCCAGCCGACTGAATTTCAAGGAGCCCCATGAATACCAACGCTTTGCTCAAACGCCGTCTGATCATGGGTGCCGTCGCCCTGGCCCTCATCGGCGGCATGGCCTATGTGTCGCTGCGCACCGGACCGCTGGCGCCGATCAAGGTGACTGTGGTCAGCCCGACCGAGGGCACGTTAAGCCCGGCCATTTTTGGCATCGGCACGGTGGAGGCCCGGCGCAGCTGGATGGTCGGCCCGACGGTGGCAGGGCGGGTGCTGAGCGTCAAGGTGGATGTGGGTGACAGCGTCAAGGCCGGGCAACTGCTGGCCGAGATGGACCCGGTGGACTTCGGCCAGCGCCTGGCCGCACTCGATGCCTCACTGGCACGCGCGGGCAGTGCCCAGGCGGCCGCGCAGGCCCAATTGCTGGATGCCAAGGCGCGCAGCGCACTGGCCGCCACCACCACCCAGCGCAACCAGGACCTGGCACGGCAAAACTTCATCAGCCCCGGCGCGCTCGATGCGGTTCTGCAAGCCCAGGCTTCCGCCAATGCAGCGGTGCAGGCAGCGCAAGCCAATCTGGCGGGCGCTGGCCAGGACCTGACCCGCGTCAAAGCCGAGCGCGCGGCACTGGCACAACAGCGCGACAACGTGCGCCTGTTCGCCCCGGCCGATGCGGTGGTGACCACGCGCGACGCCGAGTCCGGCAGCACCGTGGTGGCGGGCCAGCCGGTGCTGCGCCTGATGGACCCGGCCAGCCTGTGGATCAGGATGCGTGTTGACCAAGGCCGCTCGGCCGGTCTGGCCACTGGCGTGAAAGCCAGCATTGTGTTGCGCTCCCGTCCCCAAGACAGCTTCACCGGTCAGGTGGCCCGACTTGAACTGCTGGCCGACAGCGTCACCGAAGAACGTATTGCCCAGGTGGCGTTTGACGCCCCGCCCGCCAACGTCTCGGTCGGTGAAATGGCCGAAGTCACTTTGCAATTACCCGCCACCGCACCCGCGCTGCTGCTGCCCAACGCGGCCATCCAGCATCAAAAAGGCGAAAGCGGGGTCTGGCGTTTGAAAGACGGCAAGCCCGAATTTGCGCCAGTGCAACTCGGCACCCAGAGCCTGGACGGCCAGGTGCAGGTGCTCAAAGGCCTGGAGAAGAGTGACCGGGTGGTGGTCTACAGCCAGAAAGCCCTGAGCAGCGGCGCGCGTATCACGGTGGTTGATTCCTTGGTCAAACCCGGGGTCACCCCATGATCAGTCTGGCCGGACGCGACATCCTGCACGGTTGGGGCAAGTTTGCCCTGACCGGGCTCGGGCTCGGGCTGCTGATTGGCGTGACGCTGACCATGGCCGGGGTGTATCGCGGCATGGTGGACGATGCGCAGGCCCTGCTCACCAACAGCCAGGCCGACCTGTGGATAGTGCAAAAAGACACCCAGGGCCCGTATGCCGAGGCTTCCAGCATCAAGGACGACGTGGTGCGCAGCGTGCGCGGCATGCCCGGTGTGGCGCAGGCCGCCAACGTGACTTACCTCACCATGCAGGTGCAGCGCCCCAGCGGCGAAGAAGCCCGCACCATGGTGGTGGGTGTGGAGCCCGGCAAGCCTGGCGCGCCTGGTTATCTGGTGGCAGGGCGCCAGCTCACCCGCGATCATTATGAAGCCGTGGCTGACATCAAAACCGGCTTGGTCCTGGGCGATGCGGTGCGCGTGCGCCGCCACAACTACACCGTGGTCGGACTCACCCAGCGCATGGTGTCCTCGGGCGGCGACCCGATGCTGTTTGTGCCGCTCAAGGACGCGCAGGAAGCGCAGTTCCTGAAGGACAACGACACCATTGTGAATGACCGCAGCCGCACGGCGGCCAACCCGGCTTTCAACCGCCCCGGCGTGCCGGGACTGCTCGATGCCGTCCAAACCCTGCAAACCAGCAGCCACAACGTCAACGCGGTGCTGGTGCAGTTGCAACCGGGCTGGCAGGCCGATGAGGTCGCCAACGCCCTGAAGCGCTGGAAACATGTGCAGGTGTACACCCGCGCCGGCATGGAAGACATTCTGGTGGCCAAGCTGATTGCCACCTCGGCCCGTCAGATCGGCATGTTCCTGGCGATTCTGGCGGTGGTGAGCGCGGCCATTGTGGCCTTCATCATCTACACCATGACACTCGGCAAAATTCGCGAAATTGCGGTGCTCAAGCTGATCGGCACGCGCAACCTCACGATTGCCAGCATGATCCTGCAGCAGGCCATGGGGCTCGGGCTGATCGGCTTCATGGTAGGCAAGATATCGGCCACCTTCTGGGCGCCGATTTTCCCCAAATACGTGCTGCTGATGCCGCGCGATGCCGTCACCGGCTTGGTCGCCACGCTGGTCATTTGTGCCCTGGCCAGCCTGCTTTCGATTCAGGTGGCGCTCAAGGTCGATCCGGCCGAGGCGATTGGATGATCACCATGAACACACCACAAAATGTCGTCATTGCGAGCGTGGCGCGGCTGGTTTCGTCATTGCAAGCGAAGCGCGGCAATCCAGGAAGTCTGGCGGGCATGGATTGCCGCGTCGCTGCGCTCCTCGCAATGACGGGAATATCTGCAGCGGGGCGACTCCCATGAGCGGCATCCGCATCGAAGGCCTGCGCAAGGTTTATGGTCAGGGCGACAGCGCCGTCGAGGCCCTGAAAAACGTCAACATGGTGGTGGCGCCGGGCGAGGTGGTGGGTCTGGTGGGCCCCTCGGGCTCGGGCAAAAGCACGCTGCTCAAATGCCTGGGCGCGATCATCGAGCCCACATCCGGGCGCATGACGCTGGGCACCGAGGTGATTTACGACAACGGCTGGCAAGTGCCCGACCTGCGCGCGCTGCGCCGTGACCGCATTGGTTTTATTTTTCAGGCGCCCTACCTGATCCCGTTTCTGGATGTGACCGACAACGTGGCCCTGCTGCCGATGCTGGCGGGCCAGGCCAACCCGCAGGCCCGGGCCCGTGCGCTGGAACTGCTCACGGCGCTCGATGTGCAGCACCGCGCCCGGGCCGAACCGTCACAACTCTCGGGCGGCGAGCAACAGCGGGTGTCGATTGCCCGGGCGCTGGCGAACCGCCCGCCCGTCATCTTGGCGGACGAACCCACCGCACCGCTGGACAGCGAGCGCGCCCTGGGCGTGATGCGCATCCTGAACCAGATGGCGGTTCAGGCCCACACGGCCATCATCGTGGTAACGCACGACGAAAAAATCATCCCCACCTTCAAGCGCGTCTACCACATCCGCGACGGGCAAACGGTGGAAGAGCCAGGCGAAGGCCGCTCGCTGGATTAAGGCTTACCCAAACGATGGGATTTCAGGCTTGGCGACCGTTTTCCGAAGCCGCCCAGGCCTCTAAACAACCGGCAATTGATCGCACGTTCAGGTAACCCATGTCATGCAGGAGTTTTTGCTTGCCTGCCTGGCATCATCGAATCCCTCTATCGGCCTGCCCCAACATGTCCTTGGTCACCAGCGTGATGCCGGAGTCGGTGACGCGAAAACGTTTTTTGTCCTGCGCCGGATCCAGGCCAATCACGGTGCCTTCGGGCAGCACGCAATTTTTGTCAATGATGCATTTCTTCAAAACACAGTGGCGGCCGACCTGGACATGGGGCAACACCATCGAGTCTTCAATGGTGCTGTAACTGTGCACATGCACGCCGGAGAACAACATGGACCGGCGCACCATGGCCCCGCTGATGATGCAGCCCCCCGCAACCATCGAGTCCACTGCCGTGCCACGGCGTGAGTCGTCGTCAAAGACGAACTTGGCCGGGGGCGTTTGCGGCTGCCAGGTCCAGATCGGCCAATTTTCCGAATAAAGATTGAGGTCGGGCGTCACCTGTATCAGGTCCATGTTGGCGGCCCAGTACGCGTCCAGCGTGCCCACATCCCGCCAATAAGCCGGCTTGCCTGGCTCGCTGACACAACTTTCGGCAAAATTCTGGGCGAAGGTGCGGTAGCGTTTGACGCAGTGCGGAATGAGGTCTTTGCCAAAATCATGGCTCGACCTGGGGTCGTCCGCATCACGCAGCAATTGCTCAATCAAAAAACGGGTG
>NZ_JAMPXE010000038.1 GCF_023701345.1 Rhodoferax sp. | reverse complement strand
TTCAACGACACCCGGGTCATGAACGCGCGCCTGTTTGGCGCCAAAGCCAGCGGCGGCAAGCTGGAGTTGCTGATCGAGCGGGTGCTGGCTGGCAACCAGGTGGCGGCGCACATGCGCGTCAGCAAAAAGCCCGAGGTGGGCGCCACGGTCTCGCTCGTCAGCTCACCCGACTATCCCGATCACCTGAGCGCCACGCTGCTGGGGCGCTGGCCCGATGCCGATGGCCCGCTGTTTCGTTTTGTACTGTCCAACGACGCCGGCGACGACCCCTACACCCTGATGGCACGCCACGGCCATGTGCCGCTGCCGCCCTACATCACCCATTCCGATTCAGCCGAGGATGCCCAGCGCTACCAGACCGTGTTTGCCAAAAACCTGGGCGCGGTCGCCGCGCCAACGGCAGCGCTGCATTTTGATGAAGCGCTGTTTGAGCGGATTGATGCCATGGGCGTGCAGCGCGCCCATGTCACGCTGCATGTGGGCGCGGGCACGTTTCAACCGGTCAAAACGGAAAACCTGTCCGAGCACCAGATGCACAGTGAGTGGTACGAGGTGCCGGCAGCCACCCAGCAGGCGATTGCCGACTGCCGCGCCCGCGGTGGCCGCATCGTGGCGGTCGGCACCACCACGGTGCGCACGCTCGAATCCTGGGCCTTGAGTGGCCTGACGACCGGAGATACCAGCATCTTCATCACGCCGGGCTTTGAATTCAAGTTGGTGGACGCACTGGTCACCAACTTCCACCTGCCCAAGTCGAGCCTGATGATGCTGGTGAGCGCTTTTGCTGGTTATGACCACATCATGGCGCTCTATGCCCATGCCATTCGCGAAAAATACCGTTTTTTCAGTTACGGTGACGCCATGCTGCTGACGCGAACCGCTGGCGCTCAAGGCTTGGCTAAATAATTCACCCCGGCAAGCCCCGGCAGGGATCAAAGACAATACCGCCCAAGTTCCTCTCGACCGCCATGACACACTCCCACCCACACGACCATCCACACCCGCATCCGCACCCAGCCCAGCCGGTGATTCAATTTGACCAACTCCGCACCGACCCCCCGGTGCCCGAGACCGGCTATGCGGGCAGCCATGCCCGCCGTGGCACGCTCACGCTCAACCACGGCATGGTGCAAACCCCGATCTTCATGCCGGTCGGCACCTACGGCACGGTCAAGGGCGTGATGCCGAGCAGCCTGGAAGACATGGGCGCGCAAATCATCCTGGGCAACACCTTTCATCTGTGGATGCGCCCGGGGCTCGACGTGATGCAGAGCTTTGGCGGCCTGCACGACTTTGAGCGCTGGACCAAGCCGATCCTGACCGATTCGGGCGGCTTCCAGGTCTGGAGCCTGGGCGCGATGCGCAAGATCACCGAGGAAGGGGTGCACTTCTCCAGCCCGGTGAACGGCGACAAGCTGTTCATGTCGCCCGAAGTGTCGATGCAGATCCAGACCACGCTGAACTCCGACATCGCCATGCAACTCGACGAGTGCACGCCCTACCTGTCGGTCGAACCCAAAACCAAGGGCCAGAAAACGACCGAACACGAGGCCAGGACCTCGATGGAAATGAGCCTGCGCTGGGCCAAACGCAGCCAGGCTGAATTCGAGAGGCTGGGCAACCCGAACGCGCTGTTCGGCATTGTGCAGGGCGGCATGTTCGAGGGCTTGCGCCAGGAGTCGCTGGAGCAGCTGGTGGCGATGGACTTCCCCGGCTACGCGGTCGGCGGCGTCAGCGTCGGTGAACCCAAGGACGAGATGCTGCGCATCATGGCGCACACGCCGCACCGCCTGCCCTGGCACAAGCCGCGCTACCTGATGGGCGTCGGCACCCCCGAGGATCTGGTCGAAGGCGTGGCCCAGGGCGTGGACATGTTCGACTGTGTCATGCCGACCCGCAACGCTCGCAACGGCACGCTGTTCACGCGTTTTGGCGACCTGAAAATGCGCAACGCGCGGCACAAGGCCGACCACGGCCCGCTCGACAGTACCTGCAGCTGCTACGCCTGCAAGGGCAGCGTGCGCCCCAACGGCAGCATCAGCGGCGGCTTTAGCCGGGCCTACCTGCACCACCTGGACCGCTGCGGCGAAATGCTGGGCCCGATGTTGGCCAGCATCCACAACCTGCACTACTACCTGAACCTGATGCGCGAGGTGCGCGCCGCACTCGATGCCGGTACCTTTGGCGCGTTCCGCCAGCAGTTCAAGGTCGACCGGGCCCGCGGCGTGTGAATTTATCCTTGCAAATCATGGAATGAAACTCCATAATTGCAAGGATGTTTACACGCCACTTGCTGCCTTTACTCGCCGAAGAACTCCAGCACTCTCCCGCTGTTGCCCTGCTGGGACCGCGCCAATCAGGCAAAACCACATTGGCGCTGGAAGCTGCCAAATCGACCCCGAGTCTCTATCTCGACCTGGAATCCGAACGTGACCGCGCGAAGCTGGCGCAACCTGAACTCTACCTTTCCGATCACCTCGACAAACTGGTGATCCTTGACGAAGTGCACCGTGCACCCCATCTGTTTCCCGTGTTGCGTGGTTTGATCGACCAGGCCCGCCGCGCCGGGCGACGCGCGGGCCAATACCTGCTGCTGGGCTCGGCCGCGCTGGATTTGCTGCAGCAGTCCGGCGAAACCCTGGCCGGGCGCATTGCCTACCTTGAACTGGGTCCCCTCAACTTGCTGGAAACCGGCACGGCACTGCATGACGCCTTGTGGTTGCGCGGCGGTTTTCCCGAGAGCCTGACCGCACCCAGCGATGCGCGCAGCCTGCGCTGGCGGCAAAACTTCATCCGCACCTACCTGGAGCGTGACATCCCGCAGTTTGGACCACGCATTGCTGCTGATACGTTGCGCCGCTTCTGGACCATGCTGGCGCACCACCAAGGCGGCCTGCTCAACGTGGCGCAACTGGCGCGCAATATCGGCGTGGATGTCAAAACCGCGCAAAGCTATATCGACTTGCTTTGCGCCTTGCTGCTGGTGCGCCGCCTGCCGCCCTGGCACGCCAACACTGGCAAACGCCTGGTCAAGTCCCCAAAAGTCTATGTGCGCGACAGCGGACTGGTGCACGCCCTTCTTGACATCGAGACCAAGGAAGCCTTGCTGTCGCACATGGTGCTGGGCGCCAGTTGGGAGGGCTTCTGTATTGAAAACTTGCTGAGTTGCGCGCCCGCCAGCGTGCAAGCCTATTTTTACCGCACCAGCGGCGGTGCCGAAATCGACCTGCTGCTGGTCTGGCCAAGCGGCGAGACCTGGGCCATCGAAATCAAACGCAGCTTGAGCCCCAAGCTCGAGCGAGGCTTTCATGCCGCGTGCGCCGACCTTTCACCCGCGCGTAAACTGGTGGTTTTCCCGGGCACTGAGCCCTTTCCAATGGGCAACGACGTGGTGGCCATGCCACTGGCGAGCCTGTGTCAGGAACTGGCATTCAAGTCCAATCCATCACAATGAGCCCCATGACGCTACCCCTGTTTTCCCATTCCTGGCTCGTCAACACCCGGCTTGATGAAGGTTTCGTAGCCCGAAAATGCCTTGAATTGGCCGAACAAGCCATCCCATATGACCTGGACGCCTGGCTCGCCAAAAATGCCTTGCTGTTGAGCCTGGCCGCCAGCTGGGACGGCTTTGCCGAGTTGGCGCCGCTGTTTGACGTGCAAGCCTTTGAGGTGCCCTTTACCGCCAAGGCCCACGACCAGTTGCGCGCCGAGAACGACAAAACTGTGGCCAAACTCTTTGGCATCGGTGATGCCGAGTTCAGCCACTTGCTGGGCAGCTTCAAGGGCATGGCCACCAAGCGGCCCGAGTATCTGGCGCTGCTGCAATAACGTGATCGCTGCACAGATCTATTTGCCGGTAAAAACCGTCAGCACCCCGGCCCATTTCTTCCTTGCTGAAGGCACGCAGGGTTTGCAGCCGAACGCTGCCACCGATGCGTCATCAGGCTGAATCAATAAGCACGGGTTTATTTCTCCGTCCCTGTGGGCGGGCCGGTCAAAATGTGCAATGAAACGTACGGCTCATCGCCCTCGACCCAACTGTCATGCGGGGTGGCGGTGATGTAAAACGCCTGCCCCGGCAAGAGGTCGAGTCGTTTGCCATCCTCATACAGCACGACACCGTGCCCCGATAGCACAACGCCAGTGTGCGGTGCATGACACAAAAGCGTGCCCACCGAGGGCGCGTTATGCAGCGACCACTTCCAGCCCGGCTGGTAGGTTGCACGCCCGAGACTTACCCCGGCGAGATGAACGATTTCGAAGCGGCCGCGGGGGAACTCCCGGACCTCATCGGGCTGGTCGAATTTCTTGAGTGCTGTCTCTGCCATGTCGCTGACCTTTCTTTTGTTTGGCCCAAGGTGCCTGAGCAGGCTGCCTGCGTTGTCAGGTACCGGGCTGGCTGCTATACACATCGGTACTCAGGTAGCGCAGCCCCGAGTCAACAATGACGGTGGCCACCGTCGCCCCGGGGCCCAGGCGCCGGGCGATGCGGATCGCCGCCACCACGTTGGCGCCGGACGATGTGCCCGCAAAAATGCCCTCCTCGCGCGCCAGGCGCCGCGTCATCTCCTTGGCCTCGGCCGTCGTCACAGTCAGGATTTCATCGACCAGTTCGGGCTGCCACAAGGGTGGCATAAATCCGATGCCGATGCCTTCAATCTGATGTGATCCCGAGGCTTGTCCGGACAGCACGGCCGATTCTGCCGGTTCGACGGCAATGCATAAGATGGTGCCACTGTGTTTTGACAGGGCGCGCATGGCGCCATGAATCGAGTGCGCCGTGCCGACCGACTGCACGAAAGCATCAATCTGTCCGCCGGCCTGCTGCCAGAGCTCTTCGCCCAGAGGCGGATAGCCTTCAATGGCATCATGGTTGTTGAGTTGATCGCAATACCAATGGCCCGGGCGCAAACTGATTTGGTCGGCGGCGCTGATCATGGCCTTGATCAGCTCGGCGGTGATCTTCCTGTTGTCACTGGGCACGAGGTTGATGTGCGCCCCGAAGGCCTGCATGGTGCGCAATTTCTCCTCGCTGAAGGCATCGGAAAACACCACCTCCAAAGCATACCCTTTGGCGGCACACACCAGCGCCAGCGAGATGCCGGTGGTACCCGCTGTGTACTCCACCACCGTGCCGCCCGGCTGCAACCGGCCGTCGGCGGCGGCGCGCTCAATCGCCGCCTTGGCCATGCGGTCTTTCATGCTCCCGGTCGGATTGGTCGATTCCAGCTTGACAACGACGCGTGCCGCGCCGCTTGGCACGACCTTCTGGAGTTGCACCAGCGGCGTGTTGCCAATGGCATCAAGAAGCGTACTCTTCATGCCAGTCTGGCAAGCACTCCAGCCATCTCATCCTTATTGAAGGCACGCATGGTTTGCAGCCGCACATTGCCAGCCGATCCAATGGCCACAGCGAAAGCCGCAGCTGAAGCGTCGTCGGGGGCCTCGATGATCGCCACCAGGTCATATTGCCCCAGAGTCCAGTAGATTTGTGTCATCTTCGCGCCAAACTTGGCCGCCGCCGCTTGAACGGCATCGGCACGCTTGGTACTGTCCTTGACGCTGCGAATACCCTGGTCGGTAAAATTGGACAGTGCAATGTAAGTCGCCATGAATGTTCTCCTTCAGGTAGCAGGGGCCTAAGACCTTGCCTTGAACAGACCGGCGATAGCCCCGTTACGCAGGTCAAAGTGATCTTCATGAGTTTTTTCAATCAGGCCTGCAGCATCGGACGGAGATACCTGCAGTCTGAGCCACACGTTGCGCGTTAATATTTTGAATGTCAATCTATCGTCCCCATTGACCACGCTGTCAGTAATGGTAATGAAAAGGCCCTGCCCCTCTCCTTGGTGATGCTGCGCAGTGCCAGTCAGAGCAACATGGTCACCGCCTCATCATGGTCAAAATTCCTTCTGGTTTTGAGAGCCTTGCGCTGCCGGGCGTTCACCCTTTCAATGGCGTTGGCAATAGCCGCCATACGCTGACTTTTTTAGCTGCTTGCAGATGTTTTTGAAGGACTTACACCCGCTGGAACAGCGCATCAGTCTGGTCACCAGCACCGGCATATCTCAGATGAACCAGCAGTCTGGGCTTGCGCAAGTTTGGATCAATCCCTATTTGCCGGTAAAAACCGTCAGCACTCCGGTGTAGCCGTACAGGTGGTGGCGGGCAATCTCGCCACCGGCAAAAAAACCGACCAGCGGCACGTCACCCAGGGCACGGCGAATGATTTGCAGCTCGGCACTGTCGCCGCCAAAATGGGCACCGCCACGGCCAGAGCAGCTCACATAAATGGCGCCGGCAATGGCACGCGCCGGGTGCGGGGCGGCTTCAGCCTCGGATTGCGCCAGGGCGGCTGCCGTTTCGAGCGCCTGCTCCTGCGGCTCCAGTTCTTCACGAATTTCGGCGCAAATGCGCATCAGGTCGGCGCGCGCCGCCTGCGCGTTGCGCTGGCAAAAGGCCAGCTCCATGCCCTCGGTCACCACATCGGCCACCGCCACACCGGCGCGCGCGGGGTCCAGACCGATGATGTGGCGCACCAGCACATCCGGACCAAAATTACCGGTGCGGGTCACGGTTTGCGGCGCATCGTCCAGGGCGGCGGGCTCGGTCAGCCCGACCAGCGTGGCGCGCACCGCCTGCAGCGCCTCACGCGGTTCATCCAGCGTCACATTCAACTCGCGCAACATCACCTCCAGCGCCGGTTCGCCGTCCAGCGTCAGCACCACATTGCGTTCGGCAGCCGTCACGGTGTGGGCACGATGGATGGGCTGGCAGCCTTGCGTGACCCGTGACACCAATGTCACCTCGGGGCCAAAAGCCACGCCGCTCAAGCCCCCGCTGAACACACCGCTGGCCGCGCCCTGTCCCTTGACATTGCCGTTGCCAGACACCGCAAACTGCACCGCCTTGCCGCGGCTGGCGGCCAGGCCGCCAAACACGTAGCCGGAGTCGGTGCGTGCGGCAAGCTCTTCAATCAGCTCGGCCACATCGGGGGCCTGGCCGTCGGCGTGCACCAGCGCGGTGTGCGCCTCGAACGCCAGCCCCAGCGGTGCCACGCCGGAGAACACCCGGTACTGGTCGCTGGGCAGCTCGCACAACATCACGGCCAGTGCGGGCTCGTCAAAGTACTCGACGTTGTTGGAGGCAATGCCGACGCCCACGGTGCCAGACCAGTCGGTGATCTCGGGCAGCTCGGCGCTCAGGTGTTCCAGAATCTCCCGGGCATCGGCCGCATAATGGTCGGTGATGTAGAGCAGCGCCAGCGTCGGGCTGCCGGCATAGCCGTGCAGCGCCATCTGGGCGCGCAACTGGGCCAGCACCAGGTTGGCCGCCATGCCCCACTGCGGGTGGGTGGCGTGGCCATAGGGAAACAACTTCATGCGCGGGGCCCTGCAATTCGGATTCGCGGGCTTAACGACCCCGCGTGCTGGTTTTGGCAGTTGCTTTTTTGGCGGCCTTAGCCGGGACTTTTTTGGCCGGCGCCTTTTTGGCTGCGGCTGGCGATGTGGCGGCTGTGTCTTTGCCAACGCCTTTGCCCAGATTCATGGCGGTCGCTTTGCCGGCTTCCTTCATGGCACCTGCAGCAATATGCTGGAACTGCTGGGTGAGCGCCGTCCACAGCTGCATCGGGTCAACCAGACCTGCGGCCCCCGCAGCGGGGGCCGGCATTTTGGCCGGTTCTTCCTTCTTGTCAGCCACAGCCTGGGTTTTTTCTTCGGCCTTTGCCGCAACCATGGTTTCGGCTGTTTCCGCAACTTTATTCTGACTGGCCGCCACCGTGTCGGCGGTCTTGAGCTTGAATGCATTGGCCATGTCGCCCATGCTCAAGTTCATGCTTTTGAGTGTGGCCAGGGTGAGTTTCTGCACTTCAAGCGCCTGCACCGTGGCGCCCAGTGCCTTGGAATTTTGATCGAGCCAGAAATGCACCGCCTTGAGTTCATTGATGCGCTTGTCCAGCTCCTCTTCGTTGAGTGACGGCGCGATCCAGCTGGACATATTTGGCATTTGCGGCACGGTTTGTGTCGCGCCCTTGGTCAGATTCTGCAAAAAATCAAAACCGGGGACAAATTTGCCAAAGCCGGCGTTTTGTGAATCACTCATGTTGCTCTCCTAAAGGGGTGGTTGTCACGGCACAGGCAACAGCTTAACCCATTGCAACACCATACGAGGCGTTATTGCCTGGGGGCCGGCTGCATCCCCTGCATGTTGTGCATCGAATGGTCCATCGGCGTTGGCTTGACCATGGTCCCGGGCGCCGTGGCCGCGACAGGCACCTTGATCTCCATCCTGCTTTCCACACCCTTGGCATCCTTGAACACCAGTGTCAGCGGCAGCGTGCTGTCCTTGAGCAATGGCTGTTTCAAGTCCAACAGCATGACGTGGTAGCCGCCGGGTTTGAGCGCGACGGCTTGACCCGCCGGCAGCGCCAGGCCACCCTTGACCTCGCCCATTTTCATCACGCCGCCTTCCATCTTCATCTCGTGCACCTGCACCACGCCGGCCGCAGGGGAAGCAGCCCCGACCAGTTTGCCATCTGTTTTGGCGGTGAGCGTCATGAATGCACCGGTCGCCATTTGACCCTTGACGGTGGCACGTGCCCAGGCGGCTTGAACCTCAAGCACGGCATCGGCAGCCATCGCACCGGCAGTAGCGGAGAAAAAGGCAGCAGCAGCCAGAAGGGAATTGATTTTCATGGGGTTTCCTTGGGTGTATCCTGATTGGGTCGACGGCCGGATTGGCGCACTTGGCGCCGGTCAGCCAGGGTATGTTGCGCAACTTGTGCAGAAAATTCAGGGCGCGCGATTATGGCATTGACACAGCCCGGCAGGTCGCCCCTGCGCCGCGCCTGCTATTCTGTCGGCCATGAACAGCTTATTTCACTTCGCCTTCAACGTCACCGATCTCGACCTCACGCGCCAGTTCTATGGCGGTGTGCTGGGCTGCCGCGAAGGCCGCAGCACGGCCACCTGGGTCGACTTTGACTTTTTTGGGCACCAACTTTCGATGCATCTGGGCGAACCTTTCAAGACCGCACCCACCGGTCATGTGGGCGAGCACCTGGTGCCCATGCCGCACTTTGGCGTAGTACTGGCGCTGCCCGACTGGCAGGCGCTGGCGTATCGCCTTGAGCAGGCCCGTATCGACTTCATTCTGCCACCGCAATTGCGCTTTGCCGGTCAGCCGGGCGAGCAATGGACAATGTTTTTTTGTGACCCGTTTGGCAACCCGATCGAGGTCAAAGGCTTTGCTTCGCTTGACGCGCTTTACACCACTTGAATTGCTTGCAGTGCAATGAATTACACCTTTGCTTCAGCCACTATTTTGCTGATCCTGATCACCGATCCGATCGGCAACATCCCGATTTTTGCCAACGCCCTCAAACACGTGACACCCGAGCGGCGCGCGCGCGTGATTCTGCGCGAGGTGTTGATTGCCTTTTTGCTGTTGCTGACCTTCATGTTCATCGGCGAAAGTTTCCTGCGGGTGATGAACTTGAGCGAGCTGTCGCTGCAGATTGGCGGCGGCGTGATCCTGTTCTTGATCGCGCTGCGCATGATTTTTCCACCACCCAAGGTGGAGTCGGACGAAACCCTGGGCGAACCGCTGATCGTGCCGCTGGCCATTCCCGCCATCGCCGGCCCGTCGGCGCTGGCCACGGTGCTGCTGCTGGTGTCGCAAGCGCCCGAAAAGCGGCTGGAATGGATTGCCGCGCTGTGTGTCACGATGAGCGTGAGTGCGGTGGTGCTGGTGTTGGCCGAGCGCATCCAGCGCGTCGCCGGCGATCGTTTTGTGGTGGCACTGGAGCGCCTGATGGGCCTGGTGCTGGTGGCGGTGTCAATTGAAATGCTGCTGCGCGGGATCAAAACCTTCATCACCCAACTGGCGTGAAGCTGTAACGCCAGAGCCAGTTGAAGCCTGCATCATGACCTTGAAAACCTGGTTAAGCCTGGGCCTGCTTGTCTTGCTGGTGCACCTGGTACTGCTGCAAAAAATCCCCCTGAAGCTACCTGCGTCGCCCCAGGAAGGCAGCCCGAGCTTTGCCACACGCACGGTGGTACTGGCGACTTCTTCCAAACCAGTCCCCAGCAAAGCGGCCGCCATTCAGGGCAAGCCAGCCCGGCGAACAGCCCCTCAATCCAAACCAATACCCCAGCCGGTCACAGCGCCCGCGCCTTCAGGTCTGGCAGACATCAGTTCAACAATGGCAGCAGCCGACACCACCGCTCGGGCCGCAGAACCCACGGCTGAGCCTATCGCCAGTCCGGCCTCAGCTCCGGGCAGCGCCCCCACCCCGGCAGCAGAGCAGGCCCTTGCGATCGCCAAGCCAGCGCCCGTGATTGAAGCAGGACCCGTTCTGCAAGTCCAGAAAGTGACCTTTCGCGCCGACGGTTTGCCGGGTTCCGTCAAACTGGCGTATCGGGTTGATGCCAACAAGTTCCCCTTCACGCTGCGCAGCGCGCTAATCTGGCAGCACGATGGAAGCAGTTACCAGGCGCATCTCAGCATCCATGCTTTTGGGCAATCACGGGTGCAGACCAGCCGCGGAACGATTGATCAACTGGGTCTGGCGCCCGAGCGCTTCTCTGACAAATACCGTAGCGAGTTAGCCGCGCATTTCAACCGTGCACAGGGTATGGTGAGCTTCAGCGCCAACACCCCCAGCATCCCCTTGCAAACCGGCGCCCAGGATCGTCTGAGCGTGCTGGCGCAACTTGCGTCCCTGGTTGCCAGCGCGCCCCAAGGCTTCAGTCCCGGCACCACGCTGCAGGTGCAAACCATTGGCCCCCGAAGTGCTGACATCTGGCTGTTCACGTTTGGCAACATGGAAACCCTGGAACTGCCCGGCGGGACCCAACAGGCCTTGAAACTGGTGCGCCAGCCACGCCAGACCTATGACCAGAAACTCGAGGTCTGGCTGGCGCCCGGCCTGGCTTACCTGCCCGCGCGTATCCGCATCACCGAAGCCAATGGTGATTACGTGGATCAGAAATGGGAAGCATCTGAAGCCGCCGTCGGCCCTTGAAATCCCTCAATTTGCAACCAGCTTCACGATTATCTGGATTCATGGATAATTTGACGCATGCACACGCTTTACGACTCTGAGACCTATTCTGTCACCCACATGCTGGCCAACGCCGTCACGGCAGACGTTCAACCGGGTGACATGAAGGCGGGCGAGCAACTGCTGATCGTGCCGCAACTGGTACGGCACGGCTTTGAGATTGTCGATAAGCGCGCCAACAAAGAGGTGTACCTCGATGGCTCCTGGGCCGAGTTGTTTCAACAGCAAATTTCCGCCTGGCAGAGCAAAACGCCCACTCAGGAAGAAGTGGAAGACACGCTGGAGCAATACGCTGAACTGGCGCAAAACCCGGTCGTGGTGCACTGACGTGCTGGGCCCTCCGGTTTTTCTTTGAATCACCCTCACCTGACGCCATCCTGCGTCCGCTTGCGCACCATGGGCTTGATGTGATCACTCCATGAGCGGCGCAGAAATCACGGCCCTGTTGATGCTGTGCACGGCTGTGAGCTTCACGCCAGGCCCCAACACCACGCTTTCCACCGCGCTGGCGGCCAACTTTGGCTTGCGTCGTGCGCTGCGTTTTGTGCTGGCTGTGCCGGTCGGCTGGGGTCTGCTGCTGAGCCTGTGCGCCAGCGGCGTGGGCGCGTTGGTGGTGAGCCTGCCACCGCTGCGCCTGGGCGTGAAAGCGACCGGCGTGGCTTACCTGATCTGGCTGGCCTGGAAGCTCTGGCATGCCCATCAGTTGTCCCAGGCCAATGCCAATCAGCTCAACGTGAGCTTCTGGCAAGGTGTGATGCTGCAATTTCTCAACATCAAGGCCTGGATGCTGGCGCTCACCGTGGTGGCCGGCTGGCTGGCCGGGCGCGCCGATCTGTGGCAACGCTTTGCGGTGGTGCTGCCGCTGCTGCTGGCTTTTGCCCTGGCAAGCAACCTGAGCTACGCGCTGGTGGGCACCCTGCTGCGCCAGTGGCTGGCCGACCCGGCGCATGGTGGGCGGCGCTTGCTCTGGTTCAACCGCTGCATGGCGGCCGTGCTGGTGGCCACGGCGATCTGGATGGCCACGGTTTAGACCGGCTGCGGCATGCCCATGATCACCATGAAACGTGAAACCCTCGGCATGTGGCTGGGCGTGCTGGGTGTGGCCATCTTTGCAGTAACCCTGCCCATGACGCGGCTGGCCACGGGCACGGCCGAAGCACCCCAACTCTCGCCCTGGTTTGTCACTTTTGGGCGAGCCGCGCTGGCCGGGGCGCTATCGCTGGTGTTTCTGGGGGTGACCCGATCTTCCCTGCCCACACCCGCACAACGCAAGCCCTTGGTTATGGCGCTGCTGGGTAACGCCATCGGCTACCCGCTGTTGCTTGGTTTTGCATTGCGCCTGGTCACGTCGGGGCACGCCGCAGTGGTGACCGCACTGCTGCCCCTGGCCACGGCGGCGATTGCCGCCTGGGTGCTGCACCAACGGGCACGCCTGGGTTTTTGGGTCTGCGCGGGGCTGGGCAGCGTACTGGTGGTGGTGTTTTCGCTGCTGCGCGCGCACCAGCAGGGTCACGGTTTTGGCTTTGAGTGGGCTGATTTGCTACTGCTGGGTGCTGTGCTGGCGGCCTCCACGGGCTACGTGTACGGCGCCCAAGTCACCCACGCCCTGGGTGCCGAGCGCGTCATTTGCTGGGTTTGTGTGATGGCGCTGCCTGTCACCCTGCCCGGCGCGCTGCTCACCTGGCCAGCGCACAGCGTCAACCCCTCGGCCTGGCTGGGCCTGGTTTACGTGGGCGTGTTTTCCATGTGGGCGGGCTTTTTTGCCTGGTACCGCGGCATGGCCATGGGTGGTGCCCTGAAAGTGAGCCAGACGCAACTGCTGCAACCTTTCCTGAGCATTCTGGCGGCCGTTCCCATCCTGGGCGAACCGCTGGAATGGGTAACATTGGCGTTTGCGCTGGCGGTGATGGCCACCGTGTTTTTGGGCAAGCGTTTTTCTGCATCGCCCCCAGTTTTTTCCAGAACGGCAAAGCAATCTTCATGACCACCTCCCATTCCCCCTGGCATCTGGCGCGCCGCGCCGCACGCATGAACCCCTCGGTCATTCGCGAAATCCTGAAGGTCACCGAGAAGCCGGGCATCATCAGTTTTGCCGGCGGCCTGCCCTCCAGCAAGACCTTTCCTGTGGCCGAGTTCGAGGCCGCCTGCGCCAAAGTGCTCAAGGATGACCCGTCCGGCGCCCTGCAGTATGCCGCCAGCGAGGGCTTCGGCCCACTTCGCGACATGGTGGCCGACATGCTTCCATGGAACGTCGACCCGGCGCAGGTGCTGATCACCACCGGCTCACAGCAGGGGCTGGATCTGGTGGCCAAGGTGCTGATTGACGCCGACAGCAAGATTCTGGTCGAGTCGCCCACCTACCTGGGCGCGGTCATGGCCTTCATGCCGATGGAGCCCCGGGTGGTGAGCCTGGCCAGTGACGAACACGGCGTGGTCATCGCCGACCTGTCGCAAAAAACCATTGACGCCCGTTTTCTTTACGTGCTGCCCAATTTTCAAAACCCCACCGGCAACACCATGTCCGAGAGCCGCCGGGCTGCGCTCAGTGAACTGGCAAGCCAGCGGGGCTTGCCCCTGATTGAAGACAACCCCTACGGCGACCTGTGGTTTGACACACCGCCGCCCGCGCCGCTGACCGCCCGCAATCCGGAGGGCTGCATTTATTTGGGCTCGTTCTCCAAGGTGTTGGCACCGGGCCTGCGCCTGGGCTTTGTGGTGGCACCCAAAGCGGTTTACCCCAAACTGCTGCAAGCCAAGCAGGCCGCCGACCTGCACAGCCCCGGTTTTAACCAACGCATGGTGGCCGAGGTCATGAAAGACGGTTTTCTGGAGCGCCATGTACCGACCATTCGCACGCTGTACAAAGCGCAGCGTGATGCCATGCTGGAGGCACTGGCACAACACTTCCCCAATGCCAGCAGCCAGCCCGATCAATCGCTGACCTGGAACACCCCCGCGGGCGGCATGTTCTTGTGGGCGCGCCTGCCCAAAGACATGAGCGCGGTTGATTTGCTGCCCTTTGCCGTCGAACAAGGTGTGGCCTTTGTGCCTGGTGCGCCGTTTTACGCCGACCATGGCGACGAGCGCACCCTGCGTTTGTCGTTTGTGACACCCAGTGTGGACGAGATCCACCGCGGCGTGGCGGCATTGGCGCGGGCGTTGAAAACTTATGCAGCCAGCCTGCCTGGCTAAAATGTTGTCATGTCAGTCGCATGAATCATGCTGGTGACAGGCTGGCGCTCAATAGGCGTCTGCCCCGGCGCTGGCCAAGCCCCACACCGGGTTCGCCTGCCAGCGCTGCAGCCATTGCGGAAAATCCTGCGCCAGCATGGGCCGTGCAATGGCATAACCCTGGCCGAGTTCACAGCCCATTTGCAGCAGCAAATTGCCATGTGCAACGGTCTCGACCCCTTCGGCAATCACCCTGCGCTTGAACGCTGCCGCCAGGCCGATCACACCCTGCAAAATGGCCAGGTCATCCGGGTCATCCAGCATGTCATGGACAAAACTCTGGTCAATCTTGAGCGTGCTGACACGCAGGTGCTTGAGGTAGCTTAAAGAGGAATACCCCGTGCCAAAATCGTCCAGCGCGAACAGCACGCCCATCTGTTGACAGTCTTCAATCAATTGCGAGACCCCGGCAAGGTCATTCAGGGCACTGGTTTCCAGTATCTCAATTTCCAGCTGCGCAGGCCGGACCTGCGGGTGTGCTGCCAGCAAACCACGCAGGCGCGCGACAAAATTGTTTTGCTGGAGTTGCCTGGCGGCTACGTTGACACTGACGCTGATGCTGTCAGGCCGGACCAGCCCCTCGTTCTGCCAGCGCGCGATTTGACTCAAAGCCGCGTTGATCACCCACTCACCCACCTCCACCGCCAGCGCATGCTCCTCAATGACCGGTAAAAACTGGGCGGGTCCCAGCAAGCCCTTGTCAGGGTGTTGCCAGCGGATCAGGGCTTCGACCCCGAACACGGCACCGCTGCGCATATTGACTTTTGGCTGGTAATAAAGCACGAATTCTTTGGCGACCAAGGCCTGGCGAATACGCTCAAGACTTTCAAAATGGCCCCGCGTCGTGCGGTCTTGCTCGGCATCAAAGAAGTGAAAGCGGTTTTTCCCGGCAAGTTTGGCCTGGTACATGGCCTGGTCGGCCTGGCGCAGCAACTGGTCGGCTTCCAGCGACTCGGCCTGAGGGTAAAAGGTAACGCCCAGACTGGCGGAAACTTGCAACGTCACGTTGCCCAATTGAACCGGCTCGGCAGCAGCAGCTAACAAGCGACTGAGCAAGGGCGCCGACGCCTGGCTCTCTTTGAGGTCAATCAGCACTGCCACAAATTCATCGCCACCCATGCGCGCCAGGGTGTCACCTTCGCGCAGCGCCTGCTTCATGCGACTGGACACGTGTGTGAGCAGTCGGTCGCCGAGCTCATGACCATGGCAGTCGTTGATGCTCTTGAAACCATCCAGATCAAGATAAACCACCGCCAACTGCTGGCTGCGCCGGATGCTTTGCGTCATGGCCTGATGCAGACGGTCTGCCATCAAGACCCGATTGGGCAGCCCGGTAAGCACATCGTAGTGAGCCATGTGCTCGAGTTCGCTTTGGTGTTTCTTGATACCGGTGATGTCCGAGAACAAAGCGACAAAATTCCGCACCTGGCCCTGGGCATCCTGAACCGCCGAGATGTTGAGCATGGCGGCATAGTCCTCACCGTTTTGGCGCTGGTTCCAGATTTCACCGTACCACTGGCCGTCACGGTTCAGATTGCGCCACATGGCCTGGAAAAACGCTGGCGGCTGGCGATCTGATCGCAGGAGTTGCGGTGTTTGCCCCAGCGCCTGCTCACGCCTGTAACCGGTGATGCGGGTAAAAGATTCGTTGACATCGACGATCACCCCGACGGCATCGGTGATCATGATGCCCTCACGGGCATGGGTGAAAACATTGGCCGTGAGCAGCAATCTCTCCTGGGCTTTTTTGCTTTCGGTGATGTCTTCCGAAATACCCAGCAAGTATTTTGCATGTCCCCGGCTGCCAAGAATGCCAAACTTGCGTGTGTGCAGCACACGCCGTCCCTGCTTCGCGGTAAGAATGGTTTCCTCGGGGATGTCAAGTGCACCGGCTTCACCTTGCAGCACGTCACGGTCCTGTTGCATGAACTGCGCAGCCTGCTCGGCCGGGAAAAAATCAAGGTCGTTTTTGCCAATCATGTCCTGCCGGTCGTGACCCAGCAGCGCTTCACCCGCACGGTTGAAGAGGACAAAACGCAAGTCAGATTCTCTCTTGAGGAACACCACCAACGGCAGGTTTTCGACGATGGCTTCCGTCAGTGCTTTGGATTCCTGCAGGGCCTGTTCGGCTTGTTTGCGCTCGGTGATGTCACGCAAAAAAGCCATCAAACGGCCGCCTTCAATCGCCAGGTATTGAATGCTGACTTCCACGTCAAAGACCTTTCCGTCCTTGCTGCGATGTTGGGTCTCAAAGCGATCGCCACCCGTCGCCATGATTTTTTGGATATGCGTTGCGATTTCCGCGCTGGACCTCAACGCATCAAGCTCAGTGATCTGCATGCCTAACAGTTCCTGAACACTGTACCCGCTCATGCGCACATAGGCCTGGTTGACTTCAAGCAGGCGTCCCTGCAAATCTGCCATCCAGAAACCGTTCATGGCCGTTTGCAAAATGGCGCGATGCTGTGCTTCACTTTTGCGCAGCGCTGCCACAGACTGGATTGCCGCATCCTGACTGGTCAGGACTTTACCCATCAGCAAGGTCAGCAGCGGAAAAGCCAGCAGAATGGGCAAGCCAATGGTTTGCAGGGTCTGCCAGGCCAGGGGCGTCGGCAGTGACAAAAAAAGCAACAACTCAGTCACATGAACCAGCAAACCAAGCTGCAATAGCCGAGTTGCATGAATGGGCAGGTCCCGGCGCAGCCATTGACGATGGAAATACAGGCCCCACACTGCCGAGGCAAGAATGACCAGACCCCCCGTATAAAGACCCACACCGCCCAAAGCGATGCGGTAGGCCAGCGCCAGGGTGACCGTGACACTGGCCGCCAGGGGACCAAAGAACAAAGCGCACAAACTGATCATGACCGAGCGCGCATCAAAGATCAGCCCCGGCCCCAGCACCAGGGGGTTGGCCATCCCGATCAGCGTGGCTGTGCCAAACAGCAAGCCCTGCAACAGGGCTTGCTGGCGCTCAGACCAATGAGCTTGCCGGAGAAACCCTGAGATCAACACCATGGCGACCAGAATGGCCATGTTGTAAGTGAGCTCAAGGGCGGCAGAAAGCACTGTTTATTCTTCTAGGTACTTGAAATTGGCGTTCATTCTATGCGCCAAAAAAAGGCACCCAAAGGTGCCTTTCAGACTGCCAACAGGCAGTGGGTAATCAAGCCTTCTTGGCAACAGCAGCAGCTGCGCTCAGCGCTTGCTCGGTCACGGCAGCCATGTTGCTTTCAGCCACGGCCAGGGCCTTTTTGGCCGAGCTTTGAGCAGAGTCAATGGCGGTCTGGCTGGAAGCCAAAGCGCTCTTGAACACAGCCACAGCCGACTCGGTACCGGCCGGTGCGTTTTTGGCCACGTTTTCAACCACCTGGTTGAACGCTTTTTGCGCTTCAGCAGCCTTGCCTTCAAAGGCTTTGGTGAATTCAGCGCCGGTTTCAACAGCAATGCCATACACGTGACGGCTGTAAGCCACCGACTTTTCGGCCACAGGGGCGACCAGGCCGGTTTGCAGGGCAAGGGCTTGCTGCAGGTCTTTGACAGCCAGTGCAGCTTGGGCATTGCTGAAAGACTCGGTCATCAAGGCCTTGGCGGCGGCCATGTTCAGGTCAACCAGCTTTTCGAAGCCAGCGAAAGATTTGGTGGCGAGCGCCTTGGTGGTCTCGAAAGCGGCTTGGTTGGAGGCAGTGATTTGGTCAGCAGTGATAAACATGATGAGTTCCTTTGAAGTGGGTTAATTGCGTTGCAAGGTCCGGGTGAGTGGTTTATGTTGCAGTGCAGCATGGGTTGAATTATAGGGATAACCCGCGCCTGTGCAAGTCTTTTTTGTTGCAGTGCAGCACAATAATTAGGGACTCACCTCTAACCGGGTCAATCCGGCTGGACGCCTAACGCCACAAAATCAGCGCCGTTCCCACCACCGTCAGCACCGCACCCAGCCAGGCCCCGGGGGCAGGCGCGCGTTTGAGCTGCAGCCACAGCAGCGGCAATACCAGGATGGGCGACACCGAGGACAAAATGGCAACCATGCCGACATCGCCTTTCTCCAGCGCCAGCAACACCAGCGTCATGCCAATGCCCATGGCAATGAAACCATTGAGGCCGGTTTGCGCCAGCACCCGCAGCGTGGGCGGCTGGCTGGCGCGTGCGGCCTGAAAACCCGCCAGTAACAACACCGCGTGCGCGACTGTGGCAACCGTGACGCGCACCGCCGAGGCCATGATCGGGTCCACCTGCTGCGCCATCACCGGCTTGGCGATCAGCGAGCCCACGGCCTGGCACAGCGCGGCCAGCAAAGCCAGCGCCACACCCAGCCCCACATGCCCACGGTCAGCCTCCCAGGCATGGGTTTCACCCTTGTGACGACCCAGCAGAATGGCCAGCATCACGCCTGCCAGCGTCAGCAACCCGCCCACCAGGGCCTGCAAACTCATGCGTTCATCCAGCAGCACGAAGCCCAGCACCGCACTGAAGGCGGCGTGGGTGGCAAAAAGCACGCCCGCGCGGCGCGGCCCAAGCCGGTTGATGGCCGAAAACAAAGCGGTGTCACCGATGAAAATGCCGATCAGGCCACTGACGGCCATGATGCCCCAGGCGTGCCCATCGAAACTGTGCCAGCTGCCCTGGACAGCCACCACCGCCCACAGCATGAGGGCCACCATGGCCATGCGCCAGCGGGTAAAGGCAAAGGCGCCCAGATGGCGCGACGGCATGACCGACATCACACTGCCCACCGCCCAGCAGGCAGCCGCCCCCAGCGCCAGCAGGTCGTGGAGTGCCATTACCCGAGCGCGGGTTGTGGCAACAGGGTGTCGGCTGGCAAGCGGTCAATTTCAGCCAGCAGCCTGGCCAGCGCCAGCCCGGCAGCATCGACCATGGATTGGCCTTTTTCAGCCGTGGCTCTGGCCGCATCGCCGACGGCCCCGGCCGGGTTGTAGTCCTGGGTTTGCCAGCCCAGTTTGGCGCTTTTGCCGTTGCCCAGAATGTCAAAGCGGCTGGCACGCGCCTGCGCCGCCGAGACAAAGTTTTGCGCCTGACGCATATCCACATGGGCGGGGTCAAGCGCCAGCATCATCGAGGTCTCGATGGCACCGCCATGGATGCCAAAGCGGTGTTCTTCGGCACTGAACAAGGCATTGACATCATGGCCGTGCGCATCGCGCAAGGGCAAATTGAACCAGCTCACGCTGTACACCAGCATGTCAAGGCGCGCACGCAGGTCGCGCGCCACCAGATCCATCACACTGACATTGCCACCGTGGCTGTTGAACAGCACCAGTTTGCTGATGCCAGCGGCCGCCACCGACTCGGCAATGTCGGTCCAAAGCCGCAGGATGGTCTCGTTTTTCAGGGTCAGCGTGCCGGGAAAGCGCGCATGCTCGGGGCTCAAGCCGACACATTGCGTTGGCAGAAAAAGCACGGGCAACTCAGTTGGCAGATGGTCCAGCGCAACGTTCACAATGCCATTGACAAGCACGGTGTCCACGCTCAGCGGCAAATGCGGGCCATGCTGCTCGGTTGCCGCCACCGGCAATACCGCGATGGTGCGCGGCGCGACGCCATCGGCGCGCATGCATTCAAAGTCAAGCGTTGTCCAGTCAGCCCAGAAGCGTGAAGAGGTGGTCATGGTGGGGTTGCAGTGAATGCAGCGTGACAAAAAATTGCGGCTCAGGCCTTTTTCATGAACTCGGCCTTGAGCATGAACGCGCCCTGATCGGTCTTGCAGTCGACCTCATGGTCACCGGCGCCTTCGGACAAGCGGATGCCTTTGATCTTGGTGCCCTTTTTCAGCACGATGGACGAGCCCTTGACCTTCAGGTCCTTGATCAGAATCACCGTGTCGCCATCAGCCAGCGGGTTGCCATTGGCATCCTTGACCGGGCCGCTGACGTCCTCGCCGGCCTCAGGGGACGCTGCCTGGGGCCATTCAAAACCGCAATCCGGACACACATAGTTGTCACCGTCCGGGTAGGTGTTTTCAAGGGTGCATTGGGGGCAGGCGGGTAAAGTGGGCATGGTGGGGCCGCATAAAAGAAACAGATTGTAGAGCTCGCTATCATTGCACCATGCCTCCAAAACGTGCCCGCTATCTCACTGGTGACTCCTTCTTTGCCTGGGATGGCGATGTGCTGGTGGTCAATATCCTGGGCAAACCCAGCGCCAGCAAGGATGCGATTGGCAAGCCTTTTGGCAAGCAGCTCAAGGTCAGCGTCACCGCGGCACCAGAGGCCGGACGCGCCACCGACCATATGCTGCGCTTTCTGGCACCGCACTTTGGCGTCAGCGCCTCGGACATTGAGGTGGTGTTTGGTCGCATGAATGTCAACAAACAATTGCGCATCACGGCACCAACCAAACTGCCTGCTATCTTTGGCAGCCAGGCTGACCAGCCGTCGCTGTTTTCCTCCGATAGAACTGTTCTCTGAACCACCCACCGGCTGACCCGCGGAACTTCAAGACTTACACTGTCTCCTACAACGCCATGAACCTCCTGAACCGCCTGACGCGCCCGCTCACTGCGCTATTTTCCATCGCTCTGTACGCACTGACAACAAGTGCCAGCGCACAGGAGAGTCCTAAAAACACCGTCACCACCGAGCAGATTCAGGCCGAGTTGGTGGCCCACGCGCCCGACGGCGTGGACCCAGGCAAGACGGTTTGGGTCGGACTGCAACTGCGCCATCAGCCAGATTGGCACACCTACTGGAAGAACTCCGGCGACTCCGGCCAAGCCACCCGTCTCAGCTGGACACTCCCCACCGGTGTGCTGGCTGGCGACATTGCCTGGCCACTGCCGGTCAAGATTCCGATTGGCAACCTCGCCAATTACGGTTACGAAAACACCGTGCTGTTGCCGGTGCCACTGACCATCACGCCCGACTTCAAGCCCTCAGTGGTGAACCCTGAACTCGCCATCAAATTGCAGGCCAGCTGGCTGGTGTGCAAGCTCGAATGTGTGCCGCAGGACGGCGAATTCGTGCTGCGCATTCCGGTCAAGGGCTCTACCGCCATCCATGGTGCCGCCTTCGATGCCGCCTTAAAAACCCAACCTCAGGCGCTCAAAGAGGCGGGCAGCATTGCCATTGAGGGCCAGACGCTCAAAGTGTCTGTGGCTGGGCTGCCTGTCGGTCTGCAGGGAAAAAACCTGGACTTTTTCCCGGAAACGCCCGAAATCATCGAGACCGCTGCCCGCTGGAAACAAAGTTGGCAGGGTGAGGTGTGGACGGCTGAGGTGCCGCTCTCGCCCCACCGCAGCGCCAGCCCGGAGGTCATGCCGCTGGTGCTGGCCGGGAAAATGGGCAACGAGCGCCTGGGCTTTATCACCCAGGCCAAAGTGAGCGGTACCTGGCCCGCCATGGTGCCACTGTCTCTTTCCGGCGCAGCGACAAGCAGCCCACCCATAAGTGTGTCCTCGAACCTGCCCGTTTCTCTCTGGATGGCCATGCTGGGTGCCCTGCTGGGCGGCATGATTCTGAACCTGATGCCCTGCGTGTTCCCGGTGCTGGCCATCAAGGTCGTCGGTTTTGCCCGTCATGGCAGCAACCAGCGCCGCCAGCGCGTCGGTGGTCTGGCCTACAGCGCGGGGGTGGTGCTGACATTTGTCGCGCTGGGCGCGCTGATGCTGGTGCTGCGCAGTGCCGGCGAACAATTGGGCTGGGGCTTTCAGCTGCAGTCACCGGCCGTGGTGGCAGCGCTGGCAGTGCTGTTCACTGTGATCGGGCTCAATTTGGCCGGTTTATTCGAATTTGGCCAGTTTGTACCCAGCAGTGTGGCCATGCTGGAGGCCAAAAATCCGTCAGTCAATGCGTTTTTGTCAGGCATCCTGGCGGTGGTCATTGCCTCACCTTGCACCGCACCTTTTATGGGAGCCTCACTCGGTCTGGCACTGGCTTTGCCCGCAGCACAGGCGCTTACGATTTTTGCCACCCTGGGTCTAGGCATGGCACTGCCCTATCTGGCGGCCAGTTGGTCGCCAGCACTGGCCCGCAAATTGCCACGCCCCGGGGTATGGATGGCCACTTTCCGCCACGCCATGGCGTTCCCCATGTTTGCCACCGTGGTCTGGCTGGTCTGGGTGCTGGGCCAACAAAGCGGCATCAACGGTGCAGCGGCCCTGCTGGCGCTGCTGCTGAGCCTGGCACTGGTGATCTGGGCGCTGGGTTTGCAGGGTCGCAGCCGCATGGTGATGGCGACAGTTTCACTGGCGGCGCTCGCTTTTTTGGCTGGTTCCATCGGCCAAAACGTCATCAAGCCTTTGGAAAGCAACAATGCCACAGCCAGCACAGCGCTGTGGCAGCCCTGGGCGCCGGGCAAGGTGGACCAGGTGCTGGCGACTGGCACACCCGTGTTTGTGGACTTTACCGCCGCCTGGTGCGTGACCTGCCAGTACAACAAGTCCACCACACTGGCGAATAAAGAGGTATTGGCCGACTTTGCCACCAGGCAAGTCACACTGTTGCGTGCCGACTGGACGCGCCGTGACGCCGCCATCACCGCCGAGTTGGCGCAGTTGGGGCGCAACGGTGTGCCGGTGTACGTGCTGTACCAGACTGGCCGCGCGCCCGTGGTGTTGTCTGAAATTTTGTCGGTATCCGAAGTGCGCAGCGCGCTGGCAACGCTCTAGAAGCTGGATTTGTCAGCCTGCCGCATTTTGGCTATGTCGGAATGCGACAATCGGCTCATGAATTCGACGACCACCCCCTCCTCTTTCGCACCCCTCAAGAACGACACCTTTCTGCGCGCCTGTTTGCGCCAGGCCACCGACTACACGCCCATCTGGATGATGCGCCAGGCCGGGCGGTTTTTGCCTGAATACCGCGCCACACGTGCCAAAGCAGGCAGTTTCATGGGGCTGGCCACCAACACCGACTTTGCCACCGAAGTCACGCTGCAACCCCTGGAACGTTTTCCGATTGATGCCGCCATTTTGTTCAGCGACATCCTGACCGTGCCCGATGCCATGGGTCTTGGGCTCTCATTTGCCTTGGGTGAGGGCCCCAAATTTGCATTCCCCGTGCGCGATGAAGCCGCTGTGGCCAAATTGCAGGTGCCTGACATGGCCAAGCTGCGCTATGTATTTGACGCTGTCACCTCGATCCGCAAAGCGCTCAATGGCAAGGTACCACTGATCGGTTTCAGCGGCAGTCCCTGGACGCTGGCCTGCTACATGGTCGAAGGCGCGGGTTCGGACGACTACCGTCTGGTGAAAACCATGATGTACAGCCGCCCAGACCTGATGCACAAGATGTTGCAGCTCAATGCCGACGCGGTGGCGCTCTACCTCAACACCCAGATCGAAGCCGGCGCCCAGGCCGTGATGATTTTCGACAGCTGGGGCGGCGTGCTGGCCGATGGCGCGTTCCAGGAATTCAGTCTGGCCTACACGCGCCGTGTTCTGGCGCAATTGCACAAAGAATACAACGGGGCACGCATTCCCAGCATCGTCTTCACCAAAGGCGGAGGCCTGTGGCTCGAAGAAATGGCACAACTGGACTGCAATGTGCTGGGCGTGGACTGGACCGTCAACCTGGCCAAGGCGCGCGCGCAAGTGGGAGGCAGCAAGGCGCTGCAGGGCAACCTGGATCCCAACGTGCTCTTTGCCCAGCCCGCGCAAATTGAAGCTGAAGTGATCAAGACCCTCAACGCTTTCGGCACCCCGCACCGTGGCGCTGGCACCGGCCCGACGCACATCTTCAATCTGGGACACGGCATCAGCCAGCACACTGCGCCTGAGCATGTGGCCGCATTGGTGCAAGCCGTGCACCAATATTCACGCCAAATGCGCGTTGCAGGTTGACGGATTGCGCCCGCACAAACAAATCGCGCACAAGTCAGACAGCTAGCACCTTTTTGTCTTTTTTACCACCCCAGACGACAAAAAATTTGCTTACTTATGCACAAAATCAGAGATGGAATGATGTGCGCTTCTTTTTCTCTCAGGGCTTACCCTTAAAGCCAAAAAAAACATAAGTTATTGATTTATATAGGTTTTAAATTCTGCCTTTTTTCTAAGCAAGCTAACAAAAGCCTTGATTTGCAAGGCTTGGCAATGCTTCTTGGCGCTTTATCAACAAAGTTATCCACAGAAAATCTGGATGACTTATAAAAGCTCTCAAAATCAAGCACTTATCGCTTTTTCCGCAAGTTCACTTGAACAAAATGCCCCAACCACCAGCCCCTGGAAACTGCTTGACACGGGTGCTGGTGCATACCCCGGCGCACAGCCAGATGGCCGGTGCACTCAGTTATTGGAGCGAGACCCCCTTGCCTCCAGGCACCTTGGTGCGTGTGCCGCTGGGACAACGCGAACTGCTGGGCATCGTGTGGCCCGTCGGCTCGACGGCGGCATCTGACGCGGCACTTGATCCGGCCAAGCTGCGACCGGTGACTGCTGTCCTGGACGCCATGCCGCCCTTGAGCTCCCACTGGCGTGACTTGATCCGCTTTGCCGCAAGCTACTACCAACGCGCTGCAGGTGAGGTGGCACTGGCTGCCCTGCCGCCACAACTGCGTGACATGAGCAGCGTCCAACTGGGGCGCCGACTCAAAAAATTAGCCAAGGCGGCGGCAAACTGCACCCAACCCGAGGTCAACCCAGCCGCAGAGACCGACACGGTTCCGGCACCACAACCAGATGCTGCGACCACAGCCGTTGTGCTGACCCAGGAGCAGCAGCAGGCCATCAGCCAGTTCCACCAGCAGCCCGGCCCATTTCTGTTGTTTGGCGCCACCGGCAGCGGCAAAACCGAAGTCTTCATGCATTGCACTGCGGCGCTACTGGCCAGCAGGCCCGAAGCGCAGGCGCTGGTCATGGTGCCAGAGATCAACCTGACACCCCAGCTCGAAGCGCGCTTCAAAGCCCGTTTTTGCCCGCTGTACGGCGCCGATGCGGTGGTCTCCATGCACAGCGGCATGACGCCGGTACAACGCCTGAACAGCTGGCTGGCCGCCCACAGTGGAGCGGCGCGCGTGGTGCTCGGAACCCGCATGGCGGTATTTGCGTCAATGCCGCAACTGCAACTGATCGTTGTCGATGAAGAACACGACCCGAGCTACAAAAGCAGTGAGGGGGCGCGCTACTCGGCACGCGATCTGGCCATTTACCGGGGCCACCTGGAAGGGGCCAAGGTCATGCTGGGTTCGGCCACGCCATCACTGGAAAGCTGGCACCACAGCCGCCCGGCCGAAGAGGGCGGGCGTTACCTGAGGCTGGAAATGCCGAGCCGGATTGGCCGCGGTCAGTTGCCGCTGGTGCGTCGGGTCGACATGAACCACCAGCCCAAGTCCTGCATCATCTCTGCGCCCTTGCTGGCGGCGATCACCCAGCGCATTGCCAGGGGTGAGCAAAGCATGGTGTTT
>NZ_JAMPXE010000171.1 GCF_023701345.1 Rhodoferax sp. | reverse complement strand
GGCGCAACCCGATGTGTTGTGGGTGCAGCACCACTGCGGGTTGTACCGCTCCACCAACGCCGGTCACTTCTGGGAAGGCATTCCCGCGCCCGCGCCGTCCGGCTTTGGTTTTGCTGTGGCCTGTGACCCGCTGGACCCGCTGCGGGCCTGGTTTGTACCGGCACAAGCCGACACGCACCGCTATGCGGTGGACGGCAAGATGGTGGTGAACCGCACCGATGACGGCGGCACCACCTTCAAGACCTTTTCCCGTGGGCTGCCGCAGGCCCATGCCTACCACTTGGTCTACCGCCACTGCCTGGCGCTGGCACCTGACCGCAACACGCTGGCCATGTCGTCCACCACCGGCGGCCTGTGGATCAGCCCCGATGCGGGCGAGCAGTGGCATTGCGTCTCACGCGACCTGCCACCGGTGGCGGCACTGGGCTGGGTGGCATGACCTCACTCACACTCACCCATATCAACGCCAACGTGTACAGCGTGCACCTGGCTGACGGCTCGCACGTTGGCAATCTCAAGCGCATTGGCGCACTCTGGAAGTTCAAGGCCGTGGGTTATGACGCAAGCGGCGGCGTGGAGCCCGGCGGCGGGCCGTTCACCCTCTTGCACAACACGGCGCTGTCAAAACCCGATGTGCTGGAACTCAATGCCAAGCTGGGCGCTGGAAATTGACCTGCCATTGATTGGCACTCGGGCTTTGTGAGTAACATCAAGAACTTACCAAAAGTTTCAATTCATGCGACTCACCCAACGGACCGATTACACCTTGCGCGTGCTGATGTACTGCGCTGCCTGCGAGGGGCGTGCCAAACTGCCCACGGTCAGCGAGATTGCCGAGGCGCATGGTATTTCCCGCAGCCATTTAATGAAGATCGTGATGGATCTGGCCGGCCTTGGCTGGCTGGAAACCACCCGTGGCCGCGGCGGTGGCTTGCGTTTGCTGAAAGCGCCTGGCAGCCTGAGCCTGGGTGAGATCGTGCGCCAAACCGAAACCGACATGGACATGGTCGAGTGTTTTGACAAACACCTCAACACCTGCCGGCTGGATGGGTTTTGCCGACTCAAGGGGATCGTGAAAAAAGCGTCGCGTGGCTTTATCGAAGCGCTCAACGCCTATACCGTGGCTGACTTGCTGGAGCCCACCGCGGCGGCCCGGGGCTTCAAGGGACAACTGCCTCACCTGATCCCCTTAGAAAAGCACGAAAAAAAGACCGGCGCCTTAAGCTGACGGCTTCAATTGGTCGCGCATGCCTGCAGACATCCAGGTGCCATCATGCGCATCAACCATCAGGGACTCGACACCTGGCAGCCCGGAGAGCAAACGCTGGCCCTTTGTAGCGCCAACCAGCATCGCCGTGGCACCCCATCCATTGACCGCTTGCGGGTTGCGCGCCAGCATCGTCACGCCGCGAACACCCTGCGTGGGAAACCCGGTGTCGGGGTCGAGGACATGGTGATAGCGTTTGCCTTCGTACATGAAGGCACGCTCGTAATCACCGGAAGAAGCCACAACACCGTCACTGAGTTCCAGGGTGCCCAGCAGCCGCTCTGGCGAACGCGGGTCGCGCAGACCGATGCGCCAGTCGCGCCCCAGGAGTTGCCCAGTAACCAGCACGTCGCCGCCGCCGTTAAGCATGGCACCGTCCAGGCCGTGGGCCTGCAGCACCTGCATGCCGGCCTGAAGAATTGGCAACTTTGCCACGCCGCCAAGGTCAACCTTGGCGCCGGTTTGCAGCAAGCGCGCCTGGCGCTTGGCCAGGTCCAACTCAAGGTGCCGGTGGTTGACCAGCACACGTTCGCGCATCAATTGGGCGGCGCTGGGCAGCCGGGGACTGGCAGGATCGAAAGACCAGCCCTGGTAGCCGCCTATCGTGATGTCAAAGGCACCGTCACTGAGTCGTGACAATTGCAAGCCGCGCCGGAGTACCGCCATGGTCTCCATCGAGACGTCAACGGCCGCCAAGCCGGCGCTTCGGTTCAACGCCGAAATTTCGCTGTCGGCGCGGTAGCGGCTCATCAGGCGCTCCAGCCGCGCCATTTCGGCAAAGGCCAGCGCCATCGCCTTGCTTGCCTGGCTGCCCTGGGCCACGATGTCGATCCGTGTTCCAAGCAAGTCGCGCGACGCGCGTTGGACATGCGGGCTGGCCAGCGCCGGACGAACAAACATGCCGGTCGCAAGCAGACCGAGCCTGATCAAGCAGCGGCGGCGGTCAAGCAAGGAAGGCATCATCATGGCAGCAGTTAACGTGACAAAGACACCATGTGATCGACCGCTGCCTTGACTTCGTCCTCTGTCAGGTTAACGCCACCCCCCTTGGCCGGCATCATGCCCTTGGCCCCGGTGAATCCTTCGATCGCATGCTTGTAAAGCACATCATTTCCCTGGGCGATGCGTGGGCCCCAGTCGGCCTTGTCGCCCGGCTTGGGTGAACCGGCCACGCCCGCCGCATGGCACAGGGCGCAAACACTGCCATAGACTTTCTTGCCAACTGTATTTTCTGCGACCTGAACCGGGGCCGGAGCCGGAGCCGCAACTGGCGCTGCTGGCGTGGCAACAGGAGCGCTGCTTTCCTTTTCTCCGCATGCTGCGAGTGTGGCCGCAAAAGCGAGGGCCAGGAGGAGTTTGGTGTTTTTCATGGGTTTTCCTGTCAATAACAAAGTGGGGTTAAGGTAAAAGTCTGGTGATGATTTTAATATACAAACTAAATGAATCTTTGATTAATTTATTCAAAATCAAACAGCCAATGCATATTCAGCCCTCGGGATGCGCATGGGGTGTCAACTTTTGCAATCCGGGCGGCAGGGATTGGCGCAATGCTCACATCCGGGTGTCGTGCAATGCACCACCGCTCAGGTCCACCATCTCGGGCTTGATGTCGGCAAACCGCAACATGCGCCCACCATAGGTCTGGACGAAGTTTTGGGCGGAGGTTTCGTCGGCAAAGCTGGCCGCGGTGGGGCCCATTGATCCGTGGCGTTTGCTGCCGAGCACAAAATAAGCGTTGCGGGCCACGATCCACTGCCCCTGCGGGCGGTCCCAGTCCGCCTTGCCCATGTCTTGCACATAAGCGGCACGCACGGCACGCACCTGTTCCGGTGCGAGCAGCGTCGACAGCAGCTCGACCGTGTCGCAAAACCAGTGGACCTGCTTGTCGTGCGCATACAGAATTTGACCTTTGGGGCCGGGAAAATCTGCCAGCAGCATGCCATCCAGCGAGCAACTGGCCATATTGTCCATTTCTGCGGGTGGCTGATCGCCTGATGCACCTTGGTCATTGGGCTTGCAGCCGGCCAGGCTGAGGGCCGCGAGGCCGGCACAGCCGCACAGCAGGCGGCGGCGATTGAGTGGGAAATCTGTCAGTGATGTCATGGTCGGAACCTCCAGGAAGCAAGGGCAAGCGGCCCGACAATCCAGGCCAGCATGGCGCCCCCCATCAACCAGGCTTGGCCCAGTGCGGGTGGCACGATGCTGGCCAGACCGTAGAGCCTGCGCACGTCGTCGAGTGAAAAAACGTTAAGAATGCGAAAAATATCGGCCGGATTCAACAGCAGCAGGTAGGCAAAGGCATCACCGCCCAGTTCGCCGCCGCTGGCCACCAGCAGGCCCAGCAGCAACAGGTCGAACACCAGCACCAGGGCAAACCAGAGCGCAATCGCCAGCCCGGAGGCCCGGGTGCGGTCGCGTGCCAGCACCGACAGCAACATGGCCAGGCTCAGAAAGGCCAGGCCCAGCAACACCGAACTCAAGACAAAACCCAGGTAGTGGTAAAGGCCGGCAAAGCTGAACTGCTGGAACAGCAGCACGGCCACCAGGGCAAAACCCGCCACAGTAGAGAGTGTCAGGGCCCCGGCCAAACCGAGGTACTTGCCGAGCAACAATTCGAGCCGGGTGATGGGCAAGGCCAACAGCAGGTCGAGCGAGCCGCGCTCGCGCTCACCCACAATGGCGTCAAAGCCCAGCAGCAGCGCGATCAAGGGGATCAGGTAGATCACCAGACTGACCAGGCTGGCGATAGTCAGCTCGATCGAGCGCGGACCAATTTGCCCCTGCACGGCAGCACCAAAATAAGTGATCAACAGTGAGAACACGGTGAACACCAGCGCCACCGCCAGCACCCAGCGGTTGCGAAAACGGTCGCGAAATTCCTTGCCGGCCAATGCCAGAACCTGGCTCAGTTGCAGTGCGGCGCTCATACTTCTTCCCTCAGTCCAAAATACACGTCCTCCAGCGAGGGCTCCAGAATTTGCAGGTCATGCAAACCCGCTGGCGCCAGCAGACCCAGCAAAGCCATCTTGTGCTCACGGGCACAGCGCACCTCCAGGGTGTCGGGTGAGGCCTGGTGGGTTGAAAGCACGGCGTGATTGGCATCGCGTTGCAGCGCCGTGGCGAGTTCGGTGAGCCGGGTGGCATCGCCCGTCACACAGAGCCGAATCGGCATACGGGAATGCTCGCGCAAGGCCGCCACGGTGCCCTGCGCCTGGATGCGGCCATTGCCCAGCATGGCGAGCGCGTCAACACGCTGCTGCAGTTCCGCCAGCACATGGGAGCTGATGACAATGGTGACCCCCTGGGCGCGCAAGCTTTCGAGCTGGTCATAAAAGTCACGAATGGCGCTGGGGTCAAGCCCGGTGGTGGGTTCGTCCAGCAGCAGCAATTGCGGGCTGCCAAGCAGGGCCTGGGCAAAACCCAGGCGCTGGCGCATGCCCTTGGAATACTCCCGCACCGCCCGACCGGCAGCCGCTTCCAGCCCCACCTGCGCCAGCAGAGGGGCGCACTGGTTTTTGGGCGCGCCCTTGAGTTGGGCAAAAAATTCGAGTGTTTCCAGGCCCGAGAGGTTGTCGTACAGCACCAGGTTTTCCGGCAGGTAGCCAATGGCGCGCCGGGCATTGCGAAAGTCGGGGCCGTCCACGGCAATGCCGTTGACACGAATGTGGCCCTGGCTTGGCGTGATCAGCCCCAGCACCAGCTTGAACAAGGTGCTTTTGCCGGCGCCATTGTGGCCAATCAGGCCGAACAATTGGCCCCTGGGCACCTTGAGGTCGATCCGGTCCAGCGCCAGCAGCGGCTGCCCGCGCTTGCCGTATTGCTTGCTCACGCCGCTGAGGTTCAGGGCATCATCGGAAATGCTTGTCACGCCATTCACTCCAGTTTTTGTTGAAAGGCACCATGGCCGGATGTGGGTCGACCACACTGGGCACGCGCAGCACGGGGAATTGCTGGCCCAGCAGGCGCAGCGCCTGGATCGCCGGGCTGCCCAGCAGCAGCTTGACAATCGGGTGCCGGTATTGCAGGCGGTCGACCAGGTCATTGGCCTCGTAAGGCAGGTCGCCGACACCGTTGCCGTCGCGGTCCCAACCCAGGTAGTTGCCCCAGTGGTTGCCCTGCCCCGGCTGTTTGCCGCCCCAGTTTTCGTCCTTGGCACCGACATAACGGACCTGCTCGCGGTTGGCAATGAAGTCGTTGCCCTCAACCTTGTTGCGGGT
>NZ_JAMPXE010000170.1 GCF_023701345.1 Rhodoferax sp. | reverse complement strand
CGCGTCACCACCGCCGGCGACATGTCCAGCGCCCGGGCGGCTGCGGCAAAGCCCCCCTCGTCGATGACTTTCTGAAAAACCCGCATTGACATCAATCGGTCCATGGTGCTTCCGGTTGGAGTTTTGAATGCCGTAATTATTGCGTAATCGACAACGTATCGGTGCTTGTTGCATTGTTTATCTTTTGAAATAGAAATTTAATAATTCAACCCATCGATGAGGCACACACCATGAATCGCCTCAGAGAGAACGGACCGGCAAGAAATGACTTCCATCTGCCCCGACTTTTTTAACTTATCAAGGAACCTGATCATGAACCGCAAATATTTCTCCACCCTCACCCTCGCCTTGGCTGCTCTGGCCGCAGGCAATGCATTTGCCGCCGATGCGGCCGGCCCCAAGACCCGCGACCAGGTGCGTGCCGAATTGGCTGAAGCACAACGCAGCGGTGACATTGTTGCCAACGGTGAATCGGGCAAAAAGCTCAACGAGTTGTACCCGAGTCAATACCCGGCCAAGGCCGTTGTGCAGGGCAAGACCCGCGCCCAAGTGCTGGCTGAGTTGGTTGAAGCCCAGCGCACCGGTGACATTGTTGCCAACGGTGAATCGGGCAAAAAGCTCAACGAGTTGTATCCCAGCCAATACCCGGCCAAGGCTGCAGTGCAAGGCAATACCCGCGCCCAAGTGCTGGCTGAGTTGGCGCAGGCAAAACGCAGCGGTGAATACGAGCTCATCAACCAGCACAGCAACAACTGACCTGTTGCGGCACAGCGGCATGGTCATGAAAAATGGCATCCGCCAGGCCGCGATGGCTGTTGAAGCAAGGCCTTGGTATGAGATCTGCACGCTTAAATTGTTCTGTTTATAGAACGATGTATCTCAAATTGCCCGGCTTATCAAGAAATTGAATCGTAAATAGAATAAATTCATTGCCAATGCACCTTGTGTTGGCATCCAACCAAAGAAAGCATTGACCATGAAATTACTGCACGTTGACTCCAGCATCCTGGGCTCTTATTCCGTTTCGCGCCAACTCACTGCCGAGATCGTCGCCGAATGGCGCAAGAGCCGTCCCGACACCACGGTCGAGTACCTTGACCTGGCGCTGAATGCCCCCAACCATTTTGGTGCCGATGCGATTGCCGTCAAGGGCATCGCCCAGCCCGAGCCGACCGAGGCCCAGCGCGCCGAGAACGCGGTGTCCGAGCAGTTGGTGAGCCAGTTCCTGGCCGCTGATGTGATTGTGATTGGCGCGCCTTTCTACAACTTCTCCATCCCGACCCAGCTCAAGGCCTGGATCGATCGTTTGGCGCAGCCGGGTCGCACCTTCACTTACAAAGAAACAGGCCCCGTGGGTTTGGCCACCGGCAAGACCGTGATCGTGGCTTCCACCCGCGGCGGTGCTTATTCGACCAGCGAAGGCGGCCAGGCCATGGAGCACCAGGAGAGCTACCTCAAGGTGGTCTTTGGTTTCTTCGGCGTGACCGACGTGCGCATTGTTCGCGCTGAAGGTCTGGCCATGGGTGAGGCGCCCAAGGCCGCGGCATTGAGCGCCGCCCGCGCCGACATGGAAGTCGCCACGGTTTAAGCCACCATCGCGATCCTCCGCCAACCCTCACTTTCAGAAAGTTTCATCGTGCGTCGTCATTTATTGATTCGTCTGCTCGCAGTTTTCGTCCTGGCTGCAAGCAGCCTGCTGGCTGTGCCGGCGCACGCTGAGGACCAGACTGCAGATGCATTCATCAAGCAGCTGTCCTCGGAGATGCTGCACAGCATCAAGACTGACCCGGCAAGTCAGGCGGGCCATGTGCCGGCAATCATCGCGCTGGTGGATGCCAGGCTCATGCCGAGCGTGAATTTCAAGCGCATGACCGCTTCCGCAGTGGGGCCGAACTGGCGGCAAATGACGTCTGAGCAGCAAAATCGCCTGCAGGAAGAGTTCAAGGTTTTGCTGGTGCGCACGTATGCCGGCGCTTTGTCCCAGATGGGTGATGTGAGCATTGCCGTGCAGCCCTTGCGCGCGGCCCCGGATGACAAGGAACTGCTCGTTCGTACCAAAGTCAAAGGCCGGGGTGAGCCGATTCAGTTGGACTACCGGCTGGAAAAAACCACCGGTGAGGGCGCTGGCTGGAGAATCTACAACCTCAATATCATGGGTGTCTGGCTGGTAGAAACCTACCGTAGTCAGTTCGCGCAAGAAATCAACGCAAAGGGTGTTGATGGTTTGATCGCTGCCCTGGCAGAACGCAACAAGTCCAATGCCAAAAAGGGTTGACCTGCAACACAAGAGAATGCGGGCAAAATTAGATGCATTGATGCTTCAATGCGGTCCCGGATCGCCTATCATTTGCCTGCCGGGCGCCGTCCGGTTTGAGTATTTATGCCAGCCACCGACAACCCATCACTTGTTGAATTTCGCAACCTGAGCTTTGGCTACGGTGAGCGCGCCGTGCTGGACGATGTATCCCTGCGCATTCCCAGGGGCAAGGTCACGGCACTGATCGGTCCGATGGGGGGCGGCAAGACGACGACGCTGCGCCTGATGGGTGGTCAGAGCCGCGCGTGGTCGGGGCAAATGCTGTTTGACGGGCAGGATATTGGCCCGATGGATCAGCCGCAACTCTACGCCGTCAGGCGGCGCATGGGCATGCTGTACCAGTTCGGTGCCCTGTTTGCCGACATGAGCGTGTTTGAGAACGTGGCCTTTCCGCTGCGGGAGCATACCGATTTGCCCGAAGCACTGATCCGCGACATTGTTCTGATGAAGCTCAATGCGGTGGGTCTGCGCAACGCGCGTGAACTCATGCCCAGCGAAGTGTCGGGCGGCATGGCCAAGCGCATCGGCATCGCGCGCGCCATTGCGCTTGACCCGGAGTTGGTGATGTACGACGAGCCGTTTTCAGGTCTCGATCCGATTTCGCTGCGCGTCGCAGCGAACCTGATTCGTCAGCTGAATGACGCCATGGGCCTGACCAGTATTTTTGTCTCGCATGAGCTTGAGCAAACCCTGGAGATTGCTGATCATGTGGTCATCCTCGACAGTGGCAAGGTTGCGTTTCAGGGTTCGGTGAAAGCGGTGCGCGAAAGTACCGATCCGCTGGTGTTCCAGTATGTTAATGAACTGCCGGACGGCCCGGTCAGGTTCCATTACCCGGCCGTCACGATGGAAGAAGATTTTGGTATCGCCAGCCATCCGGCACCATGACCTTCTGGCACTGCGCGGTACTGAATGTCTCCGGTGTGTCAAGTTGTAAATTGCCTTGACATTGCAGCCTGATGCGGATTGAATCGGTTTCTTTGCAACCATCCCAAAGAGGCACCATGAAAATCTTCAAAAAACTTGTCTCCACTGGCCTGATCGTCTGCATGACCGCTGCCGGCCTGCCATTCAGCGCCCAGGCCCGCATCGTGGCGACCGAAGAAATTACTGCCCCCGCTGTCAGCACCCAGAGCGCCAGCCGTGCGACCGTGAACCAGTTTTTGGCGCGTGATGACGTTCGCCAGGCCATGCTCGGCCAGGGTGTCAGCGCCCAGGCTGCGCAGGAGCGCGTGGCTGCCATGTCCGACAGCGAAGTTGCCCAACTGGCTGGCCGCATTGACCAGGCCCCGGCAGGTGGCGATGTGCTGGGCATTTTGTTCACCGTGTTCATCGTACTGTTGGTGACCGACATCATGGGCTTGACCAAGGTGTTCCCGTTCACCCGATCGGTGCGATGACCGGTTGGCTGAAAGGTCTGCGAGCCCCCGTTTTGACGGGGGTTTTCGTTTGGGTGGCGCTGCTGCTGAGTGGCTGCGCCACACCCCAGGTGGCCATGCTGGATGCGCAATGGCCGGCGGAACTCCCGGCGCGGGTCGCGTTGTCTCAGGTGCCGTTTTTCCCCCAGGAAGACTATGAATGCGGCCCGGCCGCGCTGGCCATGGTGGCTAATACAGCGGGCGTCAAGGTGACTCCAGAAGCGCTGGTGGATCAGGTTTACCTGCCGGGTCGCCAAGGCTCGCTACAGCCGGAAATGCTGGCTGCGACGCGTCGGCAGGGTTTGCTGGCGTACCCGTTGCAACCAAAAATTGAAGATGTGCTGCGCGAAGTGGCGGCAGGCAACCCGGTGTTGGTGTTCCAGAATCTGTCGTTTTCAATTTACCCGGTTTGGCACTATGCCGTGGTAATGGGTTTTGACCGGGATCGCCATGTGTTGTTGCTCCATTCCGGACGCACGGCGCGCATGGAAATCTCGCTGTCTGCTTTCGAGCGTACCTGGGCGCGCGGGAAATATTGGGCCATGCTGGCGTTGCAACCCGGGCAATTGCCCGCCACCGCCGAACCCCAAGCTTATACCGCCGCCGCCGCGACGCTGGAGCGCACCGATGCGCGCGGCGCACAGCGGGCTTTTGCGGCTGCGCTACAGCGCTGGCCGGATGACCGCACCGCCTTGCTGGGCGCCGGCAACACCGCTTATGCGCTGGGTCAGCGCGAGGCTGCCGCCAGTGCCTACCACCAGCTGGTGGACAAGCACCCCGATTTGGCCGACGGCTGGAACAATCTGGCGCAGGTACTGATGGAGCTGGGCCGTCGCGCCGAGGCCAGCCAGGCCATTGCCCGCGCAGTGGCACTGGGCGGTGGACGTTTGCCGGACTACCTGACGCTGCAGGCGCAGATTGACAATAAATAGGGCGGCAGCCCTTGCCGACAAAGCGTAGGCGCTATTTGAAAATCACCGTTCTGTGACCATTGATCAGCACCCGGTGCTCGCTGTGCCATTGGACGGCGCGGGCCAGCACCTGGCTTTCGGTGTCGCGGCCCAGGGCGGTCAGGTCTTCGACCGTTTTGCTGTGGTCGACACGCGCCACATCCTGCTCGATGATCGGGCCTTCGTCCAGATCCGCCGTCACATAATGGGCGGTGGCGCCGATCAGTTTGACACCCCGGTCATGCGCCTGGTAGTAGGGTTTGGCGCCCTTGAAACTGGGCAGGAACGAGTGGTGGATGTTGATGGCGCGGCCTGTCAGCTTGCGGCACAGGTCGTCTGACAAAATTTGCATGTAACGCGCCAGCACCACCAGTTCGGCGCCTTCGGCGTCGATGATCTCGATCTGTTTGGCTTCCACCTGGGCCTTGCTGGCGGCGCTCACCGGCAGGTGGTGAAACGGCACGTTGTAGCTGGCCGCCAACTGGTAAAACTCGCGGTGGTTTGAGATGATGGCGCAAATGTCGAGCGGCAACAGGCCGCTTTTCCAGCGAAACAGCAGGTCGTTGAGACAATGGCCTTCTTTGCTGACCATGATCACGGTGCGCATTTTTTGCGCCTGGGCGTGCAATTTCCATTGCATCTGGAAGGGGGCGGCAAAGTCGGCCAACTGGGCTTTCAGCTCATCAAAGCTGTGCTCGGCACAGGCAAACTGCACGCGCATGAAAAACAGGCCGGTGTCGTTGTCGTTGAACTGCGCGGCTTCTTCGATGTTGCCGCTGCGCGCCAGCAAGAAGCCGGACACGGCGTGCACCAGCCCCAGGCGGT
>NZ_JAMPXE010000037.1 GCF_023701345.1 Rhodoferax sp. | reverse complement strand
TCCCTTATGACCGCGGCCAAGGCTTTGGGTGCCACTGATATGGTGACCTGGCCCGACGCCGAACTGGGCCGTGCCGCTGCGTTCATCATCTCGGCAGCCGAGGGTGGCAGCCTGCACCTGGACGACTTGCGCACACGGGCAGACGATTTTGAGCCACTGTCGGTGGACCGCTTCATTGCCGGTGCCTTGACGCCCGCCCACTGGTATGTGCGCGCGCAGCGTTTTCGGCGGGTCTACCGCGACAAGGTCAACGCCCTGTTCCAGCATTGGGATGTGCTGCTGGCGCCGGCCACGCCGGTGGCTGCGCCCGAAATTGGTGCCGAGTGGATCGACATCAACGGCACGCGCTACCCGTCGCGCCCTTCCCTGGGGCTGTTGACGCAACCGGTTTCCTTTGCTGGTTGCCCGGTGGTGGCCGCCCCGCTGTGGCCTGCGGGCACGGCTGGCCTGCCCATCGGCGTGCAGGTGATTGCGGCGCCCTGGCGCGAAGACCTGGCGCTGCGCGCCGCCCAGGTGCTGCAAAGCACGGGTGTGGCGCATCTCAAACCTGTGGAGTTCTGACATGGACATCAACCTCCCCGACGTGCTCGCCGAAGTCACGCACTGCTCAGATCGTTATGAACAAGCCTTGGTCAGCAACGACGTGGCCGTGCTGGACGAATTGTTCTGGAACAGTCCGCACACGCTGCGCTATGGTGCCACTGAAAACCTTTACGGTTATGACGCGATTTGCGCCTTTCGGGCCGGGCGCCCGGCGCACGGGCTGGCGCGCACTATTTTGAGGACCGTCATCACCACGTACGGGCGCGATGCGGCCACCGTCAACCTGGAGTTTCAGCGCACCGGCAGCGCGCACACCGGCCGCCAGAGCCAGACCTGGATACGCACGCCGCAGGGCTGGCGTGTGGTGGCGGCCCATGTGAGTTTGCTGACCACCAGCACGCCCTGAAGTTCGGCACAGTTTTTGCATCCAATCTTGTATTCAAGATTTTGCGCCAGAAAAAGCACCATCTTGATGCGTCCAACCCTTGCCCCAACCCTCGGAGAATTGAGCATGAACCTGAACCAATTGAACCGCCGCGACTCCCTCAAATCATTGGCCGCCTTGAGCGCGGCGGGCACACTGGGCGCCTGGAGCCATCAGGCGCTGGCGCAAAAGCCGCTGACGGTGGGCATCATTTATGTCGGCCCGCGCGACGACTACGGCTACAACCAGGCGCAAGCCCAGGCGGCTGCAGAAATCAAGAAAATGCCGGGGGTAAAAGTGGTCGAGGAAGAAAACGTGCCCGAGACCGCGGCGGTGCAAAAAACCATGGCCGGCATGATCGTGCAAGACGGCGCCTCCCTGGTCATTCCCACCTCATTCGGTTATTTTGACCCGCACATCCTGGCGCTGGCGCCCAAGTACCCCGACGTCCGTTTTGCCCATTGCGGCGGCCTGTGGACCGAGGGCAAGCACCCCAAAAACGTGGGCAGTTTCTTTGGCTACATCGAGGAATGCCAGTACCTCAACGGCGTGATCGCCGGGCACATGAGCAAGAGCGGCAAGATCGGTTTTGTCGCTGCCAAGCCGATTCCGCAAGTGCTGCGCAACATCAACGCCTTTTTGCTGGGTGCGCGCTCGGTCAAGCCGGGCATCACCTGCAGCGTGATTTTTACCGGCGAGTGGTCGATGTCCATCAAGGAGGCCGAGGCCACCAACAGCCTGGCCGACCAGGGCGTGGACGTGTTCACCATGCACGTGGATGGCCCCAAGGTGGTGGTCGAGACCGCCGCCAAACGCGGCAAGATGGTGTGTGGCTACCACGCCAGCCAGGCCAAGCTGGCCCCCAATGCCTACCTCACGGGTGCCGAGTGGAACTGGACCACCGCCTACAAGGCGCAGATCGAAGCCGCGCAGTCCGGCAAACCCCATCCCAATTTCCTGCGCGGCGGCCTCAAGGACGGCTACGTCAAGATGTCGCCGTATGGGTCGATGGTGACCGACGCAGCCAAGAAGAATGCCGAAAGTGTCAAGGCAAAGATGCTGGCGGGCAGCTTCGACATTTTCAAGGGGCCTATCAAGGACAACAAGGGCAACGTGGTTATAGCCGCTGGGAAAACACAAAAGCAGACGGCGATTGAACTGGAAAGCATGAACTACCTGGTCGAAGGCGTGATCGGCTCGTTCTGAACTTCCCTGTAACCGGCCATGCGCGACACCCTGAATAACATCGGACTGCCCCTGCTGGCCATCACCGCAGCGCTGGGGCTGTTTGGTGTTTTTGTCAGTTTTTCAGGGGTCAACCCGGTGGAGGTCTGGCTGCTGTTGTTCAAGGGCGCTTTTGGTGACTGGTTCTCATGGCAAAACACCTTGCAACGTGCAGCCCCGCTGATGCTCACTGCCTTGTGTGTGGCCGTGCCGGCACGCGCCGGGCTGGTGGTGATTGGCGGCGAGGGGGCGTTGGTGTTGGGTGGCTTGGCCTGTGCGGTGGCCGCCCAGAGCCTGCCCCTGCCCGGCGGGCCGGTGGGCATTGCCGTGATCTGTGCCGCAGGCGCGCTGGCCGGTGCCCTGTGGGTGGCGTTGGCGGGCTGGTTGCGCCAATACCGCGGCATCAATGAGACCATCAGCAGCCTGCTGCTGGCCTACATTGCCATCGGCCTGTTTAAGCATCTGGTGGAAGGCCCGCTGCGCGACCCTGCGAGCCTGAACAAGCCCTCAACCCACAGCCTGCCCGAAGATTTGTTAATTGGCGGCATCGCCGGTTCCGATGTGCATTGGGGGCTGGCGCTGGGTGTGTTGGCCTGTGTGGGGCTGGCACTCTGGATGCGTTGGACCGCGTCGGGGTTTTCGGTACGTGTGGTGGGTGGCAACCCGCGTGCCGCCCAACTGGTGGGCCTGCCGGCGTCCAAATTGATATTGATCGCCTGTGCGCTCGGTGGCGCGGCTGCCGGGCTGGCCGGCGCGGTGGAGGTGGCGGCGGTGCACACCAGCGCCAATGTGTCGCTGATCGCGTTTTATGGTTATGCCGGCATTTTGGTGTCGTTCATTGCGCGGCACCACCCCTTTGCCATCATTCCGGTGGCGATTTTGTTTGGTGGTTTTGGCGCCGCCGGCAGCATGCTGCAGCGCCGCCTGGGTTTGCCCGATGCTTCGGTGCTGGTGCTGCAGGGCATTGCCTTTGTGCTGATTCTGGCCAGCGAAGCCTTGCGCGGCGTCGACTGGAAAGCCCGCTTGAGTTTCCTTTCCCGCGCGGCTGGTCCCGAGCATGCGCCGCAGTCTGCAGGAGGCCAACCGTCATGACACCCGACCAGTGGATCGCGTTTTTTTCGGGCATTGTGGGCGGCGCCCTGCGCGTGGGCACGCCCTTTTTGTTTGTCAGCCTGGGCGAGTGCCTGACCGAAAAGTCGGGTCGCATCAACCTGGGGCTGGAGGGTGTGCTGGTGCTCTCCGCCATGGCCGCTTTTGGCGGCGCTTACCTGAGCGGGTCGCCCTGGATCGGCGTGCTGGCCGGGGCACTGGCCGGTGGCTTGCTGGCGGCGCTGCACGGCGTTTTGTGCTCACTCAAGGGGGTCAATGACGTGGCCACGGGCATCGCCCTGATGATGCTGGGCACGGGATTAGCTTTTTACCTGGGCAAGCCGCTGATTCAGCCGCAGGCCCCGCAAATTCCCGCGATTGCGCTGGGCCTGTGGAGCGATTCACCGGCAGTGCGCTCGGCCTTGCAGGTCAACATGTTGTTGCCGCTGGGCTTGTTGTTGGCGCTGGTCATGGGCTGGGCTTTCAAGCACACGCGTTATGGCTTGTTGCTGCGCATGGCCGGTGACTCGGCGCATGCGGCGCGCGCCCTGGGGTATTCGGTGGCGACCATTCGTGTGATCGCCACCACTCTGGGCGGCATGGTGGCCGGTCTGGGCGGGGCCTCGCTGACCCTGTTTTACCCGGGCAGCTGGAATGAGGGCATCTCCAGCGGCCAGGGCCTGATTGCCGTGGCGCTGGTGATTTTTGCCCGCTGGAGCCCCTGGCGTTGCATCGGCGCGGCCGCACTTTTTGGTGGTGCCGGTGCCATCGGGCCGGCATTGCAATCTGTCGGTATCGGCTGGGGTTACCACCTGTTCAATACCGTGCCCTATGTGCTCACGTTGGTGATTCTGGTACTGACCTGCAAGCCCGGCAGCGTGGCCCAGGGCAGCCCGGGCGAGTTGTCTGCGGCACGGTAAACCTACGGTAGAGGAGAAATTTGATGAGTGGACTCGGTGGCTTGAACAAATCAAAACACGGCGTGGTGATGGGGCTGGTGCAACTGCAGTTGCCGGTGGTCAAGACACCGGCCGACCTGGCGGCACAAACGCAGCGCATCTGTGCCTTGGTGGCCAAAGCGCGCCGCAACCTTGGCACCATGGACTTGGTGGTGTTCCCGGAATACGCGCTGCACGGCCTGAGCATGGACACCGACCCGGCCATCATGTGCTCGCTCGACGGCCCGGAAGTGGCCGCTTTCAAGCAGGCCTGCATTGACAACCATATCTGGGGCTGTTTCTCCATCATGGAGTTCAATCCGAACGGCAACCCCTACAACAGCGGACTCATCATCGATGACACCGGCAGCATCCGCCTGTATTACCGCAAGCTTCACCCCTGGGTGCCGGTGGAACCCTGGGAGCCTGGCAACCTGGGCGTGCCGGTGTGTGAAGGCCCCAACGGCTGCACGCTGTCGCTGATCATTTGCCACGATGGCATGTTTCCCGAAATGGCGCGCGAGGCAGCTTACAAGGGGGCAGAAATCATCATCCGCACCGCCGGCTACACCGCCCCCATTCGCCATGCCTGGCAGATCACCAACCAGGCCAATGCGTTCACGAACCTGGCCTACACCGCCAGCGTGTGCATGTGTGGCAGCGACGGCAGCTTCGACTCCATGGGCGAGGGCATGTTTTGCAACTTCGATGGCACGATGCTGGTGCAGGGCGGCGGCCGGGCCGATGAGATCATCACCGCCGAATTGCGCCCCGATCTGGTGCGCGAGGCGCGCACTGGCTGGGGCGTGGAAAACAATATCTATCAGTTCTACCACCGGGGTTATGTGGCGGTGCAGGGCGGGGCGCAGGATTGCCCCTATACCTATATGCATGACATGGCGGCCGGGCGCTACCAGTTGCCCTGGAAGGTGGAAGTCACCGACGGCACGCCCTGCGGTTTTGCTACCCCGACGCGCAGTTACCGGGGCCCAGAGACGCATCCGCTGGTGCCCGGTGCGGTGGCTGCAGCAGGCAGCATCGGGACAAGCGAATGACGCGCTTCATCGACGCTGATCCCTACGGCTGGCCTTTCGACGGCGACCTGCGCCCGGGCAACACGGCGCTCATCGTCATCGACATGCAGACCGACTTTTGCGGCGTCGGCGGTTATGTCGACAAGATGGGCTACGACATCACGCTGACGCGCGCGCCGATTGCGCCGCTCAAGGTGCTCATGGAAACCTTGCGCGCGGCGGGCTACCCCGTGATCCACACGCGCGAGGGCCACCGGCCCGATTTGTCGGACCTGCCCGCCAACAAGCGCTGGCGCTCGCGCCAGATCGGCAGCGACGGCGTGGGCATTGGTGACTTCGGCCCCTGCGGGCGCATCCTGGTGCGCGGCGAGCCGGGCTGGGACATCATCCCCGAGCTCGCCCCGCTGCCCGGCGAGGTGGTCATTGACAAGCCCGGCAAGGGCTCGTTTTACGCGACTGATCTGGAGCTGGTCTTGCGCACCCGCGGCATCTGTAACCTGATGCTGGCCGGTATCACCACCGATGTGTGTGTGCACACCACCATGCGCGATGCCAATGACCGGGGCTTCGAGTGCCTGCTTTTGTCCGACTGCACGGCTGCCACCGACCTCGGCAACCACCTGGCGGCGCTCAAGATGGTCACCATGCAGGGTGGTGTGTTTGGCGCGCATGCCCCCTCGCAGGCGGTCTTGCAAGCGCTGACGACAGCGACGAGCGCATGAGCCACGATCTGATTCCGCCGCACAAGCCCGCCACCGGTGCGCTGGCGCTGGAAATTTACCAACTGACTAAACGGTTTGGCAGTTTCACGGCTATGGACCAGGTCAGCATGAAGGTGGAACCAGGCACCGTGCATGCGTTGCTGGGTGAGAACGGCGCCGGCAAAAGCACACTGGTCAAGTGTGTGGCGGGTTTTCAGCAGGCCGAAGAAGGCAGTATCCTGATTGACGCGCGTGAACAGGACATCGCCAACCCGGTGGTGGCCCGTGAGTTGGGCATTGGCATGGTTTACCAGCACTTCACCCTGGCGCCCGGCATGACGGTGGCAGAAAATCTGCTGCTGGCGGCCGACCGGGTGCCGCTGCTAATTGACTGGCAAGCCAAGCGCGCCGAGCTCAGCGCATTTCTGGCCAGCACCCCGTTTCAACTCGACCTCGACGCCTGCCCGTCTGAGCTGGCTGCGGGTGAAAAACAGAAGCTGGAGTTGCTCAAGCAGCTTTACCTGAAACCGCGCCTGCTGATCCTGGACGAGCCCACCTCGGTACTGACGCCGCAGGAGGCCGACGAAGTGCTGGGCCATGTGCGCGCCTTTGCGCGCAGTGGGCAGTGCACCGTGATCATCATTACGCACAAGTTTCGCGAGGTCATGGCCTATGCCGACGCCGTGACCGTGCTGCGCCGAGGCCGGGCCGTGCACCACAGCCGGGTGGCCGATACCAGCCCTGCGCTATTGGCGCAGGCCATGATGGGTGAGTCGGCGGCCAGCACCGAATTGCTGCAGCAAGAGCAACCAGCACCGGTAGCTTGTACGCAGGGCACGGTAGATTCAAGTACTGTGCCGGCGCTGCAGGTCAGTGGGTTGAGTGCCCTTGGCGACCGTGGCACCGTGGCCTTGCATGGCGTTGACCTGATGGTGCGCTGCGGTGAAATTTTGGGTGTGGCCGGCGTGTCGGGCAATGGCCAGCGTGAACTGGTGGAGGCGCTGGTTGGACAGCGCCCGCGGCTGTCAGGGCAGGTAAGCGTCATGGGCGAGTCCTACCGGGCCACCCGCACCGACAACCACCGATTGAAGGTGCGCAGCCTGCCCGAAGAACCCTTGCACAACGCCTGTGTGGGCGCACTCAGTGTGGCCGAGAACATGGCGCTGCGCGACTTTGACCAGCCACCCAACACTCGTGGCGGCGTGCTGCGTTTTGGCGCCTGGCGTAACCGGGCGCGCGCCTGGATTGCCGAATACGGCATCAAGACCCAGGGTGAAAACGCGCCGATTGCCAGTTTGTCGGGCGGTAACGTGCAGCGCGCGGTGCTGGCCCGTGAACTGGCGGGCGACATCAATGTGCTGATTGCCGCCAATCCGGTGTTTGGCCTGGACTTTGCCGCGGTGGATGAGATCCACAGCCGCTTGCGCAAGGTGCGCGCGCAGGGCGCCGGTGTGCTGCTGATCAGCGAAGACCTGGACGAGTTGCTGGCGCTGTGTGACCGCATCGTCGTGATGAGTGAAGGCCGCATCGTGTTCGAAGTCAGCGCTGCCGGAGCCGACCGCAAGGTGCTGGGCGCCCATATGGGCGGCGGCACCCACCATCTCACCACCCTACCGCAAGAAAGAGCCGCAGCATGACCCCGTCCACCCCAGCGCGCACTCCGGCCAGCCGCCCCATGACGCTGGCGGGCCGGCCCTTTGACTTTTGCTGCGACCTGGCCAGCACGGCCTTGGTTATCATTGACATGCAGCGCGATTTCATCGAACCCGGCGGTTTTGGCGAGACCCTGGGTAACGATGTCTCGCTGCTCTCGGCCATCGTGCCAGCCTGCGAGGCCGTGCTGACAGCGTGGCGTAATGCGGGGGGGCTGGTGGTGCACACGCGCGAGGCGCACCATGCCGACCTGTCCGACTGCCCGCCGGCCAAGCGCAACCGGGGCAACCCAACATTGCGCATTGGTGACATCGGCCCCATGGGGCGGATTCTGGTGGCGGGTGAACCCGGCAACCAGATCATTGCCGAGCTGGCGCCGCACCCCGGTGAAATCGTGATCGACAAGCCCGGCAAAGGCGCTTTCTACGCCACGCCGCTGCACACGCTGCTGGGTCAGGCGAACATCACCCACCTTGTTTTCATGGGGGTGACCACCGAGGTCTGCGTGCAAACCTCCATGCGCGAGGCCAATGACCGAGGTTATGACAGCCTGCTGCTGGTGGACTGTACCGAGAGCTACTTTCCCCAGTTCAAGGCAGCCACCCTGGAGATGACCCATGCGCAGGGCGGCATTGTGGGCTGGACGGCGCCCAGCGCGCTGCTGCTGGCGGCCCTGGCACGCTAACGAGCACCGGGAACGCTGCTACAGTCTTTCCAATGCAAACCGAAAAATCCAAATCCACGCCGCACAGTTCCTTGGAAAAAACGGTGCTGCGCCGATCCCGCGCTGACGAGGTTTACGAAGCGCTCAAGCGTGACATCGCCAATTTCAAACTGGTTCCTGGAGACCGTTTTACCGAGAATTCCGTTACGGAGCAACTCAAGGTCTCGCGCACGCCGGTGCGCCAGGCGCTGACCCGGCTGCAACAGGAAGGTTATGTCGAGGTTTCGTTTCGCAGCGGCTGGCGCGTGTTGCCGTTTGACTTTGCGAAATTTGAGCAACTGTACGACTTGCGCATGGTGCTGGAAACCACGGCGGCCCAGCGCCTGTGTGAGGAGAGTTTGCGCAGCCCCAAACCGGTGAACCGCGCACTGATCGATGCGTTGACGGCATTGTGGCTGGTACCGCCGGAACAAAGGAGCAAAGACACCCAGCAGGTCAGCCAGTGGGACGAAGACTTTCACTGCGCGCTGGTGGCTGCGGCGGGCAATCCCGAAATGGCCCGGGTGCACCGCGAGGTGACCGAGCGCATCCGTATCATCCGTCGGCTGGACTTTACCCAGCAGGCCCGCATTGACGCCACCTACGAGGAGCACGGCAAAATTCTTGCCGCCATTCGTGCCAAGCGCAGCGACCAGGCGGTCATGCTGCTGCGCGCCCACATTGAGACCAGCCAGGCCGAGGTGAAAAAAATCACGATCCACCAGTTTCACATGGCGCGCCAAGATGCAAGGTGCTAAGGAAAGTCGAAGTTGCTGACTTCATGTTTGCAAGGTGATTCGAGACGCTCTCACGCCCGTTTGCTGGTGACGAGCCCTTAAACGTCTTCCCACGCAGCCGCAGTCATCAAGTCGGCAGTCTTCATGTTCGATTGTGCTGCCATTACTCTTTGCACAACCGATACTCCGCAGCCAGCCTGCGCTGCAATCTTGAGCATCCCCAAGCCCTGCGATCTCAGGTGCAGGATACGGTTTTCAATTTCTGTCGAGACAGCAGGGCGCCCAATGTCATTGCCGGACTTCGTGCCCTTGGCCTTGGCCCGCGCCATGCCGGATCTAACCCGCTCCTGAATCATTCCGCGCTCGAACTCTGCAAAGACGCCCATCATTCCAAAGAGCGCCTTGCCTGCCGGTGTCGTGGTGTTGATTCCTTGCTGGTGTAGGTACCTTTGGCATCCGGGTGCACCGGCTTGAGCGAATGCGTCACCGCCTGAATTTGTGCGGCACGCCGGGCGGCATCTTCCAGCCAGGTTGCGGGGATGAATTGCTGTCGCAGTTTTTCACGTTGTTGGTTGGCGGCATCGGGATCGTTGACATCTTCTTTCACGGCTTCAAGTTTGTCCTTGTAGCGCGCAGCAAGAAAATCAGTGATCACCGCCCGCAACACGGTTAACGCCACAGTTCACTGCCGCATAGGCAGCTCAGAAAAGCTCGCGCTTCGGCTGCACGTCAGTCACGTCGTTCACTGCCGCATAGGCAGCTCAGAAAACGTTGGCGTCATTGGTGTCTGCACCGTTGGCGTTCACTGCCGCATAGGCAGCTCAGAAAGTCACTGGCATCCCAACCACAGGTCTGCTGGCCCAGGTGCTGGTGGCCAAGTTTGCCGACCATCTGCCGCTGTACCGCCAGGAGGCCATTTTTGGCGTGCCGGTTTGGCCATTGCCCGCTCCACGCTGGGTGCCTGGGTGGGCAGCTGTGGTGTGCAATTGCAACCCCTGGTTGATGCACTGAAGGCCGACATCCTGCTGCACAGTGTCATTCATGCCGATGAGACTCCGGTGCAGATGCTCAAGCCCGGCAACGGCAAAACCCACCGGGCCTACCTGTGGGCTTACGCTGCGGGTGCCTTTGAGGACACCAGGGCGGTGGTCTATGACTTCTGCGAATCCCGCTCTGGTGAGGACGCCAAGGTGTTTCTGGGTGACTGGCGCGGCAGCCTGGTTTGTGACGACTTCAGTGGTTACAAAGCCAGCTTTGGTGCGGCCATCACGGAGGTGGGCTGCATGGCGCACGCACGGCGCAAGTTCTTTGATCTGCATGCCAGCAACAAGAGCCAGATCGCACACAGTGCGCTGGAGCAGATTGGCAGGATTTACGACATTGAGCGCGAAATCAAAGAACTGCCTCCCGATGAGCGAAAGCGAATCCGCCAGGAGCAATCCAAACCACTGCTTGATGCCTTGCACCAGTGGATGGTCCTGAGCCGGCAGAAGGTCACCGATGGAACGGCTACGGCCAAAGCGCTGGACTACAGCCTGCGTCGCTGGGGTGCACTCACGCGTTTCCTCAGTGACGGTCAGCTACCGGTGGACAACAACCATATCGAGAACCAGATTCGTCCGGTTGCCATCGGTCGCAACAACTGGCTGTTCGCCGGTTCACTGCGTGCGGGCAAGCGTGGTGCTGCGGTGATGAGTCTGATCCAGAGTGCCAAACTCAATGGGCATGATCCGTTTGCCTATCTCAAGGATGTCCTGACGCGCTTGCCAATGCAACGGGCCAGTCAGATTCATGAGTTGTTGCCGCACCGCTGGCAGCCACAAAGTCAAGCTCTTTGATTCCCAGCCACAGCCGCTGCGCTGTGGTCAAGATGGGTTCACTGCGCGCTTACGCATAGGCAGCTCAGAAAAAACCTGCAACCAGTGCCGCTTGTGCAACAACTATTACGCGCTTTATCAATTTCTTCAATCCATTTACGGAAAAGCGCCAGCAATCAAGTTTTTGCACGCACGCGAGGCGACAATGCATTGCCCTGATTAATCTGGCGGCGTAGCAAATCAGCCACGGCATGAAAAATACTTTTGGCCATCACCGTGCCTGAAATCGGGCTGGTTTGTCGGGTATCGAAGGCAAGAGCGGGGAACGAAATGACATTTTCAAAAGTAAAACATGGCATTCATGCGGCTTACAGCCTATCTTTAGAGCGCTTTCACAGGATTGAAAAGCACTTGCTTTTCAATCCTTTTTTATTTTCCGGGATGCCTCTTGCGTCAACGTTCAATGTGTTCTTGCGGGTGCTTGATTGAATGATCCTGATTTGAGCGCGCTGGCCATGGCGGCATTTGACCAGATGGTCGCTGCCACGCCGGAGTTTCGCGCGCGCCCTGGTCAGCGCGAAATGGCGCAGCGCATCGCCAGCAGCCTGCACAGCGTGACCCTGGGCGACCAGGACAAGCCGCAGAGCGCGGTCACCGTGATTCAGGCGGGTACCGGCGTCGGCAAGTCGGCCGCCTATTTGTCGACCACCGTGGCGCTGGCACTGGCGCGCAAAACGCGGGTGGTGGTGTCCACCGCCACCGTGGCGCTGCAAGAACAGCTGATGACCAAAGACCTGCCGGCGCTGGCAGCCGTACTCGACACACCATTTGTCTATGCCCTGGCCAAAGGCCGTGGCCGCTATGTCTGCAAGCTCAAGCTGGAGCGCCTGGTCGGTCACGTTGGGGAAGATGCGACAGAATTGTTTGATGGCGACGACGAAGCCAGCGCCACGTCACAAACCAGCGCGACCCAGCCCACCCGGGGCGCGGTGTGGCAGGATCCCTTGGAGCGGCGCGTGGCCTTGTATGACACGCTGGCATCGGCCCTGGCCGCAGGCAAGTGGGATGGTGACCGTGACAACCTGGCCGAGCAGCCCGAGGCGCGCGACTGGTCCACGGTGGCCGCCGAGCGCCACACCTGCACGGCGCGCCATTGTCCGCGTTTTTCAAGCTGCAGTTATTACCAGGCCCGCATGCAACTGGCGCAGGCGCAGGTGATTGTGGCCAACCATGACCTGGTGCTGGCCTCGCTGGGAATGAAGGCGCTGCCGGATCTGAACAACTGCCTGGTGGTGTTCGACGAAGGGCACCATCTGCCGGCGGTGGCGCTGGACCAGTTTTCCAGCGCCATGGACCTGACCGGCCTGCGCTGGCTCGACAAGTTGCCCAAGATCCTGATCGACGTGGCCGACAACATGGGGTTTGTGCAGGTGCAGGACGTCACCACGTTGGCGCAACAGCTCAAGACCGCGCTGCTGGAGGCGGGCCGACTGGCGCTGGAATTGGTACGCGGTCTGTCAGCCGGCTATGACACGGTGTACCGTTTCAGGGATGGCATCGTGCCCGAGGCCATGCTGGAACCCTTCAAACTCATCCATGGCCATGCCTCGGCTTTGTCAGATGCGCTGGAGGCTCTGGGTGCCGAGCTCAAGGCGCGTGCCAAGGAAGACACGGCCCAGGCCGCCAATTGCTCGGTGCAATACGCCAGGCTGGGCCAGATGGCGCCCAAGCTCAACAGCGTGGTGGCCACCAGTGCGCAGTGGCTGTGCAGCGATGAGCCGCCGCTGGCCAAGTGGCTCAAGTCGGACACCAGCTCCGGCCTGGTGTCCATCAGTGCGCACGCCTGTCCGATCGTGCCCGGCGATTTGCTGCGCCGACACCTGTGGCAACAGGTGCGCGGTGCCGTGGTGACCTCGGCGTCGCTCACCACCTGCGGCAGTTTTGACTTTTTTCTGGGCGAAACCGGGTTGGCCGGTTTGCCGCAGGTGAGTACGCTGGCGGTTGAGAGTCCGTTTGATTACCGATCCCAGGGCCAGTTGATCGTGGCCGACACCGCAGCCGACCCGAAACAGGTGGACCTCTACACTACCCAGATGGTGGCTGCCTTGCTGCTTGACCTGCGCGAGGTAGCGCATGGCGCCCTGGTGCTGTTTACCTCGCGCGTGCAAATGCAGGCGGCGGTGAGTGCACTGGACGCGAGTTTGCTGGAACTTGTGCTGGTGCAGGGGCAAATGGCGCGCGGTCGTTTGCTGGGCATCCACCAGGCGCGGGTGGAGTCAGGGCGCGCCTCGGTCATTTTTGGGCTGCAGTCGTTTGGCGAGGGGCTGGATTTGCCGGGCTTGCTGTGCGAGACCGTGTTCATTGCCAAGCTGCCGTTCAGCCCGCCCTCGGACCCGGTCGAAGAAGCGCGTGCCGAGTGGCTCAAGCGAGCCGGGCGCGACCCGTTCTCGGAACTGGTGGTGCCGGCCACCGGCATCAAGCTGCTGCAGTGGACCGGGCGGGCGATTCGCTCCGAGACCGATCAGGCCCGGGTGATTTGTTACGACAAGCGTCTGCTGAGCATGGCTTATGGCCGGCGCATGCTGCAAGGCCTGCCGCCTTATGCGGTATCCCGGCGCGTGCACGGGGCGCTGTCAGCGCTTTAATGAGATGATGACAGCATGGATTGCATTGAAGGAATTGATGGGTGAATAATTTTTTGAAACAATTGACCAGCTTGGTCTTGCGTCTGGGTTTGTTGCTGGCTGCGTTGATATTTTTGGCCAGTTTGGTGTTTGCCGCCGGGCTGGTGCTGGTGCTCTGGCTTCTGCGGGGCTTGTGGGCCAAACTGACCGGCCAGCCGGTGCAGCCCTGGGTCTTCAAGATGCACCGGGCCGACCTGTGGCAAAAGGCTTACCGTGCCACAACGCCTGGCAGCAGCCGGGGCAAAGCGCCGATGGACGTGATTGATGCCGAGGTGACCGACGTCACGGATGTCAGCGACGTCAGGGAAAAACGACCCTGATTTCAGCGCAAGCCGGCATCTGCCGTGGCTGCGCTTGAAAGATTGTTGACGGTCTCCGAGGGTGTGACACGTCGTGCGCCATCAAAGCGATGGCTCCAATAGGAAATGCCCATGTTTTCTACCCGGACCTGCGCGCCAGGTTTGGGTGAATGGATGAATTTGCCATCACCAATGTAAATGCCAACATGGCTGAAGGCGCGGCGCAAGGTGTTAAAGAACACCAGATCACCCGGTTGCAGTTCAGAGCGGTCAATTTGCTGGGTGGCCGCGGCTTGCTGTTCGGCCTTGCGTGGCAGGATCAGCCCCACAGTTTGCTCGTACATGGCCTTGACGAAACCACTGCAGTCGAAACCGGTTTCCACACTGTTGCCGCCCATGCGGTAAGGCACGCCCAAAAACCCCAACGCGTTGACCACCAAGTCGGAGGCCTTGTTGGTCACACTTTGGCGCATCTGGCTCATTTGGGACAACAAGCCTTTATCATCCAGAAAGTGGCCCAGGTCATCGGGTGCCATGGCCGGGGCGGCGTGCACGCTGGTGGCCAGTAGCAAGGATGACAAAAGGGCGTGGATTCGCATGGACGTAGTGTACTCACATTTTTCTGTTTAAAAATTCGAGAAAACATCATCTAAACCATTGATTTGTTAGCTAATTCAAGGATTTTTATGTTCAAGGCATTGTTGTTGGAAAACACGGCTGGCTTCAAGGCCAGCGTGACGCAAGTGGATGAAGCCTGCTTGCCACCGGGTGATGTGACCGTGGCGGTGGCCTATTCCACTCTTAATTTCAAGGACGGCCTGGCCATCACCAACAAAAGCCCGGTGGTGCGGCAGTGGCCGATGGTGGCTGGCATTGACGGTGCCGGCACGGTGCTTGAATCGAGTCATCCTGATTGGCACGCAGGCGATACCTTTGTGCATAACGGTTGGGGTGTGGGTGAAACGCATTGGGGTTGTCTGGCTGAAAAAGCCAGACTCAAGGGCGACTGGCTGGTCAAGCTGCCCCGCGCATTTACAGCGCGTCAGGCCATGGCGATTGGCACAGCCGGCTACACCGCCATGCTGTGTGTGCTGGCGCTGGAAGACCATGGCGTCAAACCGGGCGAGGGCGAAGTGTTGGTGACTGGTGCCACTGGGGGTGTCGGCAGCGTCGCGATAGCTTTGCTGACCGGACTGGGCTACACCGTGGTGGCTGCCACCGGCAAGGCCAGCGAAGCGTCCTATTTGAAGACTTTGGGCGCCAGCAGCATCCTGGATCGGGCCGCGTTGTCGGCACCCGGCAAACCGTTTCAAAAGGAGCGCTGGGCGGGGGTGGTGGATGCCGTCGGTTCGCACACGTTGGCCAATGCGCTGGCACAAACGCGCTATGGTGGTGTGGTGGCGGCCTTTGGTTTGGCCCAAGGCATGGACTTACCAACCACGGTCATGCCGTTCATCTTGCGCGGCGTGACTTTGGTGGGGGTTGACTCGGTCATGGCACCTCTGGTCAAACGCCAGCGCGCCTGGGATCGGCTGGCGCGGGACCTGGATCCCGCGCTGCTGGAGACCATGGTGCAAGAGGTGCCGTTGGAAGCCGCGATTGCCAGCGCGCAAGCCCTGATGGACGGCAAGGTGCGTGGCCGCGTGGTGGTGCGGCTCGCCGCCTAGCGTGATTTGGCCGCCTGGTGAATCGCGGCGCGGACCCGCGGGTAGGTGCCACAGCGACACAGGTTGCCGCTCATGGCGCTGTCAATGTCCGCGTCACTCGGGTGGGGATTGGTTGTGAGCAAGGCGGTCGCGCTCATGAGCTGGCCGCTTTGGCAGTAGCCGCACTGCACCACGTCCAGATCGAGCCAGGCCTGGCGCAAGGCGTCGGCTTCGGGTCCGTGCAGGCCTTCGATGGTGGTGACTTCACGCGTGCCCACGGCGGCCAGTGGCGTCACACAGGCGCGCACCGGTTCGCCATCCAGATGCACCGTGCAGGTGCCGCACAGCGCCATGCCGCAGCCAAATTTGGTGCCGTTGTAGTGCAGTTCACCGCGCAACACCCACAGCAGCGGGGTCTCGGGTTCGGCTGCGACGTCGATGGTTTTGCCGTTGAGTCTGAGGGCGGTAGTCATGGTGTGATTCCTGGATGGCGGGCTGTGGCGCAGCCTCAGGCCAGCTTGAGGGGCAGGGCGCGCAGGCGCTTTCCGGTCAGGGCAAACACGGCGTTGGCCACGGCGGGTGCAATCGGTGGCGTGCCGGGTTCGCCGACGCCTTCGGGTGGCTCGGTGCTGGCCATGATGTGGCTCTCGATGACCGGGCATTCGCCCATGCGCAACATGGGGTAATCGTGAAAATTGCTTTGCTGCACCTGACCGTTCACGATGGTAATTTCACCGCCAAGTGCTGCCGACAGGCCAAACACGATGGCGCTATCGAGTTGTTGCCGGATCAGGTTGGGGTTGACGGCAAAGCCGCAGTCGATCACGCACCAGACCTTGTGCACCCGTATTTTCTGGTCGGCATCCACCGACACCTCGGCCACCTGCGCCACCACCGAGCCAAAGGACTGGTGCAGCGCCACACCGCGGGCGCGCGGCAAGGCGCCTGGCGCCGGGTTGAAAGCCTGGCCCCAGCCTGACATGGTCGCGACCTGCTGCAAGACCTTGAGAGGGCGGGGGTGCCGCTGGAGCAGGGCGGCCCGAAAAGCCACCGGGTCCTGGCCGGCAGCCAGCGCCACTTCGTCCATGAAACATTCCTTGAAGAACGCCTGGTGCGAGTGCCCCACCGAGCGCCAAAAGCCGACCGGCACGCCCAGCGCCACCATCTCATGGGCAATGCGCGCGTTGGGCCACTCGTAGGGTTGGTCAAAGGCGCCCTCGGCCGTGGTTTTGTCAGGTCCGGCAGATGGCAGATTGAACAGGCGCTTCAATACCTGCGGCACGATGGCCTGGCTGACCGAGGTATTTTTCCAGGCGGTGAGTGCGCCCTTGGCATCGAGCCCCGCCACAAAGCGCGAGACACAGGCTGGGCGGTAAAAGTCGTGCGTGATGTCCTGCTCGCGGCTCCAGAAGGTTTGCACCGGCGCACCACCGGCCACTTTGGCGATGGCAGCGGCCTGGCCGATGAAGTCGACGTCCAGCCGGCGGCCAAAACCACCGCCGAGAAATTGCACCTGCACAGTCACCTTGTCGCTGGCGAAGCCCAGCGCCTTGGCTGCGGCGGCGCGCGCCAGGCCGGGCACCTGGGTCGACGCCCAGACGGTGGCGGCGCCGTCCTTGAATTGCACCGTGCAGTTCATCGGCTCCATGGGTGTGTGGGCAAGGTAGGGCACCTGGTAGTCGGCGGTGACGGTCTTGCTGGCCGAGGCCAGGGCGGTGCTGACATCGCCATGTTTGTAATAGGCCCAGCCGTCCTCGCGGTCCAGCGTTTGCGTCAGTTGCACCAGCACATCGGCGCTGTCGAGCGTGGCGTTGGAGCCGTGGTGCCACTCGATGCTTACTTGCGCCAGCGCCTGGCTGGCGTGGTACGGGGTGTCCGCCACCACGGCGACGCCGCCGGTACCACCGTTGTAGCCATCGACCTTGAGCACCTGGCGCACGCCGGGCAGTTTGGCCGCCGCATCGGCCTGAAAACTGGCCACGCGACCGCCCAGCGTGGGGCACATGGTGACGCTGGCGTACAGCAGGCCGGGCGGCAGCACATCCATGCCAAAGATGGCCGAGCCGTCGAGCTTGGGTGCGGCTTCCAGGCGGCGCCTGGGGTTACCGATCAGGGTGAATTGGGCCGGATTCTTGAGCTGGGGGGCTTCTGGCAGGGGCAACTGGCTGGCGGCCTGGGCCAGTTCACCAAAACTGGCGGATTGGCCACCCATGTGCGTCACGCGCCCAAGCGATGCCGTGCATTCGGTCGCTGGCAATTGCCATTGGCGGGAGGCAGCCTCGATCAGCATGGCGCGGGCCGAGGCGCCGGCTTCGCGCATGGGCAGCCAGAGATCCTTGATGCTCGACGACCCGCCGGTCATCATCACGCCGAACTCGCGCATCAGCTTGGCGGTGAGCCACTGCGCGGTGGCCTTGAGCGCGCTGTCGTCATCCGGGTGAAACGGCAGGCCATCGACCAGGGCGCTGAGGTTGTTGTAGATGGCGTCAATCGGCGCGTGCTCCACCCGCACCTGGGCCCAGTCGGCATCAAGCTCTTCGGCCAGCAGCATGGCCAGGCCGGTGTGCACGCCTTGCCCCATCTCCGACTTGGACATCATCACCGTGACGCTGTTGTCCACGCCAATCTTTACCCAGCCGTTGAGCGCGTTTTGCCCCGGTCCGGTGGACAGCGGCTGCGCGCCCGTCAGGCGTTGGCGCACCGGCATCAGCGACCAGCCCACCACCAGGGCGCCAGTGGTGGCGACCGTACCGAGCAACCAGCTTCTACGTGTGACCATGGATGAACTTCATGTTGATCGAAGTTGCCATGCTACCGCGAACCGAATATGGATACTGGACCAAGTCCGTCATCGCGAAGCGCGGCAACCCATGACTTCAAAGCTGCGGTTTAATCCGGGCATGCCCTGTTTTAAATTTTTGAAAGCCCGCCATGCTGCTTGAAGCCGAACTCTCCCAACTGGTGCTGGTCGATTACCAGACCCGCTTGATGCCCGCCATTTTTGAAGCCCCGCTGGTGCTGGCCAATGCCGTGCGGCTGGCGCAAGCGGCCCAATTGCTGCAAGTGCCGGTGTGGGGCACCGAGCAAAATCCGTCAAAGCTCGGCGAAAATCCGCCCGAATTGCGCGCCCTGTGCCAGCGCACGCTGGCAAAGATGCAGTTCAGCGGGGTCGAAGAAGGCCTGGGCGAGTGGCTGCGCCCGCCGGTGAAGGCCCCGGTGGGCAATGCGCGCAGCCTGCCCAAGCATCTGCAGAAGCCATCGAACACGCCCACCGAGCGCAGCAGCATCGTGATCGCCGGCTGCGAGGCCCATGTGTGTCTGCTGCAGACCGCGCTGCATTTGCTCGAAGACGAGTTTGAAGTCTGGGTGGTGACCGATGCCTGCAGCTCGCGCACCGAGCGCAACCGCGACGCCGCCTTTGACCGCCTGGCGGGCGCCGGCGCCGAGTTGGTGACCACCGAGATGGTGGCGTTCGAGTGGTTGCGCAGTGCCGAGCACCCGCAGTTCAGGGTGGTGCAGGCCTTGATCAAATAGGGCGAGGTGTTTGCCTGGATGCGGCCAGGCTGGCAGCGATAATCTGCGGCTTGTTTAGGAGCTTGCGTGGATATTGTTTTGCTGATCAAGGCCGCCATCATGGGCGTGGTCGAGGGGTTGACCGAGTTTTTACCTATTTCGAGTACCGGCCATCTGATTCTGGCGGGGGCCCTGCTGGGTTTTGACGACGAGAAGGCCAAGGTATTCGACATCGCCATCCAGACCGGCGCCATTTTTGCCGTGATTCTGGTCTACTGGCAAAAAATACGCGACACCGTGGTGTCGCTGCCTTCTGAAAAGGAGGCGCAGCGTTTTGCCCTCAATGTGCTGATCGCGTTCTTTCCTGCGGTGATTTTGGGCCTGCTCTACGGCAAGGCGATCAAGGCGCATTTGTTCACGCCCGTGGTGGTGGCCAGCATGTTCATCATTGGTGGTTTCATCATCATCTGGGCCGAGCGCCGCCAGGAAAAAAATCCGGCGGTCACGCGCATTCATGATGTCGATGCCATGACGGCCATGGACGCGCTCAAGGTGGGCCTGGCGCAGTGCACGGCCATGATTCCGGGCATGAGCCGCAGCGGCGCCACCATCATTGGTGGCATGTTGCTCGGCCTGAGCCGCAAGGCCGCCACCGATTTTTCCTTCTACCTGGCCATTCCCACGCTGATCGGCGCCGGTGCCTACAGCCTGTTCAAGGACCGTGCCCTGCTGTCCTGGGCCGACGCGCCGGTGTTTGGCGTCGGGCTGGTGATGTCGTTTTTCAGTGCCTGGTTGTGCATCCGCTGGCTGCTGCGCTACATCGCCAGCCACAGCTTTGTCGGCTTTGCCTACTACCGCATTGTTTTTGGCTTGGTGGTGCTGGCTACCGCCTGGAGCGGCAGCGTAACTTGGGCCGCCTGACTTTTTACGTTATGCAGGGTCGACTTCAGTCGACCTGGCGGACTGAAGTCCGCAACAAAGAGGGGTGTCAGGTTTTGACCAAACTTCGCGACCGTGCAAGGTAATTAGATTAACTTTTCCTGCGGCGAGCTGATTTTTTTCAGCGCCCGGCTGCGGCTGGCGGGCTGCATCAGCGGCACGCTGGTTTGCTCGCCGTTCCACATCGGGTCTTCGATGCTGTCAAAGACTTCGCGCAGCTTGGCACCCCAGCTGTTGTGCATCATCTTGAAGTAGGGGTTGTGCTCGTCGATGCAGACCACCTTGTCGGTCTGGAATTGATTGACTTCGTACACCACCATGTCCAGCGGCAAACCGACCGAAAGGTTGGATTTGAGGGTGGAGTCCATTGACACCAGCGCGCATTTGGCCGCCTCGTCCAGCGGCGTGTGGGGGGTGATCACGCGATCCAGCACGGGTTTGCCGTATTTGGATTCACCCACCTGGAAATACGGCGTCTCGGGTGTCGCCTCAATGAAGTTGCCGGCCGAGTAGACCTGGAACAGGCGCATGCCTTCGCCCTTGATCTGGCCGCCAAAAATCAACGAGACGTTGAAATCGACCCCGGCCAGTTTGAGCGCGGCGGCATCGCGCTCGTACACATGGCGAATCGCCGAGCCGAGCACGCGCGCCGCGTCGAACATGCTTTTGGCGTTCCAGATCGTGATGCCCTCGTCCTCGTCGTGGTCCTTGAGTTTCTCCACCTGCAAAATTTCGCGCACCGACTGCGAAATGCTCAGGTTGCCGGCTGACAACAACACCATGAAGCGGTCGTCGGGCTTTTCGTAAACAATCATCTTGCGAAAGGTGCTGATCTGGTCCAGACCGGCGTTGGTGCGGGAATCGGACAAAAAAACCAGTCCGGCGTTGAGTTTGATGGCGACGCAATATGTCATGAGGTCAGGGTTTGTAGGAAAGGAGGTAAGTTTAAAGGTTATCAATCTGCGCGGGATCACCGTCCGGGCGTTCTCGAAGTCGGCGCCACGGCCACGTGGCGCCACTTCGATACATGCTGTTTCAATTTGGTATTGGTCAACTATTGCAAGTCGGCACATACCTGTGCCAGACTGCTTTTACCGGGCGAAGCACGCGTTGAGGGGCTCGGGTGATTGCGCCAAGTCCCAGGGTTGTGAGGGATGGTGCACTGAAGTGTGTGGACTGGCGCACAGATCAGTCTCGATTTGAAGCGCACCGTGCAAGTTCATGAGGCATGTTGACACATAAGCCTCATGAACACCGGCTGCACATCGTTTTGGTGGACAGTCTGCAGAGTCACTTTTAAAGGATGAACGAAATGAAAAGTATCAACCAATTTTCCTGGTCCAAATCACGGGCATTGTTGTCGACATCGGTGCTGGCGGCCCTGGTCGCCGCTTGTGGCGGGGGTGGCGGCGCAAGTGCGCCGGGCACGCTCGGGGTGTCCCTGACCGATGCGCCCGCCTGCGGCTTTGACGCGGTGAACGTGACCGTGACCAAGGTGCGTATCAACCAAAGCAGTACAGCGTCTGAGAATGATGGGGGCTGGACCGACATCACCCTCAATCCGGCACGAAAAATCAATCTGCTCGATTGGAACAACGGTGGGATAACGTCGCTTGGTGAGACGCCTTTGGCCGCCGGACATTACTCGCAACTGCGTCTGGTGCTGGATCCGAACACCGCAAACGGTATTGTCAATTCTGTTGTGCTAGAGGGCAGCAACATTGAGACACCTCTCGTGACACCCAGTGCGGTGCAAAGCGGCATCAAGCTGGTCAATGAGTTCGATGTGCTTTCTGGCCAGCGTGTCGATCTGTTGATGGATTTTGACGCCTGCAAGTCGATCGTGCTGCGTGGCAACGGTGTTTATGCCTTGAAACCCGTGATCAAGGTCGTTCCCTTTGTGCTCAATGGCATCAACGGTTTTGTTGATACGGCGATGCTGCCCAGCGGCGTCATGGTGACGGCGCAACAGAACGGTGTGATTGTTCAGACCACGGCACCTAACACAACCACCGGTGAATTTTTCCTGGCGCGACTTCCTGCGGGTACTTACGACGTGGTTCTGACCGCCAATGGCCGCTCCACAGCGGTCATTGCCGATGTGTTGGTTGCCACCCCCACCAGCGTGGTTCCCGTGAGCAACACGGTCACGCGGATCACGATGCCGACGTCACTGACCCGCACGGTGAGCGGCACGGCCGTGTTGGATCCAGCCAGTACCACGGAACTGGCCTATGTGGCAGCGAAGCAAACCTTTGGTACCACTCCCACCGTGACGGTGAAGTCGGTCGCCGCCGATGAATTGAATGGCGGTGCCTACAACCTGAGCTTGCCCATTGGCGAACCCCTGCTTGGACAATTTGGCACCGGCATTTTGCCGATTGCACTTCCCATGCAAGAAGGCTTGGCCGGCAAGTACAGCGTGGCTGCGTCTGCCACTGGCTACTCGACGCAATTGGTGAGCAAAGACATTTTTGCCGCGGATGCAACGCAGGCTTTTGTGCTGGTGCCCCCCTTGGTGCCGTGATGCCATCCCTGATCTTTTTTAGCCTCACTGTTTCCAGTGGCTAAAAATCAGGGCCTGACCGGTTACGCCTTTGGCGTGATCTGTCAGGCCCTGTTGTTTTCAGGCCTTGACGACCTTGTTCGTCAGTCTGACACGCCGATCGGCACGCAGCTGCAGAACAAATTCCGGTCGCCATAAACGTTGTCGATGCGGCCGACCGGCACCCAGTACTTGGATTGCTTCAAGGTAGGTACGGGAAATGCGGCCAGTTCCCTGGAATAAGGCCGGTCCCAGGCTTCCCCCAGCAGCGTGGCCGCCGTGTGCGGCGCATGGCTCAAAGGGTTGTTGCCTTGTGGCCAGACGCCCTGCTCAACCTTGGCAATCTCTTCGCGGATGGCGATCATGGCATTGATGAAGCGGTCAAGCTCGTCGAGCGTTTCGCTCTCGGTGGGCTCGACCATCAACGTGCCGGGCACCGGAAAACTCAGCGTGGGCGCATGGAAGCCGTAGTCCATCAGGCGCTTGGTCACGTCTTCGGCGGTCACGCCGTGGACACCGCCGCTGCTTTCCTTCAAGGGGCGCAGATCAAGAATACATTCGTGCGCGACGCGGCCGGGTTTGCCGCCTTCAGAGACGCTGGTGTAGAGCGTGGGGTAGTGGTCTTTCAGGCGCACGCTGATGTAATTGGCGCTCAAAATGGCGACCTCGGTGGCGGCCTTCAGGCCTTCGGCCCCCATCATGCGGCAGTACATCCAGCTGATCGGCAGCACGGCCGCATTGCCCAGAGGTGCAGCCGACACAGCGCCAACGCCCTGGCCCGGCAGATAAGGCACCAGGTCGGCCACCACACACACCGGGCCCACACCCGGACCGCCGCCGCCGTGCGGAATGCAGAAGGTCTTGTGCAGGTTCAGGTGGCTCACGTCGCCGCCGAATTCCCCGGGTGCGGCCAGTCCGACCAGTGCGTTCATGTTGGCGCCGTCCACATAGACCCGGCCGCCGTGGCTGTGCACCAGGGCGCAGAGTTCCTTGACGCTGGTCTCGAACACGCCGTGGGTGCTGGGATAGGTGATCATGATCGCCGCCAGGTTGGCGCTGTACTGTTCACACTTGGCCTTGAGGTCGGCCATGTCGACATTGCCATTGGCGTCACAAGCGGTCACCACCACCTTCATGCCGACCATGGTGGCGCTGGCGGGGTTGGTGCCGTGCGCGCTGCTCGGGATCAGGCAGATGTTGCGGTGGCCCTCGCCGCGTGCCGCGTGGTAACCGCGGATGGCCATCATGCCGGCGTATTCGCCCTGGCTGCCGGCGTTGGGCTGCAGGCTGATGCCGGCGTAACCGGTGGCCTCGCAAAGCCAGCCGCGCAACTGTTCGTCGAGCTCGGCGTAACCGGCGCGCTGGTCTTCTGGGCAGTAGGGGTGGACGTTGGCAAACTCGGGCCAGGTGATCGGGATCATCTCGCTGGTGGCGTTGAGCTTCATGGTGCAACTGCCCAGCGGGATCATGGTGCGGTCCAGCGCCAGATCGAAATCGGACAGGCGGCGGATGTAGCGCAGCATGCCGGTCTCGGAGTGGTGGCTGTTGAACACCGGGTGCGTCAGGTAACTGCTGCTGCGCGCCAGGGCGGCGGGCAGCAGGCTGGCCGTGTTGTGTTCAAAGTCAGCCACCTGGGGCAGGGTCTGGCCGGGCTTGGCAAAGAAGTCCCAGAGCTGTTCCACGTCGGCGCGTGTGGTGGTCTCGTCGAGCGACACGCCCAGTGTTTGGCTTGACGCCAGCCGCAGGTTGATGCCGCCTGCGACCGCTTTTGCGGCGATAGACCCGGCGGCGTCGCCCGCGCTCACAGTGATCGTGTCAAAGGCACTGGCATTGGCAAGGGTGAAACCCAGAGTCTTCAGGCCAGCGGCCAGCACCGCCGTCAGCGTGGCCACGCGTTGCGCGATGCGCTTGAGGCCGGCGGGGCCGTGGTAGACCGCGTACATGCTGGCAATTACCGCCGGGAGCACCTGCGCGGTGCAGATGTTGGAGGTGGCTTTTTCGCGGCGAATGTGCTGTTCGCGCGTTTGCAGCGCCAGCCGGTAGGCCGGGTTGCCGTGGGTGTCGACACTGACACCCACCAGGCGGCCGGGCATGGTGCGCTTGTGCTCGTCGCGGCAGGCCATGTAGGCGGCGTGCGGGCCGCCATTGCCCATCGGCATGCCGAAGCGCTGCGTGGTGCCCACGGCAATGTCGGCACCGAGTTCGCCCGGGGCGGTGAGCAGCGTCAGCGCCAGCAGGTCGGCCGCCATGATGACAATGCCGCCTTTGGCCTTGATGGCAGCAATCAGGGCGCGGTCATCACGCACTACGCCGCTGGTGCCTGGGTATTGCAGCAGCACGGCAAAGCTGTCTTGTGCCAATTCATCGCTGTTGTGGCACAGCTTGACACTGATGCCCAGCGGCTCGGCGCGGGTCTGGATCACGGCCAGGGTTTGCGGCAGCACCTCGGCGTCGACCAGGAAAGTGGTCGATTTGGACTTGCTGACGCGCATGGCCATGGTCATGGCCTCGGCCGCCGCGGTGGCTTCGTCGAGCATCGAGGCATTGGCCATGGGCATGCCGGTGAGGTCCATCACCATGGTCTGGAAATTGACCAGTGCCTCCATGCGGCCCTGGCTGATCTCGGCCTGGTAGGGCGTGTAGGCGGTGTACCAGGCGGGGTTTTCCAGGATGTTGCGCAGGATCACGCCGGGCGTGTGGGTGCCGTAATAACCCTGACCGATGTAGCTTTTGAACACCTTGTTCTTGCCCGCCATGGCCTTGAGTTCGGCCAGCGCGGCCGCCTCAGAAATCGGCGCGGGGATGGCCATGGGCTGGCTGCGGGCGATGCTGCGTGGCACGATGTCATCAATCAGCGCAGCGCGCGAAGCAGCCGCCACGGTTTTCAGCATCACCGCTTCGTCAGCTGCATCGATGCCGATGTGGCGCGCAATAAATTCAGACGCGTTTTCAAGTTCGCCCAGAGGCGAAAGAGCAATGGAGGTCATGGTGGGTGGCCTGTTCAGTGCGCGTCAGCGGCAAAAGCGGCGTAGCTGGTCTCGTCCATGAAGGCATCCAGCTCGGCCGGGTTGGCCAGTTTGATCTTGAAGAACCAGCCCGCGCCCAGCGGGTCGGAGTTGGCCAGGGAAGGGTCATCGCGCAGGGCTTCGTTCACCTCGGTGACCTCGCCGTTGGCGGGCATGTACACATCAGCGGCGGCCTTGACCGACTCAACCACGGCGGCAGGGTCTTTGGCGGCGTAGGTTTTGCCCACTTCGGGCAGATCGACAAACACCACGTCGCCGAGGGCATCTTGCGCGTGGTGGGTGATGCCAACGGTGCCGATGTTGCCGTCAATCTTGATCCATTCGTGGTCGGGGGTGTATTTGATAGTCATGGTGATGCTCTGAATAGTTAAAAAATGGGAGTGTGGAAGTAAAAAAGACTTTAACCGCGGAAATAGTTGGTCGGCACAAAGGGCATGGCCACCACTTCCATTTGGACCGGC
>NZ_JAMPXE010000036.1 GCF_023701345.1 Rhodoferax sp. | reverse complement strand
TCATCAAACGGGTTCATGCTCATTTTGACGTTGGCGGTGTCTACTCCCGTGTGGTCCGACTTGACCCGGACTTTCACGTTGTAGTCCACCACGCGCTTGACTGCGACCAATATTTTCATATTCAAATCTCCTGAAATGTCAGAATGCGGCAATGCCGGTGATGGCACGGCCAAGAATGAGGGCATGCACATCGTGTGTGCCTTCGTAGGTGTTGACCACCTCCAGGTTGACCATGTGGCGGGCAATGCCAAATTCGTCGCTGATGCCATTGCCACCGAGCATGTCGCGCGCGGTGCGGGCGATGTCCAGTGCCTTGCCACAGCTGTTGCGCTTGAGAATCGAGGTGATTTCCACGGCGGCTGTGCCCTCGTCTTTCATGCGACCCAGGCGCAGGCAGCCCTGCAAACCGAGTGAAATATCGGTCAGCATGTCGGCCAGCTTTTTCTGCACCAGCTGATTGGCAGCGAGCGGCTTGCCAAATTGTTTGCGATCCAGCACGTATTGGCGGGCGCGGTGAAAGCAGTCTTCGGCGGCACCCAGGGCGCCCCAGGCAATGCCGTAGCGGGCGGAGTTCAGGCAGGTGAACGGGCCTTTGAGGCCGCGCACATCGGGGAAGGCGTTTTCTTCCGGGCAAAAGACTTCTTCCATCACGATCTCGCCGGTGATGCTGGCGCGCAGCCCCACCTTGCCGTGAATGGCCGGCGCGCTCAAACCCTTCCAGCCCTTTTCCAGCACGAAGCCGCGAATCGCATCCTCGTCGTCTTTGGCCCAGACCACAAAGACGTCAGCAATGGGTGAGTTGGTGATCCACATCTTGGTGCCGGTCAGGCTGTAGCCGCCGGGCACTTTGCGGGCGCGGGTGATCATGCTGCCAGGGTCGGAGCCGTGGTTGGGCTCGGTCAGGCCGAAGCAGCCGATATATTCGCCGGTGGCGAGTTTGGGCAGGTACTTCTGTTTTTGCGCTTCGGTACCAAATTCATTGATGGGCACCATGACGAGCGAGGACTGCACACTCATCATGGAGCGGTAGCCGGAGTCGACAGCTTCGACTTCGCGCGCCACCAGCCCGTAACAGACATAGTTCATGCCGGCGCCACCACAGGCTTCGGGAATGGTGGTGCCCAACAAGCCCAGCTCCCCCATCTCGCGAAAAATGGCCGGATCGGTTTTCTCTTGCCGGAACGCCTGCAGCACGCGCGGCGCGAGGCGATCCTGGCAGTAGGCGCGTGCCGCATCGCGCACCGCGCGTTCGTCATCGCTGAGTAGCTGATCGAGAAGAAAGGGATCTTGCCAGTTGAATGCTGCGTGGGCCATGAGGTCTCCGATTGAAAATGGAATACTGGAAAAATCCTCCCTTGCGGGAGGACTCGGCTTCGATTACATCTTGCACAAAGGCGATGCAGGGGGTGTCAGGGACGCATCAAAGGTCTGCTCGACCACCTGGCGCAGTGCGCCATCGACCTTCTTGACACGCGCCACGTAATTGGGCAGCACCAACTGGTTATCGGCCGCACGCAAAGCCACCTTGCCGTAGATGGTGTCGAGGGTGACGTTCTGACGCAGGGCATTGGTGACGTCGGCGGGCTTGACGCTCTTGGCCAGCTTCACGCCTTCGAAGATGACCTGAATGCCGTTGTAGGCCTGGCCTTCAACGTCGGTCGGCAGGCGGTTGAACTTGGCCTTGAATGACTTCACAAAGTCCTTGTTGCGCGGGTTGTCCAGGTCGGGCGAGTAGCCCAGGTTGCCCGGCACACCTTCGTAAATGTTGCCCGCCGCGTTGATCATGAAGTTCGACAGCATCGCGTGGGTGAGCAGTGGGGTTTTGAGGTTGAACTCTGCCGACTGTTTCATGAACGCGATGGCATCACGGCCCACCTCAGCCACCCAGATCGCGTCCACATTGGCGGCCTTGAGCTGCGCCAGGTAGGGCGAGAAGTCTTTGGTTCCCAGTGGCACGTAAAGGCTCAGCGGCACTTTTCGGCCCTGAGCTTCAACAGCTTTTTTGAACGACTCGGCCGAGTCACGGCCCCAGACGTAATCGGCACCGAGAGTCGCAAAAGTGTTGCCCTTGATCGTCTTGGCCCACTCTTTGATCATGGCGATGTCCATGGCGTCAGAGTGGTTGGTGCGGATGGCGCGCGCCTTGCAGCTGTCGGTGGTGATCTTGTCGGACTTGGAGGCTTGGACGAAATAGGCGGCGTCCCAGCGGTCCAGGTTTTGCATGATGGCCAGCGAGATCGACGATGGCACTGCGCCGATCAGCAGGTTGTAGCCGTCGCGGGACAGCTTCTCGGCCACGCGACGACCGGCATCGGGCGTGCTCTCGTCGTCAGCCTCGGACACCTCTACCTTGCGACCGTCCACACCGCCCTTGGCGTTGGCCTCTTCGATCGCGAACTTGATGGCGCTGATGACTTCGCCGCCCTGCTCGGCGAATACGCCGGACTTGGACGACACCAAACCGATCTTGACCGGGTCTTTGGCTTGCGCCAAAACCGTGAACGGCAGGGCCGTGGTCAGGCTCAGTGCCAGCAAGGTGCGCTGCAGGGGTTTCAGTTTGAGTTTGAACATGTTGTTGTCTCCAAAATATTAAAAAAACGCCGGATACGGTCCGGCAGCCGCTATCGTCAAAAAAGCAATCAGTTGAATCAAACCATCACATGGTTTTCCAGATCGACCAGGCTCTCGCGGGTGTTCTCCACCCGGCCTTGCGCCACCACGGCGCCCTTGGCCATGGCGCAATATCGCTCGGCCACACGCACCACCAGGCTCATGTTTTGCTCAATCAACAGCAAGGCGGTGCCTTGGCTGGCAACCTGGTTGAATATGTCTGCCAGTTGATCGACGATCACCGGTGCCAGGCCCTCGGTGGGCTCGTCCAGCAGGATCAGACTGGGGTTGGCCATCAGGGCCCGCCCGACCGCCAGCATCTGCTGCTGGCCGCCTGACAGCGCCGTGCCCGGGGTGTGGGCGCGCTCTTGCAGAATGGGAAACAGCTTGTAGATTTCCGGCACGTTCCAGGGGCCCTTGCGGCCGACCGCAGCGCCGAGCAGCAGGTTTTCTTCGACCGACAAATTGGCCACAATGCGCCGGCCTTGCGGCACCACCACCACGCCGTGCTGCGCAGCAACGTAGGGACGGGGTTTTTTCAGTGCGTAAGAACCCAGATGAATTTGACCGCCGCGCAGCGTGGCCAGACCCAGAATGGTGTTGACCACGGTGGTTTTCCCGACACCGTTGCGGCCCACCAGGGCCACCCTCTCGCCGGCGTTCACCGTCAAATCCAGGCCATGCAGAATGTGCGCCGAGCCATAAAAGGCGTTGACCTGCTCCAGTTTCAATAACACTGTCATGCTGCACTCCCGAGATAAGCGGTGCGCACCCTGGGGTCAGCCCGCACGGCGGCGGGCTCGCCCGTGGCGATCACGCGGCCCAATTCAAATACCGTCACGACATCAGAGATGCCAAACACCACGTCCATGTCGTGCTCCACCAGCAGCACCGAGACATCCCAGCGCGTGGTCAGCGCCTGCAGGTGTTTGGCCAGATCGTGCGACTCCTTGACCGACAGACCCGCCATCGGTTCGTCCAGCAGCAACACGGTCGGGCGGCCCACCAGCGCCAGCGCCAGGTCGAGGCGGCGCTGCTCGCCATAGCCCAAATCTGCGGCCACCGCGTGGGTCAGGTGCATCAGGTCAAGTTCCTGCAGGATGGCGTCGGCATCCGCCCCGGAGTCGGCCGCGCCCATCTTGTAGGAGGCCAGTTCGACCTGCTGGCGCACCATCATCTGGGCAAAGATGCTGGTGCGCTGGAAGCTGCGCGACAAGCCACGCAGCCTGCGTTGCGTTGGCCCCAGCTCGGTGACGTCGACCCCGCCCAGCAAGACCTTGCCACGCGTGAGCGGCACCCGGCCGGTGATGGCGTCGATAACGGTCGACTTGCCGGCACCGTTGGGGCCAATCAGCCCGTGAATCTGGCCGCGCTTGAGGCTTAAGTCCACGCCATCGACGGCCTTGACGCCACCGTAATGGATGGCGACGTCCTGCGCATCCAGCACCAGTTCGTTATCTGTTATGTTCATTCAATGCCCCAATGTCTTGGCCAACGCGCCGGGCTGGGATTTCCCCCGGACCAATTTGGCCAGTGCCCCGGCAATGCCAGTCGGTGAAAAAACGATGACGGCGATCAACGCGGTGCCGAAGATGGCCATCCAGTGGTTGGCATAGTGGCCCAGGATGTCCTTGGCCAGAAAATACACAATGGCGCCCAAGGCCGGCCCCCACAGCACCTTGTGCCCGCCCACCACCACCATCATGAGTGCCACACCCGACAAGCTCCAGTGCAGGTTCTCGGGCGAGACAAAACCGGTATTCAAGGCCGACAACAAGCCGGCAACACCCGTCACGGTGGCTGACAGGGCATAGACCGCAGCCCGTGGCAGCAAGGTACGGATGCCAATGAACCTGGCCCGCTCCTCGTTGTCACGCACGGCTTCGGTGATGCTGCCAAAGCGTGTCTGCAAGAGCAGCGTCAGCAACAGCAACACCAGCACCAGGGTCACCCAGCAGATCAGAAAAATCATGTCTGGTTTGATGAGCTTCGACATTTCGATGCCAAACAGCGTGGCCGGCCACTCAATGCTCATGCCATCGGCGCCGCCGGTGAGTCCGCGCGAGCGTGAAGCCGTCAGGAAGAACATCTGACCGATGGCCAGCGTCAACATGCCAAAGGCAATACCGGGTACCCGCACGATCACCAGACCCATGACAAATGCCATCAAGGTCAAGGCCAGCAAGGTGACCAGAATGGCGGCTTCGGCGGGCATCAATTTGAGTTGCAGCAAGATGCCAATAAAGTAGCCTGCAGAGCCAAAGAACAAGGCGTGGCCAAAGCTGACCATGCCGTTTTGCCGCAGCAGCAATCCCACACCGATGGCAAACACCGCGTAGATGATGGCCTGGGTCAACAGCGCCAACAAGTTGGCGGAGCTGCCAAGTGCCACAGCACCACCCACACCCAGGGCAATGGCAGTGCTCAAGCTGATTCGTTGAATAGACATGGAGTTACCTTTTTAAGTACGGCTTCCGGCAAACCCGGCAGGCTTCCAGATCAGGATGGCGACCATCAGCACAAAGGGCAGCAAGGCGGCTGTATCCGGCAAATACACGGCGCCAACGGCCTGGATCATCCCCAGCACCATCGCCGCGGCAAAGGCTCCGGCCAGCGAACCCAGCCCGCCGATCACCACCACGACGAAGGAATCGATGATCACGTCGCTGCTCATGGATGGCGACAAAGACAGAAACGGTGCGGCGACCACCCCGGCCAAGCCGGCCAATGCGGTACCCAGGCCAACCACGCCGGCGCTGAGCACGTCGGTGTTGACACCCTGCATGGCGGTGGTGGTGGGGTCGGTGCTGGCGGCGCGCACAAACAAGCCAATCCTGGAGTAGCGCAGCCACAAGCTCAGGCCCAGCGCAACAATGGCGCCGACGCCGATCACCGCGATGCGGTAGGCCGGCACCGGCGTGCCCAGCAGATCAACCGAGGTGCTCAGCGCCTCGGGCGCAGACATCGAAAAGTTGCTCTTGCCCCAGACCGCCAGCACGAAATCCTCGATGATCAACAACAGGCCGAAAGTGACCAGCACCACGCTCAGGGGGTCACGGTCCTGCAGCAGCCGGAAACCGTAGCGGTCCAGCAGCACACCCAGCACAGCCATGATGGCCGGGGCCGCCACCAGTGCCACCCAGAAGTTGCTGTAGCCGGCGATCGTGTAGCCCAGATAGGCCCCCATCATGTAGAGCGAGCCGTGGGCAAAATTCACGACACGGCGCAGGCCGTAGATCAAGGCCAGGCCCGAGCACATCACGATCAGCAATGCGCCATAGACCAGGCCGTTGAATAAATTAATAGTTAGCACAGTTTGTCTCCTTGTTCTTGAATGGAATGGGTCAGGCGCAAACTTGTTCGGCTACGGGGCGCAGGGCCGCTTCCGGGGCGCCAAATGCCGTCCAGCCGCCATCTACCGGCAGCACGGCGCCAGTGATGTAGCTGGCCCGGTTTGAGCCGAGAAAAATGATGGCTTCGGCAATTTCTGCGGGCTCGGCCATTCTTGCCAGTGGGGTCCGGTGGGCGATGCCCTTTGCGTCCAGCGCACCTTTGCGTTCGAGTTCAACCACCAGCGCCGTGCGCACATAGCCCGGTGCCACGGCGTTGACGCGAATGCCGTCGCGCGCCCATTCGCTTGCCATGGCGCGGGTCATGCCAACGATGCCGGCCTTGGCGGCACTGTAGGCGTTGCGCGCAGGCAGGCCGATGCTGCTGGCAATGGAGCCGAGGTTGACGATGCTGCCGCGTGCGCCGCCAGCATCAGGCGTGGCCTCAAGCATGACCCGTGCAACGGCCTGGCTCACCAAAAAAGTACCGCGCAGGTGAACCGCCAGCACCCGGTCAAATGCCTCGACGTTCTGTGCCACGGTAGCGCCGGCCTGGTCGCCAATGCCCGCGTTGTTGACCAGGGCGTCGATGCGGCCAAAGGCGGACATCACGGCCGCAATCGCCGCAGCGACACTGGCTTCACTGGCCACGTCGCAGACCACACCGATGTGCGGCTGCCCCAACTCAGTGGCGCGTGCCTGAACGGCATCAACGTTTAGGTCAAGCAGCGCCACGCGGTAGCCCTCTTGCGCCCAGCGTTGCACGGTGGCCCATCCGATGCCATCGGCGCCACCGGTGACCACCGCCACCTTGTTCATCCGTGCGTCCATGGTGCTTGTTTCCTGGTGCTCAGGCGGCAAAGGTTTTGGCCGACTCGCGCAGCTTGAACTTTTGCAGCTTGCCACTGGGTGTTTTCGGCAGGTCTTCCATGAGTTCAAGGCGCTCCGGGTGGTACTGGCGGGTGACCTGGTGTTCGGACAGGTAGCGGCTCATTTCTTCCAGCGAGAAGCTGTGGCCGGGCTTGACGGTGACAAAGGCGCAGGCTTTCTCGCCCAGGCGCGCATCCGGGTAGCCGACGATGGCGACCAGCGCCACGGCAGGGTGCTTGTAAAGCAGGTTTTCAATTTCCATGACCGGGATGTTTTCGCCGCCACGGATGATGATGTCCTTGCTGCGGCCGTTGATGCGGACATAACCATCGGCGTCGAGAAAAGCCATGTCGCCGGTGTCAAACCAGCCATCCGCATCGGTGGCATTGAGCTGTGGGCGCTTGAGGTAGCCGGCAAACATCGAGCTGCCGCGCACCAGCAGCTGACCGGTCTGGCCGGTGGGCAGGGCCTGGCCATCGGGGCCGACGACCTTGAGCTCGATGCCCGGTATCGCGCGGCCGTCCGTGCTGCCGGATTTTTCGTTGGTGCGCGCGGGCTCGGTGATGGTCACGGCACCACATTCGGTCATGCCCCACGCCGAGCTCACGGCCAGGCCCAACACCCTGCGGGCGCGCTCGATCAACACCGGGGGGATCGGTGCCCCGGCGCAGCAGAAATTGGCAAACCGGGGCGACACCGGGCCACCGGCTTCGGCTGCGCTGCACAAGTCCGCCACAAAGGGGCTCGACGCCATGCTGAAGGTGATGCCCTCATCACGAACCAGCTCCAGCGCCTGTTTGGGCTCCCAGATGTCTTGCAGCACGGTGGTGGCGTTCAGAATCAGCGGAATCATCGCCAGGTAGCCATAACCGGTCAGGTGCGCCATCGGCGAGGCGCCCAGGATCACATCTTTTTGTGTCAGGCCGTAGGCTTCAATGAAGCCATGCAGGTTGGCAAACAGCGTGTTGGACGTGTGCATCACGCCCTTGGGTTCACCCGTGGTGCCCGAGGTGTACATCAGCAGCAGCACGTCATCGGGTTCCAGGCCCGGACCGGTCAGAGCCGGCGTGTCGTCGCGTAGCAGCAGCGACTCGAAACTGTTGGCACCGTCGCCACCCAGCACCACCAGATGCTGCAGAAAGGGCAAGTCATTGCGCATGCCGTTGACCATGCCTTCATAGTCAAAGCCCTTGTAGCTTTTGGGAACGATGAAGACTTTGGTCTCACCAAAGTCGAGCATGAACTTGAGCTCGCGCTGGCGGAAGATCGGCATGACCGGATTCGCCACGGCGCCAATGCGCGCGCAGGCCAGCGCCAGCGCTATGAACTCCCACCAGTTGGGCAGTTGCCAGCTCACCACATCGCTGTGACCCACGCCGAGTGCCTGCAGGCCGCGCGCAATCCGGTCCACCTGCTTGTCGAGTGCCTTGTAACTCAGGCGCACCGGCGCGGCTGCGTCACTCCGGTAGGCAACAACTGCCGGATGGTCTGGACAGTTTTGCAGCGCCTGCGCCATGAAAAGGTTGATGGTCTGGTGACGCCAGAAGCCTGCAGCCATCATGGCTGACTGGCGAGAGTGAATTAAAACGGGATCGAATTGCACTGGGGTTCTCCTTTGTTCATTAGGGTCGTGATACAGGGTTTTCGGCACACCTGAAGTTCACGAGTTCCGACAATGTATTTCCATATCTATCTTTTTACAAGTGCTTTTTTGTAAAAAACATTGCTTTGCTACCTAGGACTTTCCCTAATAAGATTATAAAAAAACACCTCTCCTTGAAAATAATTTTGATTATCGAGAAATATTTTGAGTAAACATATTGACATGATTTGGGATTGCTTCTTAAACTAGGTGGACCGAAACAAAAAGGAGATTGCAGTGGACTTCAACCTCAGTGACGACCAGCAGGCGCTGGTAGACAGTGCCCGCCGTTTTGCCACACAAAAGCTGGCCCCCGGCTATAAGGCAGGTGACAAATCCGGCCGTATCGACCGCGCCATGATCAAGGCCATGGGTGACATGGGCTTTCTCGGGCCTGAACTGCCCGAGGTCTACGGCGGCCTGGGTGTGGACTGCGTCACCAGTGGCCTGCTGCTGGAGCAGATTGCTTATGGCGACTTCAATATGTCGTACGTCAACCTGCTGACATCGTTGTGCGGCCAAATCATTGCCACCCACGCGCAGGAATACCTCAAAGAGTGCTGGCTCAAGCCGATCCTGGCGGGGGACAAACTCGTTGCGATTGCCCTGACCGAGCCCGGCGCCGGCTCCGACGCCGCCCGCCTGAAGCTCAAGGCGGTGCGCGATGGCGATCACTTTGTCATCAACGGCGAAAAAACCTCGATTTCACTGGCCGACCAGTCGGACGTGGCGGTGGTGTTTGCCCGCACCGGCACTGACAAGGACGGCGCCAAAGGCATCAGCGCGTTTCTGGTGCCGATGGACTTGCCCGGTCTGACCCGCACCGCCTTTGACGACGTGGGCACCCGTGCCGTCGGCCGCGGCTCGATCTTTTTTGACAATGTGCGCGTGCCCGCCGACCACATGCTGGGCGACGAAGGCAAGGGCTTTATCCAAGTCATGCAGGGCTTTGACTACAGCCGCGCGCTGATCGGCCTGCAATGCATGGGTGTGGCGCGTGCCTCGCTGGACGAGGCCTGGGAATACGCCAAGGGCCGGGAGACGTTTGGCCTGCCCATCATCGAACGCCAGGGCGTCAGCTTTCCGCTGGCCGAAGCCGAAACCTATGTGGAATCGCTGCGCTGGCACTGCCTGCGCACTTTATGGCTCAAGGACAACGGCAAACCGCACACGGCTGAAGCCGCGATGTGCAAATGGTGGGGCCCCAAGCTGTCCTGCGAAATCATTCACCAGTGTTTGTTGACGCATGGCCACGGCGGCTACGCCAGCGACTACGCGTTTGCGCAGCGCTACCGGGATGTGCTTGGCCTGCAGATTGGCGACGGCACGGCGAACATCATGAAGATGATCATCGCGCGCGAAAAGTCTGGCATGCGCCTGACCTAAAGCCTGGACATATTGGTTTGCAATTTGGTGAAGTAATGGATAAACGCCAGCCGATCATCGAACGACAGGTCCTTCAAGGCCTCGTTGTAGAAGTTGTGGATGGGTTCCTGCAGCTTGGTCCAGAGGATCTGACCCTGCGCACTCAGCTTGACCTTGCGCGAGCGGCGGTCGTCCTCGCTGGTGACACGCTCAATCAGGCCGTCGCGCTCCAGGCGCGACAGCAGACCGGTCAGGTTCTGGCGGCTTACCAGCAAAAAGCGCGACAGGTCACCAATCGACATGCCGTCTTTCACCTGCGGCCGCGACAGTGCGCCCAGCACCGACCACTGCTGCGTCGTCACACCGAGTTCCTCAACCGCCTGCGTGCCTTTGGTGTGCAGGGTGTTGGCGACTTGAAACAGACGAAAGAACAAGCGGTTGTTGATTTCGTGAATGGCGTGGTTTTTCTCGGTGCGCAGATCAGGCATGGGGTGTTTCAGCAAACAGGACAGCGGTGATCGTAAGCGATGCGTCACCAACGACAAACAATTTTTTTATTTTTAACAGGAGAAAAGTAATGCGTGGATTGAAAGACAAAGTAGTTGTGGTCACCGGCGGCGGTGGCGGCATTGGCGGCGCAACCTGCAGCAGGTTTGCATCTGAAGGTGCCAAAGTGGCCGTATTCGACATGAACCTGGAGGCCGCCCAAAAGGTGGTGGACAGCATCACGGCCGCAGGCGGCAGGGCTGCCGCCTTCAAGTGCGACATTACCCAACGCGCCGAGGTGGATGCTGCAGTGGCCGCCACCGAAGCACAACTTGGCCCCATTGACGTGCTGGTGAACAACGCCGGCTGGGATGTGTTCAAGCCCTTCGTCAAGACCGTACCGTCCGAGTGGGAACGACTGATCGCCATCAACCTGACCGGCGCGCTGCACATGTTGCATGCGGTGCTGCCCGGCATGGCCGAGCGCAAGTATGGCCGCATCGTCAACGTGGCCTCGGACGCGGCCCGCGGCGGCTCCTCCGGCGAAGCCGTCTATTCGGCTTGCAAGGGCGGCCTGGTGGCACTAAGCAAGACGCTGGCGCGTGAACACGCCCGCCAGAGCATCACGGTGAACGTGGTGTGCCCCGGACCGACCGACACCGCCTTGCTGGCCGGCGTGGCCGAAGGCGCGCGCGACCCGGCCAAGCTGATCGAAGCCTTCCGTAGCGCCATCCCGCTGGGCCGCCTGGGCCAGGGCGACGATCTGGCCAGCGCCATTGCCTTCTTTGGCAGCGACGACGCATCCTTCATCACCGGCCAGGTCATCAGCGTGTCTGGTGGTCTGACCATGGTTGGTTAACTCTTTCACACACTCACAAGGAACCAAAATGGAACTCCAAAAAGCTGTCTACACCGACATCCTCTACACCAAGGCCGATGGCATCGCCACCATCACCATCAACCGGCCCAAGGCCTACAACGCCTTCACGGCCAACACCTGCGAAGAGCTGATCCACGCCTTCAAGGATGCCGATCACGACCGCAGCATTGGCGTGGTGGTGCTGACCGGCGCCGGCGAAAAAGCCTTTTGCACCGGCGGCGACCAGGGCACGCAGGACGGCGGCTACGGCGGCCGTGGCGTCATCGGCCTGCCGGTCGAAGAAATGCAAAGCGCCATCCGCGACTGCAACAAACCGGTGATTGCCCGCGTCAACGGTTTCGCCATTGGCGGCGGCAACGTGCTGGTCACGATCTGCGACCTGGCCATCGCGTCCGAGAACGCGCAACTCGGCCAGGCCGGCCCGCGTGTCGGCTCGGTCGATCCCGGCTTTGGCACCGCCTTGCTGGCGCGTGTCGTCGGCGAAAAGAAAGCGCGCGAAATCTGGTACCTGTGCCGCCGCTACACCGCGCAGGAAGCGCTGGCCATGGGCCTCGTCAACTGCGTGGTGCCACAAGACCAGCTCGACGCCGAAGTGCGCAAGTGGTGCCTTGAGATCGTCGAAAAGAGCCCGACGGCCATTGCCCTGGCCAAGAAATCCTTCAATGTGGACACCGAAATGATCCGCGGTATGGGCGGCCTGGCGATGCACGCGCTCAAGCTGTATTACGAAAGCCCGGAGTCGGCAGAAGGTGGCAACGCCTTCCGCGAAAAGCGCAAGCCCGAATTCCGCAAATACGTCAAGTAATCCACCAGGGGAAACATCATGATCAGAGACCCAGAAACCCTCACCCTTTTGCTCGACACCATCAGCCGCTTTGTGCGCGAGAAACTGGTGCCACAGGAAGCCCATGTTGGCGAGACGGACCAGATTCCTGACGATATCGTGCAGGACATGAAGGACATGGGTCTCTTTGGCATGTCGATCCCGGAAATCTACGGCGGCATGGGCCTGACCATGGAAGAAGAAGTGATGGCGGGGTTTGAGGTGTCCAAAACCTCACCCGCCTTTCGCTCGCTGTTTGCCACCAACAACGGCATTGGCGCGCAAGGCATCGTGATTGACGGCACCGAGGCGCAAAAGCAGTATTACCTGCCCAAGATTGCCACCGGCGAGATCATCGGTTCGTTTGCACTGACCGAACCCGACAGCGGCTCGGACGCCGCCAGCCTGCGCACCACGGCGGTCAGGGACGGTGACTTTTATGTCATCAACGGCACCAAGCGTTACATCACCAACGCGCCTGAAGCCGGCATCTTTACCGTGATGGCGCGGACCGATAAAGACCGAAAAGGCGCCAGCGGCATCTCGGCTTTCATTGTCGAAAAAGGGACGCCAGGTGTCTCGCTGGGTGCCCTTGACAAGAAGATGGGCCAGAAAGGGGCACACACCTGCGACGTGATTTTTGACAACGTGCGTATTCCTGCGGTCAACCTGATTGGCGGCAAGGAAGGCGTGGGCTTCAAGACCGCCATGAAAGTGCTGGACAAGGGGCGGCTCAACATCGCCGCCGCCAGCACCGGTGCGGCCGAGCGCATCCTGAGCGATGCGCTGCAGTATGCCCGTGAACGCAAACAGTTTGGCAAGCCGATTGGCGACTTCCAGCTGATCCAGGCCATGCTGGCCGACAGCCATGCCGACATTTATGCGGCCCGCTGCATGGTGATTGATGCCGCCCGCAAACGCGATGAAGGCCGCGATGTCGGCACCGAGGCTGCTTGCGCCAAAATGTTTGCCAGCGAGATGTGTGGCCGTGTGGCCGACCGTGCGGTGCAGATCTTTGGCGGCGCCGGTTACCTGGCCGAATACGGCATTGAGCGTTTTTACCGGGACGTGCGCCTGTTCCGCATTTATGAAGGCACCACCCAGATCCAGCAATTGGTGATTGCCCGCAACCTGTTGCGTGAAGGCGGGCAATAAATTGCCACTGCCTGCACCTCAAGCCAGAAGCCCGATGCACACCCGAGCCACCGTGTTTCAGGGCTTTCGGCATGCGCGGCATTGTCCGCAGTTAGCAGGCCAGCACGCCAAAGGCAAGGTTGGTGCGATTACTTGAATAGCTGTAGCGTTAGCAGGTCCGTGCGCAAACCCGGCAATGGGTTTGAAATGCCTGCTCGATAACCGACCGATCACCCGCTGCTGACGTGAAATCCCTGGTTCGATAGCGCACAGACCTCCACATCAATCACGGTTACGCTGGGCGGCAGAATTAAACCTAAAGAAATAAATATGAAAATGCAGCATTTTCTGGCGGTGCTCATGACTTGCGCGGCGAGCACCTCATCGATGGCGGCTCCATTATTAGCCCCCGACACGCTCAGTGAAACTGAACGCGCACAGCCTATTACCGAAAAAATGAAAGGCAGCGGCGTGCTGCGCGCGCAAGTCTTGCTGGACCGAGCGCGCTTTTCCTCCGGTGAAATCGATGCGGCCTACGGACAGAATTTGCGCAATGCCATACGCGGTTACCAGCAGGCTAACGGCTTGCAGAATACCGGCAGCATCGATGCGCCTACCTGGGCCGTGTTGAATAGCGACACCGCACCCATCCTGGTTTCCTATACGCTGCTGGACGCCGACGTTGCAGGTCCATTTGATCCGATCCCGACTGAATGGGTGGACAAAGCGAAGATGAAGGCACTCGGTTATACCTCTGCCAAAGAAGCACTCAGTGAAAAATTTCATGTAAGTCCCAAGCTTCTCGCGGAACTCAATCCCGGCAAAAACTTTGGCAGAGCTGGCGAAGAAATCATCGTGCCCAATGTCGCCGGCACGAGCGAATTACCGCAAGCGGTCAAAATAATTGTTGATCAATCGGACCACACTTTGTCCCTGGTCGATGCCGGCGGAAAAATAATTGCCCAGTTTCCGGTCACTACCGGCAGCCAGTATGATCCGCTCCCGCTAGGGAACTGGAAGGTCAATGGCGTTGCCCGCAATCCAGTGTTTCACTACAACCCGAAGTTGTTCTGGGACGCCGATCCAGGCGACACCAAGGCCAGGATTGCGGCCGGTCCGAACAATCCGGTTGGCGTCGTCTGGATTGATCTATCGAAAGCACATTACGGCATCCATGGCACGCCAGAACCCTCCACCATCGGCAAGACCCAATCACACGGTTGCATCCGGTTAACCAACTGGGACGCGACTGCCCTTGCGCAATCGGTCGTCACCGGTGTCGACGTTCTTTTGCAAGAATAAAGAGCGGCCCCGCCATGAAATGGATCGCCACGTTTTTGAGCGGCGTGCTGGTTGGCACGGTCGGCATGTATGTCTACACAGGCATGGGCTCGCCCCAGCCGGTGGCGGTTCTTGCAAGCCGTTCCACAGTCATGGCGCCAGCGCTTCCCAGTGTTCCAGTTGCGGCAGCCGTAGAGCAAGAGCCCAGCGCCATTGAGACGCCTGTGTCCGAACCAGCCACAGTGTCCCCGCCGGAGCCTGCGACCGTTGCCGTATCAGTATTAATATCAGTATCTGAGTCTGCAGTGTCGGTGGCAGATCAGCTACTGATCCCGGTCGCGGGCATCAAGGCCAGCGCGCTCCAAGACACCTTCAATGATGCCCGCGGCTCCGAACGTCGCCATGAAGCCATCGACATTCTGGCACCCAAGGGAACGCAAGTCTTTGCGGTAGCGGACGGCACAATTGCTAAATTGTTCAACAGCAAACCAGGCGGCCTGACGGTGTACCAATTCGATACCAGCGAAAAGTTTGCGTATTACTACGCACATCTGGATCGGTACGCCGCCGATGTCAAAGAAGGGATGAGGCTGAAACGCGGCGATTTGGTCGGCTATGTTGGCACCAGCGGCAACGCCGATCCGAACACCCCGCATTTGCACTTTGCCACTTTCGCATTGGGACCGGAGAAACAATGGTGGAAAGGTAGCCCGATTAACCCTTACCCGCTATTGGGAGGGACTGCACGTCCCTGATTGCGCATGATGACCAGTTGCGTTCCCGACATTGACGCTGCACTCTGGGTTCTTTTTTCGATTTCACAGGCAGTTTGCTCGCAGGGACGAGTCGGGGTGGCGGCCGAATTGCCTATGTTCAGGCGCCCAAACGCCCCCAAAAACCTGACGACCAGAAACCAGTGCCAATAACTCAGCAACAGTTCCGGCTTCCAGCGGGTGAACAACATCACCGGACGCATCACCGCGCCGCCAGCACGATCAGGGCAATGCCGCCAGCTTGCCGGGATCGCCAGAACGTCATCAAGCTCAAATCTCCAGCGCCAGCCGGCTGGCCTGTTCGATGGCGCGCCTGGCGTCAAGCTCCGCTGCCTTGTCCGCGCCGCCGATGACATGCACCGGCAGCCCTGGCGCGGCGCGGTGCAACTGCGCTTCAAGCTCGCGCACCGGCTCCTGCCCGGCGCAGAGAATGACCGTGTCGAAGGGCAGGGTGGTTTGTCTGCCGTCCAGCGTGCTGTAGTGCAGGCCCGCGTCGTCAATGCGCTGGGTCGTCACGCCCGTCAGAATTGGCACGCCGAAGCGCAGCACCTTGTCGCGCCTGATCCAGCCGGTGCTCACGGCGAGCGAGGCGCCCGGGCGACGCTCGCTGCGCTGCAGCAACGTCACTTGTCGGCGCGCAGGCAAGCGTTCCGGCCTGGGACTGCGCCCGCCCGCGACTTGCGCGCTGACGTCCAAGCCGTATTCCACCGCAAAGTCAGCCAATGCCGGTGGGTTGTGCGGCACGTCGCCCAGCAGAAATTCCACCATGTCATAGGCGATGGCACCGGCGCCGATGATGACCACGCGTTCGCCCACCGGGGCAGCCCCCGATAACACCTGGTCGTAAGACAACACATCGGGCCGATGCATGCCGGCCAGCTCGGGTTGGCGGGGCCTGACACCGGTCGCCAGCACGACCTCGTCAAAACCATCGCTGGCAAGCTGCGCTGCCGTCACCGCGCAGTTCAGTCTGAGGTTCACTTTTTCCTCGGTCAGTCGCCCGCGGAAGTAGCGCAGCATCTCGTCGAATTCCGTCTTGCCAGGAACATTGCGCGCCAGGCACAGTTGCCCACCCGGCTCGGAGCCCGCTTCGAACAGGGTCACCTGATGGCCGCGCTCGGCGGCATTGAAGGCGAAGTTCATGCCTGCGGCACCGGCACCAACCACCGCGATGCGTTTGACCCGCTCAGCCGGTCGCAGCGCCCAATCGAGTTCGCGGCCCGCCCGCGGATTGACCAGACACGTCGCCGTCTTGTGCTTGAAGATGTTGTCAAGACAGGCCTGGTTGCAGGCGATGCAGGTGTTGATGCGCAGGGCCTGACCCAGCCGGGCCTTGCGGGCAAAGTCGGGGTCGGCCAGCAGCGGGCGGGCCATCGATACCAGGTCGGCCTGGCCTGATTCCAAAATGGCTTCTGCCACGCCGGGGTCGTTGATGCGGTTGGAGGCCATCACGGGGATGGTCACCACCTCCTTGATCCGGCGCACCGCGTAGGCCCAGCCGGCACGCGGCACATTGTGCGAGATGGTGGGCACGTCGGATTCGTGCCAGCCGATGCCGGTGTTGAGAATGTCGGCGCCAGCCTGCTCTGCGCGGCGGGCCAGTTCCAGCGTTTCATCACCCGTCATGCCGCCTTCGACCAGGTCCAGCGCCGAGATGCGGTAGATGATGGCAAAGTCCGGCCCCACCGCCTGGCGCACGGCCTTGAGGATTTCAAGGAGGAAACGGATGCGGCCTTCAAAGTCGCCGCCAAATTCGTCCGTGCGCTGGTTGGTGCAGGGCGCCGTGAACTCGTTGATCAGGTAGCCCTCGGAGCCCATGATCTCGACGGCGTGGTAGCCGAGATCACGGGCCATCACGGCTGCCCGCGCATAGTCGGCGACGGTGTTCCAGACCTCTTGTGTTGTCAGCGCGTGCGGGGTGAATTTGTTGATGCGTGCACGCAGCGTGCCGGGGCCGACGCAGCCGTCAAATTTGGCGTAGCGGCCTGCGTGCAAGAGCTGCATGCAGACCTGGGTGTCGGTGTCGCGCACGGCATCGACGATGGCGCGGTGCCAGTCCAGGTCGGCATCCGTCGTCATGGCGGGGGCGTCGTCTTCCATCCGTCCAGCCATGTTGGGCGAGACACCGCCGGTGATGATGAGGCCGATCTCGCCCTCCGCGCGGGCGCGGTAAAACGCCTTGATGCGCTCAATGGGCCGATCCATGCTCTCCAGTCGCGTGTGCATGGCGCCCATGACCATGCGGTTGCGCAAATGCAGGTTGCGCACGGTCAGCGGCGCCAGCAGGCGGGGGTAGCTGGTGTGACTGGTTTGGGGCACGCTGCTCATTGGCCAGTTCCGTAGTTGGGGGCGCGCTTTTCGTGGAAGGCAGCCACACCCTCTTTCATGAAGGCATCAAAACACATGACCTGACCACGGTCTTCCAGCGCCATCACGGTGGCGAGGCTGCTGGTCTCCTGCGCCATGGCCAGGCCGTCCTTGGTCAGGCGCAGGCCAACCGGCGACATGGCGAGCATTTCCTGCACCAGTTCTCGGGCGGTGTCTAGCAACAGCTCTTCAGGCACCACCTCATTGACCAGACCGATGCGCAGCGCGCGCTCGGCGTTGACAAAGCGGCCGGTGTACATCAGTTCGGCAGCAATCGCCGGGCCGACCGTGCGTGGCAGGAAATAGCTGATGCCCATGTCGCATCCCGTCAGGCCGATCTTTGCCATGGCCACGTTCATGCGCGCGTTGGGCGCGGCGAAACGCACATCACAACCCAGCGCCAGCGCGAAGCCGCCGCCGCAGGCTGCACCCTGCAACAGGCCGACCACCGGTTGCGGGCAGCGGCGCATGCGCAGAACGACCCCCGAGAGTTGGCGCTGCAAGCGCAAAGCCTGGTCAACCGACACCGTCAACAGGTCCACGTCCTCCAGGTCATAACCCGCGCAGAAATGCTTGCCGGCGCCGCGCAAAACCACGACCCGAACGTCCGTTCGCTCGGGCAGGCTGCCAAAGTAGTCGTACAGCTCTTCGGTCAGGCCCAGGTTGAGTGAGTTGAAGTTGTCAGGCCGGGCCAGTGTGAGCCATTCAACCGCGCCCTCGCGCGCCACTTCGATAAAGCGCCAGGTTTTGGCAGCGGGTGATTGAGCTTGGGTCATAAAGATGTTTTCCAGTGAATCTTTCAATTGAAGGTGTCGTCAGAGCGTGCGGGCGATGATCTCGCGCATGATCTCGTTGGAGCCGCCGTAGATGCGGTGCACCCGGGCGTCGGCAAAGGCGCGGGCAATCGGGTATTCCCACATGTAACCGTAGCCGCCATGTAATTGCAGGCACTGGTCCAGCACGCGACCCATCAGTTCGGTGCACCAGTACTTGGCCATGGCGGCGACCGCCTTGTCCAGTTTGTCGTCACAGACCTCGCTCAGGCAACGGTCAACAAAGGTCCGGGCGATCTCGATCTCGGTCTTGATTTCGGCCAGGCGAAAGCGCGTGTTCTGGTAGTCGGCAATCGGTGTTCCGAAGGCTTTGCGCTGGCGGGTGTAGTCCACGGTCCATTGAAGCGCGGCGCTGCAGGTGGCGACGGCACCCACGGCGATCTGCAGCCGCTCCCAGGCCAGTTCCTTGCTCAACAAGCCAAAGCCTTTGTTTTCTTCGCCGAGCATGTTGCGCCGGGTGAGCACCACGTTGTCGAAATAAAGCTCGCAGGTGTCTTGCGCCTTCATGCCGATCTTCTTGAAGTTCTGGCCCCGGGTCACACCGGGTGACGAGGCCTCGATCACCCACAGCGTCAAGTCCTTGCAATCGGGGTCTTTGCTGGATTTGGCTGCCACCACCAGAATGTCGGCGCACTGGCCGTTGGTGATGAAGGTTTTTTGGCCGTTCAAAATCCACTCGTCACCCTGGCGGATGGCGGTGCTGCGCATCGCCCGCAGGTCGCTGCCGGCGCTGGGTTCGGTCATCACAATCGCGCCAATCAGCTCACCCCGCGCCATGGCAGGCAGCCACATCTGCTGTTGTTCCGGCGTGCCGTAGTTGAGGATGTAGGGCGCCACGATGTCCGAATGGGTCGAGAAGCCCGGGCCGGACAAACCCAGCCGGGCCTGTTCCTCGATCAGGATCGCGGCAAACAGCCGGTCGGCCCCACTGCCGCCACAGAACTCTGGCAAGTTGGTGCAGAGAAAACCTTCCTTGCCGGCTTTGAGCCAGACCTCGCGCGGGGCCACGCCAGCTTCTTCCCAGGCACTGTGGAAAGGCGCCACTTCCTGTTCAAAGAACTTGCGGGCCGAGTCGCGAAAAGCATCATGGTCCGGGCTGAAGATGTTGCGGGTGAGGATGGTCATGGTCATGGGGTCTCCTTGGGGCGGCTTGTGTGGCTTCTGATCGTCTGAAGCGCTTAGTTGCGTGGGGCCAGAAAAGCCTTTACGCGGGTCTGCGCTTCCACCGTGGTCACCAGCGAATGGATGCCATCGAGTTCGGCTTCAAATCCGGCAGGCGCCAGCTTGCCCACCTGGGCCATGCAGCGTTTGGCCACTTGCAGGGCAGGTGCTGACTGGTCCGCGATGCGTTGCGCCAGCTTCTCGGCTTCCTGCGCCAGGTCACCGGGGGCCACCGCCCACTGCACCATGCCAAGCTGACAGGCGGTGGTGCCGTCCACCACATCACAACCCAGAATGATGCGTGCAGCTATGCCCGGGCCACACAAGCGGGTCAGGCGTTGGGTGCCACCGGCGCCGGGGATCAACCCGAGCTTGGCTTCAGGCAGACCAAGTTTGGCGCTGGTGGCGGCCATGCGTAAGTCACAGGCCAGCGCCAGCTCAAACCCGCCGCCCAATGCAGAGCCGCCAATTTCTGCCAGAGTCACACAAGGCAAGGCTTCAATGCGGTCAAACAACGCATGAAAGCCCACGATGTTTTGCCGCATCACATCGGCCCCGTTGTCCGTGGCAAAACAACTTGCCACCTGGGTCAGATCGGCCCCGGCACAAAAGGCTTTTTGGTCGCTGCGCAGGTGCAGCACGGTGAGGTCTTTTTTGGCGGCCAGGCTGTCCAGCACCTGCATGAAACCGGCAATAAATTCGGTGCTGAGGGCATTCACCGGGGCACGCTGCATGGTGATACGCGCCACGGCGCCGCGGTCTTCTACTTTAAACATGGGCTTTTGCTCCAATCAGGGTTTTCAATTCTTCACGCAGTTTGAATTTCTGGACTTTTCCGCTTGGGGTCGCGGGCAGGACATCGCGCAGTACCAGGTGCTCCGGCAGCTTGAAACGCGCCACACCGCGGCCAATCAGGAACTGCTTCATGTCTTCAAAATCCAATGTTTTCCCAGGGTGGCACACCACCACCGCGCAGCCGAGTTCGCCCAGTCGTTCATCGGGCAGGCCCACCACCGCCACCGACTGGCAGGCCGGGTGTTCCAGCAGGATGTCTTCCACTTCGCGGGATGAAATGTTTTGCCCGCCGCGAATGATCATGTCCTTGATACGACCCACGATGCGCACAGCACCGTCTGCACCTATCGTGGCCAGGTCTCCCGAGTGGTACCAGCCGTTGGCATCCAGTGCGCGGGCGGTCAATTCAGGCTCACCCAGGTAACCAATAAAGGCATGGGGGCCGCGCGACCATTGTTCACCTGGTTGGCCGGATGGCACCGGTTTTCCGTCTTCATCCACCGCGCACACTTCCACACCCGGCAAGGCCCGGCCATCGAACTGCCAGGCGGCTTCGATCGGGTCGGCCGGCCAGGTGACGGTGTGGGGCGGGCTCTCGGTAGAACCATAGATGCTCAGCACCCGCACGCCCACCGCCTGCGCCCGGCGTACCACCACTTCCGGAATGGGCGCGCCGCCACATAAAAAGTAACGCAGGTCGGGCAAGCGCTTGCCGCTGCGCTCCAGGCTGTCCACCACATCGCTCAAGAACGGTGTCGCGCCCATGGTCCAGCTGGCACGGCTGGCAAGCATCTGGTCCACCGCCGCATCTCCCTTGAACACATCCAGCAGCGACACCGTGGCACCGGTCATCAAGGTCATCAAAATGCCGTGCATGAAACCGCTGGTGTGGGTCACCGGGGAGGCCATAAAACACACATCCTGGTGGTCAAGCTGCAGGGTGCCTGCCAAGGCGCGTTCGCCATAAATGGCGGTGTTGTGGGTGTGCACCACGCCTTTGGGTTTGGACTCGGAGCCCGAGGTAAACAAGAGCAGGGCGGGGTCATCAGCGGCGGTATCGTGCGTCTGCGCCAGCAGCGGGCCGCTCAAGGCTTCTTCAAAGCTGTTGCCAATGGCGGCACTGCCTGCCCCGATCACCACAATGCTGGGCTGCACCAGTAGCTCGGGTGCAATACGCAGCAGATGCTCGGTGTAGTCCATGCTGCGAAACCGGCCCGGCACGATCACCGCCTTGGCGCCGCTCTTGTTCATGATGAAAGCCAGGTCTTTCCAGCCGTAAGTGGGTGGCAAGGGGTTGATCACCGCGCCCAGTTTGAAGGCGGCACAGGTCACCACGGCGGTTTGCCACCAGTTGGGCAGGTGCATCGTGACCACGTCGCCCACGCCCACGCCGCGCGCACGCCAGAATGCGGCCAGCCGCGAGGCCTTGTCGTCCAGTTCGCGGTAGCTGATGCTGTGGCCGGAGGCGTCCGTCACGGCAGTTTTATCAAGATAAGCGGCCACGCTGGCCGCAATCAGTTGTCCCAACGACTGGTGCTGCCAGTAGCCAGCCTGGTAATAACGCTCGCGGGATGCGGGTGTTGGTTTCAGTTCAATCATGATCGCTTTATCTGTCAGAAGCCGGGCGGCCGGGCACCAGCCCATGCGCGGCGTCGAGCAAGCCACCATCCGCCAAAATGTTCTGGCCGGTGATGTAGCCAGCGTCAGGCGATAGCAAAAACGACACAATTCCCGTGATGTCGGCATCCGGGTCGCCAATGCGGTGCAGCGGCACCAGCGCCTCGCGTGCCGCCTTGGTCGGGGCATCGGCATACACCTTGGCGGTCAGCGAAGTGTGAATCAGGCCCGGCGACACGGCGTTGACACGAACGCCGTCGGCCGCCCACTCTTGCGCCAGCGTGCGCACCAGCATCAGCACGGCGGCTTTGCTCGGGCTGTAGGCGCCCATGCCGGGGTAAGGCTGCACGCCAGACATGGACGCCACCGAGACAAAACTGCCACGGCTTTGGCGCAGCGCCGGGTAGGCGGCCTTGGCCAGCAGCCAGGGGGCTCGGGTGTTGACGGCAAACAAATAGTCCCAGTCCTCGATCTCCAGTTTGGCCAAGGTCGACGGGCGCGACACCCCCGCGTTGGACACCGCCGCGTCCAAGCCACCAAAAGCCGCCACGGCCTGCTCAACCAGCCGCGCCGGGGTGGCTGGATCAGCCAGGTTGCCAAGCAAGGGCACCACCCGGCCGCCTTGTCTGGCGGCCTCGGCGATGACTGCATCGAGTTCATCGGCGTGGGCTGACCCGCAGGCGGCAATCTCTGCGCCCTGGCTGGCCAAACGCAAACAAATCGCACGGCCGATACCGCGGCTGGCGCCCGTCACTAAAACGCGCATGGTCATGTGATCTCCTCAAAATTGGATAGGTGAATTGTGTGCGCGGGAGGCTGCGCACAGCTTGACGATTCATGCCAGATACAGCACAATTCGTGCGTCTTACAAAGGATCAATCTTGACGATAAGGGTTATCCCTAACTACTCGCTTTACGGCGTGCAAGCCCAGCCCGGCTGGCAAAGCTGGTTTGACTTCGAGTGGATTCCACAGCGTTCCCGCCCATACAATTGGAAAATAAGGCCCCATAAGCACGATGCCCTGATTCAGATCCTGTATTTGACACAGGGGTCGGGCGAGGTCTTGATTGACCATTCCAGGACTTTCTTCAAAGCGCCTTGCCTGGTGTGGATTCCGGCACAAACCGTGCATGGGTTTAATTTCTCGGAAGATGTGGATGGCCCCGTCATCACCGCTGCGCAACGGCCTTTGGAGTCCATGATAGGCGTGGCCAGCCCGGAGTTGTTGAACAAGCTGCGCAAACCCGTCGTTTTTGCCTTGGACGGAGCCAGCGACCATGCCGGATACTTGATGCCGTTGTTTTTGGCGGTTGAGCGTGAGGCGCATCTTCAGACAGTGGGGCAGTTGACAGCAGGCATGGCGCTGCTGGCTGCGATCTGCATCCAGATGGCGAGACTGACGCGTATCAATGAAGTCTCCGCGACAAACGTCCATTCGCGCAAGTACAGCCAAATTGAGAAATTTCGCAGTATGGTCGATGAAAACTTCAAGAAACATCTGCCCATCACAGACTACGCCGGGCAGCTTGGCATCACGCCAGGGCAACTTTCGCGTTTGTGCCGTGAGGTGCTGGGCATGTCAAGCCTTGACATCGTCAATGCGCGCGTGATCCACGAAGCCCAACGCCTGTTGGTTTATACCGGCAACAGCATCAAACAGATAGCCTATGCCTTGGGCTTTGCCGATGAGACCTATTTCTGCCGGTTTTTTCGCAAGCACACGGCCTTAAGTCCACGAGAGTTCAGAGCGAAAGCCATGGAGACAATGCTCACGCCTGTGAGCGCCGGTGTGGGCGAAGACATGCACCAAATATAAGCAGTGGCGCACCAATTCAGCGAAAAGTAACTTCAAACCGGCGCAGGTTGAATCCTGCATCAGTGAATTTCCAAGTATTCGAGCAAAAAAGATGGCACGTGTTTTGCGTATTTGACATGGCAAGAACAGCGATTTGTGCATTGAGGCACGAATGCTCTCGCGTAGGGGCACTAGGGTTCCGGTTGGCGAATGTCGCGTTCGCGTAATGTCTGGTCCGAGAGTGCTCCGGCCTCGCAAGAGGCTCCACGGAGGGATAAAAGCCCGGGAGAACGATGTACAGATCGTCTCTTCCTGCGCCTTTTATTCACTCCAGGAGTTTTGTCATGCGTTCATCAAGTTTTTCCCTCCCTGCTAACGGCACATCGTCTTTGCTGAGCCGCTTGTGCAAACCCGCCTTGGGTCTGGCGGTCTCCCTGGCTGCCGCCTCAAGTTTTGCGGCCGGCCCGACCACCATGAAATTGGGCACCGTGGTCTGGATCGGCTACGGTCCCTTCTATGTGGCTGAAGCGCTGGACTTGTACAAAAAATACAACCTGAAAGTGTCCTTGCAGGTGTTCAACGACCCGGCCCTGATTCCTTCGGCCATTGCCTCTGGCGCCATCGATGGCGGCCATTTGACCTATGACCAGGTGGTGGGGCAGGTGGCGTCGGGTAACGCGCAAAAGGTGGTCATGCCGATCGACTACTCCAACGGCGGTGATGCCATCGTGGCTGACAGCAGCATCAAGACGGTGAAGGATTTGAAGGGTAAAAAAGTGGGCTTCAACCCGCTGTCACCGTCTGATTTCTTGTTGTCGTATGCGCTCAAAACCAACGGCATGACCGACAAGGACATCGTGCCGGTGAGCATGACGCCCGAAGCCGTGCCGGCTGCCATGGCTTCCGGCCAGTTGCCCATTGGCGTGACTTATGAGCCCAGCCTGTCGCAGATTCTGGGTCAGGGCGGTGGCAAGAAATTCAAGGTGGTGTTTTCGTCCAAAAATGCGCCGGGCCTGATCGCCGACGTGATGGTGTTTGACGACAAGGTCATCAAGGCCAAGCCCGCCGAGATCACCGGCATCATCAAGGCCTATCTGGATGGCGTGGCCTACATGAAGGCCAAACCCGACGAATCGGCCAAGATCATTGGCAAGTTCATGGGTGTTTCCGCCAAGGAAGTCAAGGAACAGCTCGCGGGTGTGTACACCATTCCCCTGGCGGAGATGCCCAAGGCGTTCATGAAGGCCAAGGAAACCACCTCGTACTACGCCAGCGGCGAGATCATTGGTGAACTGCTCAAGGCCAAGGGCCAGATCAAGGCCATTCCGGCGGCAGAGGCCACCTTTGACGCGCAATTTGTCACCGCATTGACCAAGAAATAAGGTTTGGTTGGACCTGATGCAGAACCGATGGGCGGGTCCCATCGCGTTTTGCAGCCCTTGATTCTTTGTTGGAGAGGTGTTTGATGGCGCAAATTTTTCGTTATCCCGATGGCGTGTGGCCCAACGTGGCGGCACTGGCATTTACTTTGGTTGGTTATGGAGTCGGCGTGGCCCTGTTGGGGTCGGCCTCCTGGACATTCAATGCGCTGGGCCTGGCACTGGTGGCCCAAACCCTGGTCTGGTCGGCCTATTTCATTCATGAATTTGCCCACAACGCCATCTTCAAGACCGCAGCGGCCAACGAGCGCTGGGGTACTTTGATGAGCTGGGTCAACGGCAGTTGTTATGCCAGTTTTGCCGACATGCGGCGCAAACACATGCGCCACCATGTGGAGCGCGCTGACGTCATCACCTTCGACGCCCGTGGGTTTTTGTTGCGCGCGCCAACCTGGTTTCGCAACACCGTGCTGGCGCTGGAGTGGGCCTATTTCCCGGCGGTCGAGTTCCTGATGCGGGCCTTTGTGCTGGCGCTGCCGTTTCAGGATGAGCGCAAACGCGCCGCCCGGGGCCGCATTCTGGGCGTGGCTGCGGTCCGTCTGAGCGCCTTTGCCTTGCTGGGCTGGTGGTCGCCCCAGGCGCTGCTGCTCTACTTTTTGGCTTACCTGGTGTTTGTCACGGTGCTGCGTTTTGCCGATTGTTTTCAGCACACCTACGACGCCTATCCGATCCTTGATGACCAGCCCATTCCGGCTGACAAGCTGCGTGACCGTGCCTACGAGCAGGCCAATACCTTCAGCAACGTGGTCGGCCTCAACCACCCCTGGCTCAACCTGCTGTGGCTGAATTTTGGCTACCACAACGCGCACCATGAGCGCCCCACGGCGCCCTG
>NZ_JAMPXE010000035.1 GCF_023701345.1 Rhodoferax sp. | reverse complement strand
TTACCTCACTTCAGCTGCAAAGCTGCCTAGGTGGGCGGACCATGCCATCTGCTCCCGAGTTTCGGGAACCGACAAATGACAAAACTGGAACCACGATACCAATGACCGGTTCCGAGGAACCAATGCAATCCAAGCCTACGCCGCGACCGACCGGTTACGCTGCACAAGAGCCGACTAATTGACTGCCGCGTGTGACAACAATAAGATCATCAGCGTCAGCCATGAACGGCGGCTGAAGGGTCTTCGAAACTATCAAATTGACTTGCCCGGAAGCGGGTATTCACGACTGACTCCTGCAACTGCCTGCCTGACGACGACAACACCCCCTTTGAATTCCTTCTTCGTCCTTCGACTTCGACCATTGCTTACCAGCAGGCAGTCAATTGGCTGTTGGCCGAATTCTTGGTCATTGACTCGCTCTCAGCGACCCACCTGCACGCGTCGCCTGACAGCTTTCAAAATCCCGCGCAAGATGTCCAGCGGCGGTGGCGGGCAGCCGGGAATGACTTCATCGACCGGGATCACGTTGGCGACCCGGCCGCAGCTGGCGTAGCTCTCGCCAAACAGGCCGCCGTTACAGGCGCAGTCGCCCACCGCCACCACCAGTTTGGGCTCGGGGGTGGCGTCATAGGTGCGCCTTAGAGCGGTTTCCATGTTGCGCGATACCGGGCCGGTCACCAGCAGCAGGTCGGCGTGGCGCGGGCTGGCGACAAACTTTAGCCCCAAGCCCTGCAGGTTGTAATAGGGATTGCCCAGCGCGTTGATTTCCAGCTCGCAGCCGTTGCAGGAGCCGGCATCAACCTCGCGGATGGTCAGGGCCTGGCCCAGAATGTCGAGCAACTCCTGCTGGATGCGCGCCGCTTGCGCGGCAACGTCTGCGCCAATGTCGGGCGCGGCTTCGGTGCGAATGCCGGTCCTGGCGATTTGCTTGACCACTTTCCAGATCATAGGTCTTGCCCCGAGTAACTCAAGTTGAACGACTTGTTGATGAGCGGAAAGTCGGGCACGATGTTGCCCATGATGGCGTGCTCCAGCACTGGCCAGTTCTGCCACGACGGGTCGTGCAAATGGCAGCGCAGAATGCGTTGGCCTTGGTCGGTGCCTGCCAACTCCAGCGCCACGAACAGCTCACCGCGCCAGCCTTCGACCCAGCCCGCACCGCAGGATGCCTGCTGTGGCAACAGCACCGGGCACACCACATCGCCCAGCGGCATCTCGACCAGGATGCGCCGGATCAGGCGCATGGATTCAAACACTTCGTCAAAACGCACCGCCACGCGGGCGGCCACATCGCCGTTATGGTGGGTGGCCATGGCAACCTGCATTTCGCTGTAGGGCAGCCAGGGCTGGTCACAACGCAGATCCCAGCTCTGGCTGCTGGCGCGCCCGGCCAGGCCCGTCAAACCCAGGCTTGCGGCCAATGCCGGCGAGACGCGTCCGGTGGTCATGAAACGGTCTTGCAAACCGGCGTGTGCCTCGTAAATGTTGAACAGGGTGCGCACTTCCTTTTCAACCGCGTCGCACTGCTGCAGCAGCTGCTCGCGCTGGGCCAGGTCGATGTCGCATTGGACGCCGCCGGGCACGATGCAGTCCATCATCAGGCGGTGGCCAAACACCTTTCTGGAAACACGCAGCCAGTCTTCACGCAGCCGGGAAAACTGGGCCAGACCAAAGGCAAAGGCGGCATCGTTGCCCAGGGCGCCGAGGTCGCCCAGATGGTTGGCCATGCGCTCACGCTCCAGCAGCAGCGCGCGCAACCAGGCAGCCCGCTCGGGAACCGCGGTTTGCGTGGCCGTTTCAAGCGCCATGCAATAGGCCCAGGCGTAGCCGACGGTGGTGTCGCCCGAGACTCTTCCCGCCAGCCGGTAGGCGTCCAGCGGCGCCAATTGCGTCATGCGATGCTCGATGCCCTTGTGCGTGTAGCCCAGGCGCTGCTCCAGACGCAGCACTTTCTCCCCTACCACCGAAAAGCGGAAATGGCCGGGCTCGATGATGCCGGCATGCACCGGGCCCACGGCAATCTCATGGACACCGTCGCCGTCCACATGCACAAACGGGTAATTGACGAGCTCGGTCGCCGCCAGCAGCGGCAACTGGCCGGGGTCCTGCTGCAGCGGGAAATGGTCCGGCGGCCAGGCGCCGTGGTTGAGCCAGGCCCGCGTGTCATGGGCGCCCAGCGCAAACACGCCAGACAGGTCGGCGGCAGCCCGCTGCATGCGCACGGCCGCCGGAAACACCGGGCCAAGGTCGGGATAGACCCAGCGCCTTTCCTGTTGCAGCAAAGGCAGCGACAGCCAGAACGCGCCGTCAAGGGTGACGTAAGCCGCGCACATGCAAGGCGGTTTTTGTGCCATCGCGCCGGCCCACAGCGCCAGCAAGCGGCCGCCCTCGTCGCGCACCGCGGTGGCGGCAATTTGCCACTGCTCAAACGTCACCTGGGCGTGCCAGATCGGCACCGGCGCCGGCAAGGCGTCAAATTCAAGGTCGAGTCCGGGGATCTTCATGCCCTTAGCCTCCCAGCATGCTGGCCGCCTGCACGTACCAGCCGTTCAAATAGGGCGGAATGTACAGCCCCAGCACCAGCGCCAGGGCCAGGTGCACAAACACCGGGATCAGGGCCGGCGGATGTGCCAGCGGTTTCAGGCTGGTATCGCCAAACACCATGGGCAGGACCCGGATCAGGATGGAGGCAAAGGCCACGCCCAGCGCCAGAAACAAAAACAGGGCCGCCCAGGGCTGCTCGCGCATGGCGGTGGTCAGAATCAGGAATTCGCTGGCAAAGACGCCAAAGGGCGGCATGCCCAGAATGGCCATGACACCCAGCATCAGGCCCCAACCCACGGTGGGGTTGACCTTGATCAGGCCGCGAATCTCGCTCATCACCTGGGTGCCGGCTTTTTGCGTGGCATGGCCGACCGTGAAGAAGATGGCAGACTTGACCAGCGAGTGCACCGTCATGTGCAGCAAGCCGGCAAAATTGGCCAGCGGGCCGCCCATGCCAAAGGCAAAGGTGATCAGGCCCATGTGCTCGATCGACGAGTACGAAAACATGCGCTTGACGTCTTTTTGCCGTGACAGGAAAAACGCCGCCACCACCACCGACAACAGGCCAAAACCCATCATCAATTGGCCTGCCATGTTGCTGTCCAGCGCACCATCGGTGAGTACCTTGCAGCGCAGCACGGCGTACATGGCCACATTGAGCAGCAGCCCCGAGAGCACCGCTGACACCGGTGTCGGGCCCTCGGCATGGGCGTCGGGCAGCCAGCTGTGCAAGGGCACCAGGCCGATCTTGGTGCCGTAGCCGATCAGCAGGAACACAAAGGCCAGCGAAACGATGGTGGGGTCGAGCTGGCCCTTGATCTCATTCAGGCTGGTCCAGAGCAGCGTGGCGTGCTCGGGGCCGAGCACTTTTTCGGCCGCCATGTAGAGCAGGATGGTGCCAAACAGCGCCTGCGCAATGCCAACACCGCACAGGATGAAATATTTCCAGGCAGCCTCCAGGCTGGCGCTGGTGCGGTAGACGCTGACCAGCAGCACGGTGGTCAGGGTGGCGGCTTCCATGGCGACCCAGATGATGCCCAGGTTGTTGGTGGTGAAACCCAGCAGCATGGTGAAGCTGAACAGCTGGTACATGCTGTGGTAGAGGCGCATGCGCGGCGGCGTCATCTTGCCGTGGTCCTGCTCGATGCGCATGTAGGGCCGCGAAAAAATGGCGGTGGTCAGGCCGACAAAGGCCGTGAGCGTGACCAGAAACACATTGAGCGGGTCAATGTAAAACTGCTGGTGCCAGACCAACTGGGGGCCGTGGTCCATCACCTGCGCCGTGAGCACGCAGGAAGCCAGAAAAGTCAGCAGGCTGAACGCCACGTTGATGTCGCGCGCATAGGCACGGTGGCCAAGCAGCGCCAACACCAGCCCCCCCAGCAGCGGCACACCCAGAACAAAAAGCAGGGGGGTCATGCTGAATCGTCCTTGAGGGTTTCAAGGTGGTGGATGTCCAGCGTGTCGAATTTCTCGCGGATCTGAAACATGAAGACGCCCAGAATCAGCACACCCACCAGCACATCGAGCGCAATGCCGAACTCCACGATCATGGGCATGCCGTTGGTGACCGCCGTGGCGGCAAAAATCAGGCCGTTTTCCATCGACAGAAAACCGATCACCTGGGGGATTGCCTTGGAGCGGGTGATCAGCATCAAAAACGACAGCATCACACACGACAAGGCAATGCCGAGCGAGCCGCCGGCCAGCGAGCTCGACAGCCTTGACACCGGCAGCGCCAGACTGAAGGAAAAAATCACCAGCGCAATGCCCACCAGCATGGTGGTCGGCACGTTCAGCAGGGTCTCGATGTCCCAGCGCACATTGAGCTTGCGAATCATGCGGTGCAGCATCCACGGAATCAAAATCACCTTGAGCACCAGCGTCAGCGCACCCGACACATAGAGGTCAGGCTGGTTGGTGGCATAGCCCAGTAAAAACGAGGTGACCACCAGGGCCAGGCCCTGCATCATGAACAGGTTGATCAGCGAAACAATGCGCCGCTGCGAAATCATGGCGAACGACAACAGCAGGATCAGGGTGGCAAACAGATTGATCAGTTGCGGCGCAAATTTAATCATCCGGCCCCCAGCAAGACATTGACCAGCAAACCGATCACGGCAATCAGGAACGCCGTGCCGAGAAACTCGGGCACCCGGAATATCCGCATTTTGGCGCTCAGGGTTTCAATCAGCGCCAGCACGACGCCACCGATCGCCAGTTTGATCACCAGCACCGGCAGGGCCAGCAACAGGGCCAGCGGTGCACTGGCGTCGGCCACGCCCCACGGGAAAAACAGCGCCAGACCAATGCAGGAGTAGGCAAACAGCTTCAGACTGGCCGCCCATTCCAGCAGCGCCAGGTGACGCGCCGAATACTCCAGGATCAGCGCCTCGTGGATCATCGTGAGTTCCAGATGGGTGTCGGGGTTGTCCACCGGCACCCGGGCGTTCTCGGCCAGCGACACCATGACAAACGCCACGCCCGCCAGCAGCAGACTGGGGTAAATGGCGAGCTCGCGGTGTGCCAACGTCTCCACAATGGTGGTGAGCGAGGTGGAGCGCGTGATCATAGAGGCGCAAAACAGCACCATCAGCAAGGCTGGTTCGGCCAGAAATCCCACCAGCATTTCACGGCGCGCACCCAGGCTGCCGAAGGCCGTGCCCACATCCATGGCCGCCAGGGAAATAAAGACCCGCGCCAGCGCAAACAGACCCACCAGGGCAATCGCGTCTGCCGCGGGCGACAGCGGCAGGTCGGTTGACAGCGTGGGAACGATGGCGCAGGCCAGCAGCATGCAGCTGAAAACCAGATACGGCGCAGTCCGGTACAGCGGCGAGGCGTGCTCGGCCATCACCGATTCCTTGTTGAACAGTTTGTGCAGCATGCGGTAGGGCTGCAGCAAACCCGGTGCCGACTTGTTTTGCAGCCACGCGCGCCACTGGTTGATCCAACCCGTGAGCAGGGGCGCCAGCAACAGCGCCGTCAGCAGCGCCAGCAATTGCGAAAAAACACCCAGCCAGCTCATCGTTTCACCACCAGCAAGACCACGATCAGCGTGACGAAGCTGTACATCAGGTACACCGAAATGCGGCCCTGCTGCAACAGCCCGATGATTTTCGAGATGCGCTCCACCAGGCTGGCGACAGGCAGGTATATCCAGTACCAGAGCGGGTCTTCGACCGTGACTTTGTAACTGGGTTGCGCATCGAAGGCGGTCGGCAGTTGTCGCTTCATGCGGAAGAATGGCTCAAAAATCTGCCGGATCGGTTGTCCGAAACCTTCGGCGGTATCCTGCATGCGCGGGGTTTGCCAGGGATAACCGCAGTCCCACGGCGGCACCCGGCGCAGGCGTCCGTGGTAGAGCTTGCGCACCAGCAAAAACGCCAGGCCAAAACTGGCCAGCACCCCCAGCAGAAAGATCGCTGGCGCGTAGCTGGCGCGCTCGACGCTCACCGGCACCAGCAGCCAGCCGCTCTCAGAAACGGTGTGCGCCAGCCCGGCCCCCACCAGCAATTGGGTGGTCGGGTCGATCAGGGCAATGATCTGGTTGGGAAACAAACCCAGCAACACGCAACCCAGCACCAGCCACAGCATGCCCAGACGTTCCCAGCGACCGGCATCGTGCGCCTTGCACAAGCTTTCCTCGCGCGGCTGGCCCAGAAAAATCACGCCAAAATACTTGACCATGGTGTAGCCCGAGAGTGCTGCCACCAGTGCAATCAGGGCGGCCATCACCGGCACCAGCATGTCGAGGAACGAGCTGGGCAAGCCGGTGGTGAACAGGAAGCTTTGCAGCAGCAGCCATTCGGCCACAAAGCCGCCAAACGGTGGCAAACCGGCGCAGGCCAGCACGCCGATCAGGGTCGGCCAGGCCACCCAGGGCATGTAGCGCATCAGGCCGCCGAGTTTGCCCAGGCTGCGCTCGCCGGTGGCATGCATCACGGCCCCGGTGCTGCAAAACAACAGACTCTTGAAAAAGGCGTGGGCCAGCATCTGGTACAGGGCCGCAGTCAATGCCAGCGCCGACAAGGCCCTCATGTCATAGGCCAGAAACAACAGCGACAAGCCCATACCCGCACACATCAGACCGATGTTTTCAATGCTTGAATAGGCCAGCAAGCGCTTCATCTCCACCTGCACGGTGGAGAACACCACGCCAAACACGGCGGTCACGAGGCCCACCGCCATCAGCAACACGCCCCACCACCAGATCTGCTCCTGCAGCAAGTCGAAAGCAATGCGCAGAATGCCGTAGAGCGCGATCTTGAGCATCACGCCGCTCATCAATGCGGAAAAAGGTGACGGCGCCGCCGGGTGTGCCTCGGGCAGCCAGACGTGCAGCGGCAACAGGCCCGCCTTGGCGCCAAAACCAAACACCGCCAGCACAAATGCCAGCGAGCCCCAGAAGGGTGTCAGGTGTTGCGCGCGCATGTTGGCAAAGGTGTAGTCGCCGGTATTGGCCTGCAACAAACCAAAACACAGCAGAATGCCGAGCGCCCCGACATGCGCCACCAGCATATAAAGGTAGCCAGCGTTGCGGATCTCGGCAATACGGTGGTTGGCCAGCACCAGAAAAAAGGAAGAAAACGCCATGGTCTCCCAGGCCACCATGAAGACATAGGCATCGTCAGCCAGCACCACCATGACAATGCTGGCCAGAAACACGTGGTACTCCAGACAGATCAGGCCCGGTGGTGTGCCCTCGCCCTGGCGAAAGTAACCTGCGGCAAAGGCGGAGACACCGGCCGATACACCGCCAATCAGGATCAAAAAGAAGGCCGACAAGCTGTCCAGGCGCAAATGGAAGGGGAGTTGCGGCAGGCCGAGCGGCAGGATCGCGGTTTCCGGGTCACTGAACAGCGCACTCAGGGCCACCCCCAGCAACAGCACCGAAAAAAGCGCACCCACCGGAAACAGTACGATGGCCACCAGCCTGAAGCGCCGCAGCGCCATGACCCCGAGCGCCCCGATCAGCAACCAGGCCACCACCACAAGCAGTACCCAGTCCAGATGGATCCAGCTTGCAGGATGGAAAAAAGAAGTCATGGGCCGGGTCAGGTGTCGCGGTGTGTGGGAGTTTGAATATTACACCTGTCTTGCCTCCTTCCAGCGAGGTCGCCAGCGCGCACCGTTAGAATGCCGACAAGAGGTTACTGACATGCACATTTTTTCCCGCCCCCTTTATAAATCCGAATTCACCGAGTTCCTCGATCAGCTCGTGGCCAAAGACCCCGGCATCGAAGCGCGACAGCGCGAGGGCCGCGAACTGCTCTGGGACAAGCCGGTCGACCGCGAAGCCTTGCAAGAGTTTCGCGCAGCGCAGGTGGCGCAACAACCCTACGTCTATCTGAACGAAGGCAAACAATAATTTTTGCCAACAGCCCTTTCAGCAAGGGCAGGCCGCCAGCTCTCAAATAGCATCCGGATGCGCCATGGTTGACTCAGCCACGTTAAACGCTGGCGACCGCCAGAGCCCGGCCGGCATGCCCACGGTGGTGGACCAGGTTGCCGTGGCACGGCTCTACGGCGAGCCGCTGTTTGCCATGCCGCAGGATTTGTACATCCCGCCGGATGCGCTGGAGGTTTTTCTGGAAGCCTTTGAAGGCCCGCTCGATTTGCTGCTCTACCTGATCCGCAAACAGGACTTCAATATCCTGGACATTCCCATGGCAGGCCTGACACAACAGTACCTGACTTATGTGGACGAAATCCGCCATCGCAACCTGGAACTGGCGGCCGAATACCTGCTGATGGCGGCCATGCTCATCGAGATCAAGTCGCGCATGCTGTTGCCGCCCAGGCATGTGGCCAATGGCCAGGAAGCCGAAGACCCGCGCGCCGAGCTGGTGCGCCGCCTGCTGGAGTACGAGCAGATGAAACTGGCCGCAGCCCAGCTCAACACCCTGCCCCAGCTCGGACGCGATTTTCTGCGTGCCCAGGTTTACATCGAACAGTCACTGGCGCCGCGTTTTCCGGAGGTTTCCCTGGGCGATCTGCAGGAAGCCTGGCAAGCCATCCTGAAGCGCGCCACGCTGGTGCAACACCACCGGATCACGCGCGAAGAACTCTCGGTGCGCGAGCACATGAGCATGGTGCTGAAAAAATTGCAGGGCCAGCGCTTTGTCGAGTTTGAAACCCTGTTTGACCCGACAAAAGGCGTGCCGGTGCTGGTGGTCACCTTCATCGCACTGCTCGAACTGGCCAAGGAAACCCTGGTCGATATCACCCAGGCCGAAGCCTTTGCACCTATCTATGTGCGGCTGGCCTACACCCCCTCTTAACCCCTGACGGGACTATTCATGTCTATTCGCCACCCCATTTCCACCCCCGCCACGCTGCACTTTGATGTCCTGATCGTGGGCAGCGGCCTGGCCGGATTAAGCTCGGCCCTGTTGCTGGCCCCGACCAAACGCGTGGCCGTGATCACCAAACGCGCGGCTTCCGAGGGCTCCACCGGCTGGGCCCAGGGCGGCATCGCGGCGGTGTGGAGCAAGGACGACAGCTTCGACGCCCACATTGCCGACACGCTGGTGGCCGGCGCCGGCCTGTGTGACCTGGCCGCGACCCGTCGGGTGGTGGAAAACGCGCCGCAAGCCATCGCCTGGCTGCAAACCCTGGGTGTGCCATTCTCCGAAGAAGACGGCCAACTGCACCTGACCCGCGAAGGTGGCCACAGTGCCCGGCGCATCGTGCATGTGACCGATGCCACCGGTGCCGCCGTCCAGCGCACCCTCATCGAGCAGGTGCAGAAAACCCCCAACATCACGCTGTTCGAGCAGCACACGCTGGTGGACCTGATCACCACAGAAAAACTGGGCCTGCCCGGCAAGCGTTGCCTGGGGCTTTACGCGCTGGACGATGCCACCGACCAGGTGATCACCTTTGAGGCGCCTCAAACGATACTGGCCAGCGGTGGCGCCGGCAAGGTCTACCTCTACACCACCAACCCTGACACCGCCACCGGCGACGGCATTGCGGCCGCCTGGCGCGCCGGTTGCCGGGTGCAAAACATGGAGTTCATCCAGTTTCACCCGACCTGTCTCTACCATCCGCACGCCAAGTCGTTCCTGATCAGCGAAGCGGTGCGTGGCGAGGGCGGGCGCCTGCTGCTGCCCGATGGCACCCGCTTCATGCCCGCGCACGATGCGCGACTGGAACTGGCACCGCGTGACGTGGTCGCGCGCGCCATCGACTTCGAGATGAAAAAGGGCGGCTTCGATTGTGTCTACCTGGACATCTCGCACCAGCCCCTGAGCTTCCTGCAGGAGCATTTCCCCAACATTTACGCGCGCTGCCTGGAGCTCGGCATCGACATCTCCAAACAACCCATCCCGGTGGTGCCGGCGGCCCACTACACCTGTGGCGGCGTGCTGGCAGACCTGGAGGGGCGCACCGATCTCGATGGACTGTACGCCATTGGCGAAACCGCCTGCAGCGGCCTGCACGGCGCCAACCGGCTGGCCAGCAACTCGCTGGTGGAGTGCATGGTGTTTGCCCAGGCGGCCGCCCAGGACATCGAGCACAGCACGCGTCAGCCCACCCCCCAACTGCCGGCCTGGGATGACAGCCAGGTCAGCGATGCCGACGAGACGGTGGTGATTTCGCATAACTGGGACGAACTGCGGCGCTTCATGTGGGACTACGTGGGCATTGTGCGCACCAACAAACGCCTCGACCGGGCCGCCCACCGCGTGGCCCTGCTGCAAGATGAAATCCACGAGTTTTACGCCGCCTTCCACGTCACCCGTGACCTGCTGGAACTGCGCAACCTGGTGCAGGTGGCCGATTTGATCGTGCGCAGCGCACAGGCCCGCCACGAAAGCCGCGGCCTGCATTTCAGCCGCGACTATCCCCAGATGCTGGCGCAGGCCCTGCCCACCACCCTGAGCCCGCAAGCTTGATCCGGACCCCGGCGCGTCTGCGTTAGACTCGCGCCACATTTTTTTGGGGGATCACCTGATGAACCAGCCTGCCACGCCAAGCGCTTCGCCCTACGGCACCCTGCCTCCTGCCAGCAACCCGGCCCTGCGCAAGCCGGTGAGCTTGCCGCGCTTGCTGGAAATGCACGCACGCGGTGAAAAAATCACCATGCTCACGGCCTACGACGCCACCTTTGCCGCGGTGGCCGATGCCGCCGGCGTCGACTGCATTCTGGTCGGTGATTCGCTGGGCATGGTGTGCCAGGGCTTGAGCAGCACGGTGGGGGTGACACTGGAAACCATGCGCTACCACGTCGAAAGCGTGACGCGCGGCGTGCGCCGGGTGCAGGGCACCGCCTGGATCATTGGCGACCTGCCCTACGGCACTTACCATGAGTCCAGGGAACAGGCTCTGCGCAGTGCCGCCGTGCTGATGCAGGCCGGCGCCCACATGGTCAAGCTCGAAGGCGGTGGCTGGACCACCGACATCGTGCATTTTCTGGTGGAGCGCGGAATTCCGGTCTGCGCCCATCTGGGTTTGACACCGCAAACCGTGCACGCCCTGGGTGGCTACCGGGTGCAGGGCAAAACGCTTGAATCTGCCGCCATCATGAAGCGCCACGCGCATGAGCTGCAGGATGCCGGTGCCTCCCTGCTGGTACTTGAAATGGTACCGGCTGCGCTCTCAAGCGAACTCACCGCGGAATTGCCCCATTGCCCGACCATTGGCATTGGCGCCGGCAAGGGTACGGCGGGCCAGGTGCTGGTGCTGCACGACATGCTGGGGCTGAACCTGGGCAAGATGCCCAAATTTGTGTGCAACTTCATGGCAGACCTGCCAGGCGTGCAAGGCCAGCACGGCATCAAGGAAGCCATGCAAGCCTACGTTGATGCGGTCAAGAATGGCAGTTTCCCTGACAACACCCAACACGCCTGGTAGGGGTATTTATGCAGATTATTCGTACCATCGCCGAACTGCGCACGCACCTGGCCAGTTTCAAACATCCCGCTTTTGTGCCCACCATGGGCAACCTGCACGACGGCCATCTGGCGCTGGTGCGCCAGGCGAAACCGCTGGGTGACGTGGTGGTGGTCAGTATTTTTGTCAACCGCCTGCAGTTCTTGCCGCACGAGGACTTTGACACCTATCCGCGCACCTGGGAGGCCGATTGCGAGGCGCTGGAAGCGGCCGGCTGTGATGTGGTGTTTGCGCCCAGTGAAAAAGAGCTTTACCCGGAACCCCAGGGCTTCACCATCCAGCCACCCTCCGAGATCGCCAATATCCTCGAAGGCCATTTCAGGCCCGGGTTTTTTGTCGGCGTCTGCACCGTGGTGATGAAACTGTTTGCCTGCGTCGGGCCACGGGTCGCGCTGTTCGGCAAAAAGGACTACCAGCAGCTCATGGTGATCCAACGCATGGTGCGTCAGTTTGCCCTGCCGATCGAGGTCATTGGCGGCACCACCCTGCGCGCCGCCGACGGCTTGGCGCTGTCTTCCCGCAACAACTACCTCAAACCTGCGGACCGGCTGGAAGCAGTGCAACTGTCAATCGCCCTCAACGCCATGGCGCAAGCGCTGCGTGGCGGCAACACGGACATCACCAGCCTGGAGCAACAAGCCATGGCCAGCTTGAGTGCGCGCGGCTGGCAGCCTGACTACCTGGCGGTGCGCCGGAGCCTTGATTTGCAGGTGCCAGTGGAAGCTGAAATAGCCAAATTGGCAAACAGCAATGGCCTGGTGGTGCTGGGCGCGGCGCGCATCGGCAGCACCCGCCTGATTGACAATCTGGACGTCTGAAAAATCGCCAGGCCTCTGACAGCAGCTTGCCCCCCCACGCATGGCAGGTTTTCAGGCAAAAACATGGTGTGACAATCCGGGGATGAACAGCGCAAACATCGACAACATTCAACTGTGGGGTGAAACCCTGCGACTTCTGGTGGAGATCAGCGGTACTGCAGCGTTCGCATTGTCGGGGGTTTTGAAAGCGGCACATAAGCGCCTGGATGCCGTAGGCGTGTGCGTGGTGGGTTTTCTGGCTGCCTTTGGCGGCGGCACACTGCGCGACTTGTTGCTTGATGTGCGGCCGTTCTTCTGGGTGCGTCACGTGGAAATGCTGTGGGGTGTGCTGGCCCTGTGTGCCCTCGCCATGCTGTTCATGCGGCGCCACCATTTTGAACTCACGCGCAAAGCCATCGAGTGGCCCGACGCGCTGGGGCTGGGGCTATTTACCGCCACCGGCGTGCATCAGGCTTTGCTGAGTGGCATGCCCGCGCTGGTGGCGGTGTTGATGGGTCTGATCACCGGGGTCTTCGGCGGTGTGTTGCGCGACATTGTCTGCAACGAAATTCCGACCGCGTTCAGCGACCACCGCCCCTATGCGGTCTGTGCCTTTGCCGGCGGCTGGGCCTATGTGGGTTTGTGGCTACTGGGCGCGCCGGGTTGGCTGGCCTTGGTGGCCTGCGTCACGGTCACGGCCGGCCTGCGGGGTTTGGCCGTGTGGCGTAACTGGCAATTACCGGCCTGGCAAGTCGATTGACCGAAGTCCCGGCGCGCGCGGTGGCAAAAGCCTGTGACGATTCGGCATCAAGCCTGATTTTTTTCATTCTCAGGCGGCGGCGCCAAACGGTTCAAAGGAAAGCGCACACGCACTTGCAGGCCTGACCCCTCAGGCGGATCCTCCAGCTGCAAGGTGGCGCCGTGGCTCTGGATCACCTCAAGTGCGATGGTCAAGCCCAACCCAGACCCCTCGATCGCCGGGTTTGACCGCACAAATGGCATCAGCACCCGCTCGCGCAGTGCGGGTGCAATGCCGGGGCCGTGATCGCGCAGCAGCAGGATGACAGCATCGCCTTGCTGATGAATGCTCAACGCCACTGACGTATTTGGCGGTGAAAATTTCAGCGCATTGCCGAGCAGGTTATCAAACAGCAGGCGCAGATCGTTTGGATTGCCCTGCACCGCAGTTGAACCGCTCGCGTCAAAGGCGAACTCGATGCCGCGCTGGCTACCCAGCGCGGACAGCTCCATCATGGACTCCTGCGCCAGCCCCGCCAGATCGACTGACGTCCAGGGTTGCGAATTGGTTCGCCCTTCCAGGCGCGCCAGGGTCAGCATTTGCTGCAACAGACGCTGCGCCCTGTGAACCCCCATGGTCAGTCGCCGGACCGCTTCCTTGACCTGCACCGGATCTTCTCCGTGGGCCAGGTTGTCGACTTCCAGACGCAATGCGGTGATGGGGGTACGCAATTCGTGCGCGGCATTGGCGATGAAACGTTTGTGGGCTTGCAAGCTGGCATCGAGTTGCAGCAACAAGCGGTTGAACGTGCGCACCACCCGGGCCAGTTCGGCCGGCGCATGCACCAGGCTGACAGGCTTCAGCGAGGCAACATCACGCTGGCTGAGTTCCTCGTCCAGTTCACGAATGGGTTCAAGCCCCTTCCTGATGCTTGCCCCCACCATGATGGCCACCATGAGCACGGCCAGCAGCGTTGGCAACAGCACCTGGATCTCGGCATCACGCGTGAGCGCTCTGCGCAGTTCCCGGGAGTGCATGACCTGGATGGTGCGCTCTGCGCCTTTCAGCGTGAACACCCGCAGGATCACGGCATCCGCTTGCGGACCACTCGGCAAAACGGAAAATCCCGGGCTGGTATCGGCTCCCAGCCCGATTTGTGTGCTGGATCGGTAAAGCCGGTTGCCGGATTGGTCCCATATCTGCATGTCGAGGTGCAACGCCGGGTCGTCGTCCCAGGCTTGCAGGTCTTGCAAATCGCTCAAGAGCATGGCACGCGCCACCTGCTCCAACTGGTAGTCCAGCAGTTCGCGTTGCTGCCGGTTGACCTGCGTACGCACCGCAATCCCCAACACGATACCGACCAGTAATACGCCCACCAACAGGCGCCACTTGAGACGGACTTCGAGCGAGTACACGGCTAACTGTCCCTTGCCACGAAATAGCCGACACCCCGGATATTGAGAATGCATGCCGCGCCCAGTTTGCGCCGCAGGTTGTAGATATTCACCTCCAGGGCATTGCTCGACACTTCTTCGCCCCACCCCAGCAAGCGCTCCTCGAGATTTGCCCGCGACATGGGTATACCTGGGCGACGCATCAGCAATTCCAGCAAGGCAAATTCCCGCGCTGACAGACTCACCACCACCCTCTCATTGGTCACCATTTTGGTATCGGGATACAAGGCGATGGCGCCACTGCGCAGCACCGGATCGGCCTGGCCGGAGCGGCTGCGAACGGTGGAGCGCAGCCGCGCCGCCAGCTCTTCAATTTCGAAGGGCTTGAGGATATAGTCATCCGCTCCCGCGTCCAGACCCGCCACGCGGTCAGCCAGCGCATCACGCGCCGTCACCACCAGGATCGGCTGCTTGTAACCGTCTGTGCGCAAGTCCCTCAGCACCTGCATGCCATCGCGCCCCGGCAGGCCAAGGTCAAGCACCATGGCATCAAAAGGCTCACTGCGGGCGCACTGCAGGCCAAGTTCGCCGTCCCGCACCCAGTCGACGGTAATGCCCATTCGGGCCAAGCCGACACGAACCGCCTCGCCGATCAGGGGATCGTCTTCAACCAGCAACACACGCATTGTCAATACCTGTTTTTAAAACGGCATTCAGCTTATCACGCCCCAGCAACGACAAGGGCCGCGCAATCTGCGCGGCCCTTGTCGTTGCTGCCGGAGCTGACCCCGACCGGTTCAGTGCTTAGGAAGCAGCAGAAGCTTTCTTGACAGCCTTTTTAGCAGCGTGCTTTTTCACCGTTTTCTTGGCAGGGGCAGTCACGGCATCGGTTGTGGCTGCGGGGGTTGCCTTGACTGCCGGAACGGCTGGCGTTGCTTTAACTGCTGGCATAGCCGCCGTTGCAGGCGTTGCCGGAGTTGCTTTGACTGCTGGCGTTGCGGGAGCGGCGGCAGAAGCTGCAGGAGCGGCGGCAAATGCCAGGCCAGTGGCGAACAGGCCGGCAGCGAGGCAGAGAGCGGTAAACGTTGATTTCATGATGAATACTTTCAATGACGATGGTTAATTCGTGGGTTGTTGTGTTGGCTCGAAGCCAACTGCGAGTGACTGTACCGAGTCAAACTTAGTCTGCGCTGAGGGATAACTTAGGCCAGGCTTAGGGCTTGTTCAGCCCCGCAAATGAGCGGACTGACTTGACGCGACAATCCGGCTTGTTTTACACATTGACAGCGACAACCTTTATGTTTAACCCATCCAAAGCCGACGTTCGCCGATTTTTTTGCGCTGTGTATGCCAAAGCCCGGTCGGGCCAGGCCATGGAAGCCATTGAAACCATCGCCAGCCTGTGGATTGACGAGCACCCCGAATACCACGGCGAACTCGCCAATGTGGAGGCGGCACTGGCCGCCATCGGTCAGGAGGAAGAAGGCAAAACCAGTTGCTTTCTGCATTTGTCGATGCACTTGTCAATCACCGAACAATGCAGCATTGACCAGCCACGCGGCATCCGGCAAGCGGTTGAATTGCTCACGCACCGGCGTGACTCGCTGCACGACGCGCACCACGCCGCCATGGAATGCCTGGGACAAATGCTTTGGGACAGCCAGCGCAATGGCCAGGCACCCGACGGCAACGCATATGTGGCGTGCGTGCAGCGCCACGCCACCCGTGACTGAAACTTGCCGATGACCAGGCTTGCTTGAGGCGATTGCGCTGCACGGTCTGCATTTCGCCGGGCAAGCTGATGCACCCCGGGAAACCCGATGTGGTAGCCTTGTATGCCATGGCAGCCACTGCACAGCGCAAGCCACCCACTTCATTCCAAACACCATGAAATTCCAAGGTACCCAAAACTATGTCGCCACGGACGACCTGATGCTTTCGGTGAACGCCGCCATCACCCTGCAACGGCCCTTGCTGGTCAAGGGCGAGCCCGGCACCGGCAAAACCATGCTGGCCGAAGAGGTGGCCACCGCACTCGATTTGCCGCTATTGCAATGGCACATCAAGTCCACCACCAAGGCCCAGCAAGGTTTGTATGAATATGACGCGGTGAGCCGGCTGCGCGACTCGCAACTGGCCGATGTGGACGGGGGTGAGCGCGTCAGGAACATCCACAACTACATCGTCAAGGGCGTGTTGTGGCAAGCCTTCATGGCGGATGCGCCGGTGGCGCTGCTGATTGACGAGATCGACAAGGCCGACATCGAATTCCCCAACGACCTGTTGCGCGAAATCGACCGCATGGAGTTTTACTGCTATGAAACGCGCGAGCTGATCCGGGCCAAGCACCGCCCGCTGGTGTTCATCACCTCCAACAACGAAAAGGAACTGCCCGACGCCTTTTTGCGCCGCTGTTTTTTCCACTACATCAAGTTCCCCGACGCGGTGACCATGAAGCAGATTGTGGACGTGCACTTTCCCGGCCTCAAGGCCGAGCTGCTGAGTGCCGCCATGAAGACGTTTTTTGACGTGCGCAACCTGCCGGGTCTTAAAAAGAAACCCTCCACCAGCGAACTGCTCGACTGGCTCAAACTGCTGTTGGCACAGGACATTCCCTTGTCGGCCCTGCAAACCCAGGACGACAAGGTGGCGGTGCCGCCGCTGGTGGGCGCCCTGCTGAAAAACGAACAGGACGTGACGCTGTTTGAAAAGCTGGTGTTCATGCAAAGCCGCAATCGCTGACCTCCCTCGTCAAACTCAAGGAAGCCCCATGACTTTTGTCGAACCGGTCAGCCTTACCTTGCGCGACATCACGCTGGAGCCGCTGGCCCTGGAGCACGAAAACGGCCTGCGCCAAGCCGCCACTGACGGGCAGCTCTGGAAACTGCGCGTTACCTCGGTGCCCGCGCCCGAACACACCCGCAGTTACATCGAAGAGGCGCTCGCCATGCGCGCAGCCGGCAACCGGTTTGCCTTTGCCGTGCTTGACACCGCCACCGGCCAAGTATTGGGCAGCACCAGTTTTCACGACATCCTGCCAGCGGTCAAGCGGCTGGAAATTGGCTACACCTGGTATGCCCAACGGGTGCAGCGCAGCCACGTCAACAGCACCTGCAAACTGCTCATGATGACCCATGCGTTCGAGGTGTTGGGCTGCCATGTGGTGGGCTGGCGCACCGACAACTTCAACTTCGCCTCGCAGGCCGCCATTGAACGCCTGGGCGCCAAAAAGGACGGCATCATCCGCGGCCATGCGCTGCGCCGCGATGGCACCATCCGCGACACCGTGATGTACAGCATGCGCAGCGGCGAATGGCCCGAGGCCAAGGCGCAACTGCTGTATTTACTGGATAAACCACGCTGACCGGACCATCTGTTGCGGTTCAGAACAACTTGAAAATGCACAAAATTTAATCACCATATACAATTTGTATATTGTTACGTTTTGGAGCCCGTCATGATCACCACTGCCGCCGTTTTCATGTCCGGCAACAGCCAGGCCGTGCGCCTGCCCAAAGAATTTCAACTGCATTCCAAGCGTGTCCTGATCGAGCGCCGGGGCGATGAAATTGTCTTGCGGGAAAAGAAAGCCACCGTGCGGGACATCCTGAAAAGCCTGCCCCCCTTGAGCCCGGAAGCGAGCAAAGAATGGGAACTAGTTGAAACCCGGCTCAACGACCCCGCACCGCAAGACCGCGACTGGAACGCCCTGCTGGTATCAGACGCAAACCCAGCCAAATGAAGTACCTGCTCGACACCAACATCGTCAGCTACTTTCTGCGTGACGCGTCGCCCGCCTTGAGCCAACGCATTCTGGACAGCACCCCAGACACCTTGGCCATCTCCATCATCAGCGCGGGCGAACTGCGCTACGGACTGTGCCAACTGCCCCACTCCAAACGAGCCGCTGAATTGGCACACCACCTCAACGCCCTGCTCACCGCCATCTCCGTCCTGCCGCTGCCTGCGGATGCCGCGCAACACTACGGCAACACCAGAGCGCAGCTTGAAGCAGCTGGCACGCCCATCGGCGGTAACGACTTGTGGATTGCGGCCCATGCCCTGTCCCAAAACATGACCCTGGTGAGCAACAACATCCGCGAGTTTGGGCGGGTGCCGGCACTTAAAGTTGAAAACTGGCTCTGATCGTCCCATGCTGATCGACTTTTTCTATACCCTGCGCGCCGCCAAACTGCCGGTTTCGGTCAAGGAATTCCTGACCCTGCTGGAAGCGCTCAAACTCGGCGTGGTGGGACCCAAAACACCGCAATCCGACGATGATTCAGTGGCATCCAGCGGCTACAAGATTGATGACTTTTATTTCCTGAGCCGCGCCACCCTGGTCAAGGACGAAAAGCATTACGACAAGTTCGACCGCGCCTTTGGCGCTTATTTCAAGGGCATCGAACTGGTGACCGATTTCACCAAGGACGTGCCGCTGGACTGGCTGCGCCAGACCCTTGAAAAGTATCTCAGCCCCGAAGAAAAAGCGGCGATCGAGAAGATGGGCTGGGACGAACTCATGGAGACCCTCAAAAAACGTCTCGAAGAACAAAAAGAGCGCCACGAAGGCGGCTCCAAGTGGATTGGCACCGGCGGCACCAGCCCGTTTGGCAACAGTGGCTACAACCCGCAAGGCATCCGCATTGGCGGCGCGGGCAAAAACAAAAGCGCGGTCAAGGTGTGGGAACAGCGCGCCTACAAGGATTACGACGACACCCAGGAGCTGGGCACGCGCAACATCAAGGTGGCGCTGCGCCGCCTGCGCAAGTTTGCCCGCGAAGGCCATATCGAAGAGCTGGACCTGCCAGACACCATTCGTGCCACCGCCGCCAACGCTGGCTATCTGGACATCAAGATGATCCCGGAGCGCCACAACAACGTCAAAGTGTTGTTGCTGATGGACGTCGGCGGCACCATGGACGAGCACATTGCACGGGTCGAGGAAATGTTTTCAGCGGCCAAGTCCGAGTTCAAGCACTTGGAGTTTTATTATTTTCACAACTGCGTCTATGACTTCATGTGGAAAAACAACCGGCGCCGTTACGCGGAGAAATTTGCCACCTGGGACATCATCCGCAAGTACAACAAGGACTACAAGCTGATCTTCATTGGCGACGCCACCATGAGCCCCTATGAGATCCTGCAGCCCGGCGGCAGTGTCGAATACAACAACGAAGAAGCGGGCGTGGAATGGCTCGGGCGCCTGACCAGCGCCTTCCCCCGGTTTGCCTGGATCAACCCCGAGCCGCAGGGCGTGTGGCAATACCGCCAGAGCATCAGCCTGGTGCAGCAACTCATAAGCCAGCGCATGTTCCCGCTCACCCTCAAGGGGCTGGAAGACACCATGCGGCTGTTGAGCAAATGAAGCGTTGTTGCCTGACGGCCGCCCTGATGCTGTTTTTACCTTGGGCCGGGGCCGCAGAACCGACGCTGACGGCAGCCAGCGACCTGCGGGCCAAGCCTGCCTTTGTGCTCCATATTGAGGCACCGGATGACATCAGGGATCTGCTCACGCGCCACCTGGAACTGCAGCGCTACCGCGAACTCACTGACCTGAGCGATGACGAACTGGCGCGCCTGATACGCCAGGCGCAGGAAGATGCACGCCGGCTGCTCGGCACGCTGGGCTATTTTTCGCCGGTCATCGCCATGGCGGTCCAAACGGCTGTTGCCGACACGCGGGTGGTCAACATCACGGTCACACCCGGTGCAGCCACGCGCATCGAGCAAGTCACGATTGAATTCACCGGTGCCATTGCCAGCGACGCGCTGGCCGCCGCCCAGCGCGAGCAGATCCAGGCCAGCTGGTCGTTGCGCGCCGGCAACCGCTTCACCCAGAATGCCTGGGATGCAGCCAAACAGCAAGCCCTGCGCCAACTCACCACGCTGCGCTTCCCGGACGGGCGCATCAGCACCTCGCTGGCCGACATTGACCCCGAAACCCGACAGGCGCACTTGCAGATCACGCTGGACTCCGGTCCCGCCTACCGCATGGGGGAACTGGCCATTGAGGGTTTGCAGCGCTATGACACGGCGCTGGTGCAACGCCTCGCCCGTCTCAGCCCGGGAGACGATTACAGCCAGGCCGAGCTGGTGGCGGCCCAGCAACGCCTGTCCGACAGCGGCTACTTTGACTCGGCCTTTGTCTCGCTCGACACCCAGGCTGACCCGGCAGCCGCCACGGTGCAGGTGAAACTGCGCGAAGCCCGGCTGCAAAAACTGGTGCTCGGTATCGGTGCCAGCACCGACAGCGGACCACGGCTGTCGGCGGAGCACACCCACCACAAAGTGCCCGGCATCGACTGGCGTGCGCTGAGCAAGCTGCAACTGGACCGCGAAACCCGCGCCATCGGCAGCGAGCTGAGCTCCCCGCCCGACCAGTCCAACTGGCGCTGGGCGGTCTCCGGCCTGCTGCAAAACCAGCAATTGGGCACGCTGGATGTCACCAGCCAGCGTTTGCGCGGCGGGCGCAAGCAAAACAATGAACGCATCGATCGCAACCTGTATGTACAGTACGACCGTGCCGAAACAGTGGACACCGACACCACACAGCCCGTCATCGCCCAGTCCCTGAGCGCCAATTACGCCTTTGCCGTGCGCAACTACGACAGCCTGCCTTTCCCGACAAGCGGCTGGGGTTGGGGCGCCGAGGTGGGCGGCGGCACCACTCTGGGCAACGAGCGCCATGCCTACACCCGCTTGCTGACCCGCTGGCAGGGGTTTTGGGGATTGGGCCAGGACGACAGCACCCGAGCCGGCGCTGGCCGCCTGGCGATGCGCGCCATGGCTGGCGCCGTGATCGCCAAAGACGGCATCAGCCTGCCCAGCACCCAGTTGTTTTTGGCCGGTGGCGACAACAGCGTGCGCGGCTATGGCCTCAATGACATCGGTGTCACGCTGGCCGACGGCAGCATCACCGCCGGGCGTTACCTGGCTACGGGCAGCGTGGAATGGCAGCGCCCGATTCGGCTCGATGGCAAGCTGAGCGACTGGGAAAGCACGGTGTTTTTGGACGCCGGGGCCGTCGCCAACAAGCCAGCCGAGTTCACGGCCAAGGTCGGCGTGGGCGTCGGCGCACGCTGGAAAAGCCCGGTCGGACCGCTGCAGATTGACCTGGCTTACGGCGTCGATGTGCAGCGTTTGCGTCTGCACATGAACCTGGGCTTCACCTTCTGATGAACGCCCTGCGCCTGAGCCTGAAACTGCTGGCCGCGTCACTGATCACCGTGCTGGCACTTGCGGCTGCCCTGTGGCTATGGAGCGGCACCAGCGACTCACTCGCCACCCTGCTGACGCGCTTGCAACGTTTTTTGCCGGCCGGGCAAACGCTGGAGGCAAAGGGGGTGCAGGGCTCGCTGCGCGCGGGTGGCCACATCGACTGGCTGCGCTGGCAACGCGGCACGCTCAGTGTGGAAGCGCAGGACATTGGCATCGCCTGGACGCTGGCCCCCCTGTTCAACAAGCAACTTCGCCTGAGCGAGTTGAGCGTCGCGGCCCTGACCATTGAAGACCGGCGCCCCAGCGAAAACACCACGCCACTCACACCCCCGACCGACTTGCGCCTGCCGATCACGGTGGATGTGCCGTTCAAGGTGGCCAGCCTGAACTGGACGGGCGCCACCACGCTGCAGGCCACCGAACTCAGTGGCCACTACCGGTTTGACGGTCAAAACCACACCCTGGAACAGGGCCGCAGCCTGATCTCGGCCGGAAATTACCAGCTCAGCGGCCAACTGCAGGCCACAGCCCCGATGGCGCTGGCCTTGCAGGCGCAGGGGTTGGTGCACACCACCCTGCCATCCAGCCAACAGCCCTTGCTGGTCGCGGCCACGGCTCGGCTCACGGGCGAACTGGCCGGCCCGGATGCGGCGCTGGCCTTGCAGGCCAGCCTGAAACCGGAGACAGCCGCCGGGCCGGCCAAGCGACCCGCCCCTCCAGAAGCCATGCACGCCGAGCTGTCTGCGCAAATCCACCCCTGGCAAGCCCAGCCCCTGACTCGGGCCCAGGCCCGCTGGCAAGCGCTGGATCTGGCGGCGCTGTGGCCGCAGGCGCCGCAAACCCAGCTCAGCGGCGAGGCCAGCGTGACGCCGCGCGCTGCGGCCTGGCAGGGCCTGATCAAGCTGACCAACGCCCGGCCCGGCCCCTGGAACCAGCAACGCCTGCCGCTGGACAGCTTGCAGGCCGCCTTGACCTATGACCATGGCCAATGGGCGCTTCAATCCGTGCAGGCTGCGGGCGCTGGCGGCAGCATCACAGGCGCAGGCCAATTCAAGGCCGGCCAGTGGCAAGGCCAGGCCCGCCTGCACAAGCTCAATCCCGGCGCCGTCGACACGCGGCTGGCCCATGCGGCCATCAGTGGCGAGCTGCAGGCCGAACAAACCGCCAGCGGCATTGCTTTCAAAACGCAACTGGCAGCCGCGCCCGGCAAGGGCAAGTCAGGCCAAGCCGGCCCGCTCGCGGCCAGTCTGCACGCCCTGCAACTGCAACATCTGCAAGCGCAAGGCGTGTGGGCAGCCCCTCATCTGACCGTGAGCGCGCTGGCCATCGATGCGCAGGATGCGCACCTTGAGGGCAGTCTGGCCTACCGCATGGACAGCCGGGCAGCGCAAGGCAAATTGGCGTTGCGCCTGCCCGGCCTGCTGGCCACCCTGGACGGCCGCCTGGCCAGCCTGGACGGCCAAGGCACGCTGGCGATCAACATGACGGACGCCCGCCTGGCCAGCCAATGGCTCAAGCGCTGGCCGGCGGTGGCCAGCGCCTTGCAGGACACCAGCCTGGGTGGTGCGGCCCGTCTGGATGCCCGCTGGCAAGGCGGTTGGCAACAGCAAGGCCGGACCCTGCGCATGGACGCCAGCCTGCGCGCGCCACAACTGGCCTGGCGCAGCGGCGAGGGGCAGCTGCTGGCGCTGGAGGCAGACCTGTCCGGCACCCTGCCCGCCCTGACATTGCGCACCCATGGCCGTGCCGACATCGGCGCCCGCCAGTTGGATTGGCAAGCGCAGGCCAGGGCCGGATGGCTCAAGGCAGGCCACTGGCAAGGCAGCCTGGATCAACTCAAACTCACGGCCAGGGACGGCAAGCAGCCAGGACTTTGGACCTTGCAGACGGACACCGGCAACCAGCCGCCCGTGGTGCTGGACTGGCTGACCAGCAGACTGGACCACAGCCTGACCCTGTCGGCCGGTAGCGCCCGGCTGCAAGGCCCTCAGCCGGGAGAGGCCCGCCTGAGCTGGCAGCCCATGCGCTGGTCGCAGCCGCTGGCCCAAACCACAACGCAGTCCAGTGCCAAAGCGCAGTGGTACAGCCAGGGCCGGATCAGCCACCTGCCGCTGGCCTGGCTCGATGCCCTGAGCGGCAAGACCATGGCCGACCTGGGTTTGAGCAGCGACCTGATGCTTGGCGGCAGCTGGGAGGCCAGGCAAACCGATGCCTTGCATCTGAGCGCCACGCTGGAGCGCATCTCAGGCGACCTGCGCCTGCGCGCCGATGAAAGCCGCCAGGATGTCTTGCCCGCCGGCATGCGCGAAGCCCGGCTGGAACTCAATCTGGACGCAGGCTCCCTGTCGGGCAGCCTGCGCTGGGACAGCGTGCGCGCCGGCAAGGCGCTGATGGCATTCAGTACCCAGCTCCAGCCGCAGGGCAAGGGCTGGCGCCTGGACCAGCAGGTACCGATTGGCGGCAGCCTGCAGATCCAGCTGCCCCCCGTGGACGCCTGGTCGGTCTTGGCGCCACCCGGCTGGCGCTTGCGCGGCACCATGGATGCCAACATCACGCTCTCCGGCACACTGGCCTCGCCCCAGTGGGAGGGCCGCCTGCAGGCGCGCGACCTGGCGCTGCGTTCGGTGGTGGACGGCATCGACTTCAGCCAGGGCCGGCTCAGCGCCCGGCTGCATGGGCAACAGATGGACATAGAAGAATTCACCTTGCAGGGCGCTGCCACATCAGCGGGGAGCGGTGGCGAACTGGCGCTGACCGGCTCGGTGTTCTGGCTGGCCAGCAATACCGGGGCCGATTTTTTGTCGCGCCTGTCGATGGCACTTGAGGTACAAGCCAAAGCCTTGCGCCTGAGCAGCCGGTCCGACCGGCGCCTGGTGGTCTCTGGCAAGCTAGCGACCCAGTTGAGGGACGCCCGCTTGACGCTGCGTGGCAACCTGGCCGCCGACCAGGCACTGATCACGCTGCCCGATGACAGCGCGCCGCAACTCGGTGATGACGTGCTGGTGCGTGGCAACACGGCCAAGGTACAGGCACCCGTCGCGCCGGATAAAACCACCAGCCCGGCCCCGCGCCTTGTGACTGACCTGCTCATCGAGCTTGATCTGGGACCCGACTTTCAGGTCCGCGGCCGCGGCCTGGATACCCGGCTGGCCGGCAAGCTGTCACTGCGCGCCATCGACCGGGAACGCCCCAACCTGACCGGCACGGTGCGCACGGTGCGCGGCACCTACCGGGCTTATGGCCAGCGTCTGGACATCGAGCACGGCATCATCCGTTTTGTCGGAGCGGTCGACAACCCGATGCTGGACATTCTGGCGATTCGCCCCCAACTCAGCCAGCGTGTGGGGGTGCAGGTGAATGGCACGGCACTGTCGCCCATCGTGCGGCTGTACGCCGAACCCGACCTGCCGGATGCCGAAAAACTGGCCTGGCTGGTGCTGGGCCGCTCTGCCAGCGGCAGTGGTGGCGAGGCCGCCTTGCTGCAGCAGGCGGCGCTGGCCTTGCTCGGTGGCAGCGGCCAGGGGCCGAGTGCCAGCCTGACGCAGGCGCTGGGGCTGGATGAGCTGAGCTTCAGTGGCAGCAATGGCCGCGACACCGCCGCGGGCGCCACGGTCACGATCGGCAAACGGCTCAGCAAGGATTTTTACGTGGCCTATGAAAGCGGCCTGGCGGGCACCATGGGCGTTTTCACCATTTTTTATGACCTGTCCCGGCGCCTGACGCTGCGCGCCCAGACCGGTGCGCAAAGCGCCGTGGATTTGATCTGGACCCTGCGTTACGACTGAGCCATCCAGCTCAGAACCGCACCAGCCAGCCCTGGTATGTCGTTCAATCTGCGAGGAATTGCTGCAATAATCGATCGTCCACATTACTTCATGAAAGCATCAAATGAGTATTGCATCTGAATTCAAAGAGTTTGCCTTGAAAGGCAATGTCGTTGATCTTGCGGTCGGTGTCATCATTGGTGCCGCATTTGGCAAAATTGTTGATTCAATCGTCAAAGACCTGATCATGCCGCTGGTTGGCAAGGCCGTGGGCGGTCTCGATTTCTCCAACTACTTTGTGCTGCTGTCCACCCCGCCCGCCACCTATACCGGGCCAATGACTTATGAGGCGCTGACGAAAGCCGGCGTGCCACTGTTCGCTTACGGCAACTTCATCACAGTGGCAGTCAACTTCTTTATCCTGGCGTCCATCATTTTCTTGATGATCCGCCAGATCAACCGCCTGAAGAAAGAAGCACCACCTGCTCCTGCTGCGCCACCACCGGCCACGCCGGAGGACATTGTGCTTTTGCGGCAGATTCGCGATTCGCTCTCAAAGTAATGCACTCGCTTGTTGGCATGTAACGCCGTTTTCCATTTCACGACGCCTAAAATCAGGCGTTCCCGCCGTAGCACAATGGACAGTGCGCATGCCTCCTAAGCGTGAAATACAGGTTCGATTCCTGTCGGCGGGACCACAT
>NZ_JAMPXE010000169.1 GCF_023701345.1 Rhodoferax sp. | reverse complement strand
GGGGTACCCAGGCCTTTTTCCTGCATGGCCTCGCGCAACTCGTCGTCTTCCACGGTTTTGCCAGCGCCCTCCATGGCGCCGAGCAGGGTGGCCTCGGTGTAGCGCGCCGGCGGCCGGGTTTTCAGGGCCTTGGGGTCCACCGCTTCGGCCTTGACCCGTTCGCCCGGTGCCACCGGCACCAGGTTGCCCGGATTCTTGTCGTCGCCGTCCTTGCTTTCTTCGGCGGCTTCCTTGCCGTAAATCGCCAGCCAGCCCGGTTTCACCAGCACCTTGCCTTCGGTCTTGAAACTATGACCGACAGCGGTTGAAATACGCGTCGTGATCTGGTATTCGGCGGCCGGGAAAAACACCGCCATGAAGCGGCGCACCACCAGGTCGTAAATTTTTTGCTCGGTCTCGCTCAAACCGTGCGGCGCCTGCAGCGTCGGGATGATGGCAAAGTGGTCGCTGACCTTGGCGTTGTCAAAAATGCGCTTGCTGGGGCGCACGTAGCTGTTGTTGAGCGCCGTGCGTGCGTGTGGCGCCAGATGCTTCATGCCGCTGTCCGCCAGCATCTCGAAGGTCTGCTTGACCACCGGCACATAGTCTTCGGGCAGCGCGCGCGAGTCGGTTCGCGGATAAGTCAGTGCCTTGTGGCGTTCGTACAGGCTTTGCGCAATCGACAGCGTGGTCTTGGCGCTGAAGCCAAATTTGCCGTTGGCCTCGCGCTGCAGGCTGGTCAGGTCAAACAGCAGCGGCGACACCTGCGTCGTTGGTTTGCTTTCCTCGGTCACGGTGGCCTGCTGGCCGCGCACGGCATCGGCAATGGCCTGGGCTTCGCGCTGGCTCCAGAGCCGGTCGGCCTTGAGTTCGGCGTCCACCTCGTCATTGCCCGCAGCCGCATTGGCCGCTGCCCGCTTCCAGGTTGGGTCAAACCATTTGGCCGGGTAGTCACCGGCCTGCGCGGCAAAGCTGGCGTGGATCTCCCAGTAGTCGCGGCTGACAAATTTGCGGATTTTTTCCTCGCGCTCCACCACCACGCTGAGGGTGGGCGTTTGCACCCGGCCCACGGTGGTCAGAAAGAAACCGCCGTCACGCGAGTTGAAGGCCGTCAGCGCCCGCGTGCCGTTGATGCCGACCAGCCAATCGGCCTCGCTGCGGCAGCGCGCGGCATCGGCCAGCGGCTGCATCTGGGCGTTGGAGCGCAGGTGTTGAAAACCGTCGCGAATGGCTTGCGGCGTCATGCTTTGCAGCCACAAGCGCTGAACGGGTTTGCCCAGCGGTTTGGCGCCGCCGGCGTACTGCTCGATCAGTCGGAAGATCAGCTCGCCTTCGCGCCCGGCGTCGCAGGCGTTGATAAGCTGGCCGACGTCTTTGCGCTTGGCCTGCTTCACCACCGCGTTGAGCCGGGTTTTGGTCTTATCGACGGGCTTGAGGTCGAAGTGCGGCGGAATCACCGGCAGGTGGGCAAAGCTCCACTTGCCACGCTTCACGTCAAAGGCTTCGGGCGCCTGGATTTCCACCAGGTGGCCGACCGCGCTGGTCACCACGTGGGTGTCGTTTTCAAAATGCTCGTCGTGCTTCTCGAACTTGCCCGACACGGGCGTCAGGGCGCGCACGATGTCTTGCGCGACCGAAGGCTTTTCAGCAATGATCAATGTTTTCATCTGACTACAATCCATTTTCTCGCGCTCGCACGGGCGGGCGCACACAGGCAGGTACGCACACGCGCACCCATACGAGTCCACGATACCAAATTTTTTAACGTGTCAAAAAAATCGCCCACCCATCCCCGCCGCATCCAGGTGCGCCGCTCCGCTGTCCATGGCAAGGGCGTCTATGCGGTGCAGGACATCGCCGCCGGTGACACCCTGGTCGAGTACGTGGGCGAGATCATCACCTGGGAAGAAGCCCAGGCGCGGCACCCGCACGACCCGCAGAACCCGAACCACACGTTTTATTTTCACATTGACGAAAGCCGCGTGATTGACGCGCTGTATGGCGGCAACTCGTCACGCTGGATCAACCATGCCTGCGACCCTAATTGCGAGGCTGACGAGCAGGACGGCCGTATTTTCATCAAGGCATTGCGCGACATTGCCGCCGGTGAAGAGCTCAACTACGACTACGGCCTGATCATCGAGGAGCGTTACACCAAAAAGCTCAAGGCCGAGTACCCCTGCTGGTGCGGCGCGGCAACCTGCCGTGGCACCCTGCTGGCACCCAAACGGCGCTAGACCATGGCCACGACACCCGTTCAGCCCGTGCGCTGGCCTGCCGAGGCCATCTGGGAAGCCGTGGCCCCTGCCCTGCCGGGTTTTACCGTGGAGGTCTTGCCGGAAGTTGACTCGACCAATTCCGAGCTGATGCGCCGCGCCCGCGCCGGTCGGCTGGAGCCCGTGCTGCTGGTGGCGGAGCAGCAAACCGCCGGGCGCGGCCGCCTGGGGCGGCAATGGCACAGTGGCGCTTCAAGTGGCAGTGCGCCCAAAGCCTTGACCTTTTCCCTGGGCCTGAATCTGGCGCCCGCCGACTGGTCTGGGCTGTCGCTGGCGGTGGGCTTGAGCGTGGCACAGAGTCTGCACCCCGGCATTTGCCTGAAGTGGCCCAACGACCTGTGGTGGCATGACCGCAAGCTGGCTGGCATTTTGATCGAAACCGTCAACCGGGGAGAAGCCGGTGCCAGTCGCTATGTGGTGATTGGTGTGGGCCTCAACCTGCTGACGCCTGATGCGACCGGCTTGTCAACTGCCCCGGTCGGTTTGCTGGAGTTGCTGCCGGGCGTGGATGCGACGCAGGCCTTGTTGCGCATTGCCGCCCCGCTGGTGCAGACCGTGCAGAAGTTCGAGACGCACGGTTTTGCGCCGTTTCAGCAGGTTTTCAACAAGCGTGATGCACTGGCACAAGTGCCGGTCATGCTCAGTGATGGCTTGCAAGGGGTGGCGCAGGGTGTGGACGCCAGCGGCGCGCTGCGGGTCGCCAGCGCACAAGGCGTGCTGCGTATCACCAGCGCCGAGGTCAGCGTGCGTGTCCAGCCCAACCCTGGCTATGGCCATGTGTGAGGCGCAGAACTGATGGCGCGCACGCTGGTCTGGCTGTTGCTGCTGCTCAATGTCCTGTACTGGTCGTGGGCGCAGGGCTGGCTGCTGTCTTATGGCTTTGGGCCTGCACAACAGCGTGAGCCGCAGCGCCTGGCGCAACAAATCCGCCCTGAGTCGATCACCTTGCTGAGCCCGGACGAGGCCAGGCGGGCGTCTTTGCAAGAGCCGTCCGAAGACACCCTGTGTCTGCAAAGCGGGCCCCTGGACGAGGCGCAAGCCGAGGTGGTGCGCAGCCTTCTGCAAACTTCATGGCCGCCAGAAAGCTGGCTGCTGATGAAACAGGCCGATGGCCAAGGCTTGCGCCTGCGTTTGCCGGCCTTGAGCGAAACGCTGCAAGACCAGTTGCCTGAACTCAGGGCCGTGTTGCCCTCTGGGGCGCTTGAACCCTGCCCTTAGAAAAACTTGCGGGTCAGACCACTCGCGCAGCGACGTGCTCTGACCCCAACTGATTAAGTTGCACCCAGGGCGCTGAAACGCACCACAAAACGGGCGCCAGGGGGTGTCTGGCCGGGCCGGGTTTCTTCCAGGCTGACGCTGGCCTGGTGTTGTTGGGCAATTTCAAGAACGATCGGCAGACCCAGGCCGGAGCCATCGGCCTCGGTCCCCAAGGCACGGTAAAAGGGCTGGAAAATCAGTTCACGCTCGGCCTCGGGCACGCCGGGGCCGGAGTCTTCAACTTGCAGCACCAGGGTCTGGCCAAAGGGGTCGGTGAGCACACGTGCCGTGATCACTCCTGGTTTTTCCAGGCTCGACGGGGTGTAGTTGATGGCGTTGTCAACCAGGTTGCGCACCATTTCCTTGAGCAGGGTCGGGTTGCCCAGCACGGTGCAACTGGGCGTGCCGGGCTGGGTGCCTTCGTAGCCGAGATCAATGTGTTTTTCCAGCGCGCGGGGCACGCAGTCGCGCACCACCGACATCGTCAGTTCGGCCAGATCGCACACCACCCTTGGCATGACCGAGCCATTGCTTTCGGCGCGCGCCAGTGACAGCAACTGGTTGACGCTGTGGGTGGCGCGAATGCTGGCGCGGCCAATCTGGCGCAAATAGTGTTTCAGGTCTTCGGCACTGGCGCCTTCGCGCTGCGCGATCTCGGCCTGCATGCGCAGCCCCGCCAGGGGGGTTTTGAGCTGGTGCGCGGCATCGGCCAGAAAACGTTTCTGAGTGGCAATGGAGTCGGTCAGACGCAACAGCAGGTCGTTGACAGACTCTACCAGCGGCGCCACCTCCATGGGCACGATTTGCGCGTCGATCGGACTCAGGTCGTCGGGTTTGCGGGCGCGGATGCGCTCTTCCAGTTGGTGCAGGGGCTTGATGGACTGCACCAGCGCCAGCCATACCAGCAACACGGCCAGGGGCAGGATGACAAACTGCGGCAGCATCACGCCCTTGACGATCTCGGTGGCCAGCACCGAGCGCTTCTCCAGGGTTTCGGCCACCTGAACCAGGGCGGGTTGGCTATCGGGAATGGGCAAGGTCACCCATAAATACGCCACCTTGACATCAAAGCCCCTGATCACGTCGTCACGAATGCGTACCTCGTCAAGTACCACGGGTTCGATCATCGGGGGGGGCGGCAAGTCGCGTTCGCCGCTGAGGAATTCGCTGCGCGGGCCCAGCACCTGGTAGTACACCGTGTCGGAATCATCGGCGCGCAGCAATTCGCGTGCGGGCCGGGGCAAGGCAAACTGGGCGCGCTCGTTCTGGATGGTGATCAGCTGCGCCATGGCCCGGACGTTGTATTCGAGGGCGCGGTCGAACGGTTTGCCTGCTATGTTTTGCGCCACCAGCCAGGTCATGACCAGGCTCAGCGGCCACAGCAACAGCAGCGGCGTGAGCATCCAGTCCAGAATTTCACCAAACAGCGAGCGTTGCTCGCGCGGATTGACCATCACTACAACGACCGCAGCGCCGGGCCGCCCCAAGCAAGGCCAGCCCCTGAGGGGCTGAGGGCCGCGGCTCCAATCCTGCCTGCGCAGGATTGGACGGACAGAAGGGACGTAGCCTCTGGCTGAGTCTTGTACAGCGCAGTACGCGCAGCGACAAGCGTGGGGGTCATGTTCAGCCCGGGATCTTTTCGAGGCAATAGCCCAGACCGCGCACGGTGGCGATGCGGATCGGGCCTTTTTCGATCTTCTTGCGCAGGCGGTGGATGTAGACCTCAATGGCGTTGTTGCTGACCTCTTCGCCCCATTCGCACAGGCGCTCCACCAACTGGTCTTTGCTGACCAGCCGGCCGGCGCGCTGCAGCAGGACCTCGAGCAGGCCAAGCTCACGCGCCGACAGTTCGAGCATGACGCCATCGATGCTGGCGACGCGGCCACCCTGGTCATAAATCAGCGGCCCGTGCTTGATGGTGCTGCTGGCCGCGCCCATGCCGCGCCGGCTCAAGGCGCGCACCCGGGCTTCGAGTTCCTGCAGGCTGAAGGGTTTGGCCATGTAGTCGTCGGCACCGTAATCGAGTCCCTTGACGCGCTCTTCGATGCTGTCAGCAGCCGTCAGGATCAGCACCGGCAAGGTTGAGCCGCGGGAACGCAGGCG
>NZ_JAMPXE010000168.1 GCF_023701345.1 Rhodoferax sp. | reverse complement strand
GACCTTGAAGGATGCCGGTGTGCCGGTGAACATCAACCTGGCCCAGTACGCCGGTCCCGAGGCGCGTTACTGCCCGGCCGGGGTTTATGAGTTCGTCAAGAACGACGACAACACGGATCGCCTGCAGATCAACGCGGCCAACTGCGTGCATTGCAAGACCTGCGATATCAAGGACCCGACGCAGAATATTGTCTGGGTCACGCCCGAGGGCGGCGGTGGGCCCAATTACGCGGGGATGTGAGTCACCGCCCCAGGCTGTCGCTGGCAGGAGATGGGCTGGGGCTGACCAGCGCTGGTGGATCAAGGCCTTGATTTTTTTGGGCCAACCACCCAAACATCAGGTGGTTGGCCAATGCCAGGACCCAGCAAATCCAACCGGTCCATAAGGTGTGGCTGGGATAGTGCGCACCGCGCACGGTTTGTGTCAGACCAAAAATCAGACCCAGCAAAAGAACAACGAACAAAATCAACCGGCCACGCCGGCGCATTGTTGCGTTGCCCGAAAACAGCCACGGCAAGCAAAGGGCGATGAACGCGAAAGCCGAGGAGACGTGACCACCCGGAAAACAACGCCCGACGCCGCCATCGCTGATACCCCAACGCCAATGTGACACATACCAGGCCTTGCCGCCAAAATCCTGCAAATCCCATGGACAGCTGGTCATACTGAAGTGTTTCAGGGTGCTGACCGTCAGCAGGCACAGGGCAATGCCGACCGGGATCTCAATGCGCTGCCAACGGGACAGCTTGCGATACAAGCCGGCTGGCCACCAAATCATGGCCATCAGTGCCAGAAAGGCCGCGAAAGCCAGTTGCCTGCTGCGGGTATGCAGCAATTCCTCCAGCCACCAGTTGTTTCGCAAAGCAAAACCATGTTCATTGGCAAACCAGTGCATCACAGTCAGGTCGAGCCCGGAAAAATCCCAAATCAGCAGACCAATCAGACTGCCCATAGTGAACGATGCCAGGCGCAGGGAAAGTGCCAAATTAAGAGTAAATGGACGGGCGCGTCTGTTGTGCATGTGTGCTGAACAGGTCTTGGTTTTTCGGGGCAGCTTTGCTTGAACCTGGTGGCAGGATTATGGGCAAGTTCGAGTTAATGCTTGGTTAATGCAAGGCTTCAACAATCGCGGCTGTATTTTTACCGGCGCTCATTGATGACCCTCTCGCTTGCTTCTCACCGTCCGTTACACCCTGTTGCCATGCCGCTGATTCTGGCGCTTTGGCTGAGCACCATTGGCAATGCGCCGCTGTGGCTCGCGCTGCTGGACTTGCCCGAATCGCACAGCCCCAGGGCGTGGCTTGGCATCGCAGGTTTTGGCGTTGTGGTATTGGCCTCTACCGTTGCATTTCTAAGCCTGCTCGTCTGGCCACGGTGGCGCAAACCGGTCGGGCTTGTTTTGCTTCTGATAGCAGCCTTCAACAGCTATTTCATGTACACCTATGGCGTGGTCATCGACCCAAGCATGTTGACCAATGCGGTTCAGACCGATGCACGCGAGGTGCGCGATCTGTTGTCGTGGTCGATGCTGATGGTCGTCATGCTGGGCGTTCTGCTGCCTGGCTGGTGGTGGTGGAAACAACCGGTGCAGCAGATGCCTGCCAGAGCCCTCGTGGTCAAGCAAATCAGTCTGGCCGTGGTGGCCACATTGGTCATGCTGGTGATGGTGTGGCTGTCGTTTGAGAACCTGGCCTCAACCATGCGCAACCACAAGTCCTTGCGTTACATGGTCAACCCCTTCAATACGGTCTATGCCACAACGCGTCTGGTGGTGGGTCAGTCGGCGCATGCAAGTCAACTCGTTCAGCCCATTGGCGCGGATGCAGTCCTGCTGGGCAGTGCCAGTGACGTGGACACGTCGCCCTTGATCGTGCTGGTCGTGGGCGAGACGGCGCGGGCCGCCAACGTGGGTCTGGCAGGCTATGACCGAGACACCACGCCACGCCTCAAGCAACTGCAAGACCGTGGCGAACTGGTGTATTTTTCAAATGTTTCATCCTGCGGAACCAACACCCAGGTGTCGTTGCCCTGTATGTTCTCGGACCTGGGACGCGATGGCTATGGAAAAACCGAGGCGCGTTTCGAGAATTTGCTGGACGTCCTGCAACGCGCTGGCTTGGCTGTGTTATGGCTGGACAACCAGTCCGGCTGCAAAGGCGTCTGTGATCGGGTGCCTCATGCCGAAACCCGCGAACTCAAAGATCCGGCTCTGTGCCCCGACGGCGAATGCTTCGACGAAAAAATGCTTCGCGTGCTGCCTGAACGTCTGGGCCAACTGGACCCGGTTCGACGCGCGCGTGGCACGGTGGTCGTGATGCACCAGATGGGCAGCCACGGGCCGGCGTACTACAAGCGAACACCCACCGGATTCAAGGTGTTTACCCCTGAATGCCGCAGCAATGTGCTGCAAGAATGTTCCGGCCAGGAAATCATCAACGCCTACGACAACTCGGTGCGTTATGCGGACCACTTTTTGGGCCAGACCGTGGCCTGGCTCAAGTCCCAAAAACGCCCGACGGCGCTGGTGTATGTCTCTGACCACGGTGAGTCACTGGGGGAAAAAGGCTTGTACCTGCATGGCATGCCCTATGCCATGGCGCCCAAGGAGCAAACCCATGTGCCGATGGCCGTGTGGTTCTCCTCACCCATGCTGAATCATCTGGGTTGGGATAAATCATGTTGGCTTGACCAAACCAACCAGCCGGTGACACATGACAACCTGTTTAGCTCCATGCTGTCGCTGGCACATGTACAGACCCGCTTGTACAAGCCGCAACTGGACGTTTTTTCAGGCTGCCAATCAGGTCAGCGGCAGGTCCAGACCGTCACCGGACGGCCCGGCGCCCCAGAACACGCCGCAAACCCCTTGGGCACAACTGTTGACGCCGACCCCAAACCAAGCCACGGATAGCTGCAACGCCGAATGATCGGCAGGAAGTGGTATGGTTCGTCCAGCACGCCAGCAACTGGCCTGCTGACTTCAGGGTCTTGCAATGAATCATGAAATGGAATGGACGTCCTGGGCGCCAGATGTACTGCCCGGCTTCGAGCAGGCCACCCTGTCAGGGCTGCTTGCGCCAGATGGTTCGGCAGAGGTCGTGCTGGTTCGCAGGCGCAGCGCCAAACCGTCTGGCAAGGCTGTCCTGTATGTCCACGGCTACGTGGACTACTTCTTTCAAACCCATCTGGCAGATTTCTACAACAACGCAGGATTGCATTTTTATGCCGTTGATCTTCGTCGCCACGGACGATCCATGCGCCCCCATCAACTGCCGAACTACACCAGCGATATCGATGAGTATCTGCAGGATGTCGATGCCGCTGTCAATTTGCTGAAAAAGGAAGAGGGCGTGGACTGGCTGCTTCTCAACGGTCATTCCACCGGGGGTCTGGTAGCGGCCCTGTACGCGCACCGTGGGCAACAGCGCGCAGCTGTGCAGGCGGTGTTCCTGAATAGCCCGTTCCTGGACATGAACCTGCCCTGGTGGCAGGAATCGATTCTGGAACCCTTGGTCGCAGCGCTTGGAAACGTGTTTCCACGGTGGCAGATCCCGCATCATGTTGTTGTTTACGGTGAAAGTCTGCATGCGGACCACCATGGTGTCTGGCGCTACAACACCCGCTGGAAGCCCATTGAAGGATTTCCCGTTTATGCCGGCTGGTTTCGCGCCATTCACCGGGCACAAAAAGAAGTCGCACAGGGGCTGTCGATTGATTGCCCTGTGTTGGTGATGCACGCGCAACGCAGTGCGTGGCCAAAGCGCTGGAGCGAAGAAGCCATGCGCGCCGACATCGTTCTGGATATTGCAGACATTCAACGCCTGTCGCCCGGCCTGGGGCGTCGGGTTGAACTGCTGGCAGTGGCAAACGGCGTGCATGACCTGGTCCTGTCGGCACCGCAGACAAGGGAAAAGGTGTTCGACGGATTGTTGAATTGGCTGATCCGAATCGGTGCAATTTAATCCATTGCGCAGCACCGTGCTTCAGCTGTCGGTTAAGCTGCGCAACGCAACTTGACGGCATTGGTTTTTTCAGGGTTTTGGGGCCGGCCGTCAAGAAAAACAGCTTCGACATAAATCCTGATCCGTGTCCAGCCTGTAAAATTTATACCGTTCAGGAGAGAGCCTACCCATCGGGATGGCCGCCGAAGGCGCAGGATTGCTGATTGCAGCAGTTTGAACGCTCAGGCAAAAGGACTGACAACCGTCACAGAGTCGCCAGACTTTTTGACGACTCCCCACTGGAGAGAGATCAGCCTTGGCGCATGCGCCAGGGCCGATCCACCGAAGGAGCAAACCAAACCCGGCGCCCTACGCGACCGGTTTTGGCGAATCTCTCAGGTAAAGCGGACAGCGGGGGCAGCCCATGGCATTGGCGCAGCGTCAAGCCATGGAATTTGATTTGCCCCCTGCTCTATTGGAGTATTGATGTCCGCCTCACCTGATGATCTTCTGCAAGTCCCCCTCAACGACTTGCATCTTGCCCTGGGCGCCCGCATGGTGCCGTTTGCGGGTTATGCCATGCCGGTGCAATACCCCGAAGGCCTGATGGCCGAGCACAAACACACGCGCAGCGCGGCCGGTTTGTTCGATGTCTCGCACATGGGCCAGTTGCGCCTGGTCGGGCCAGACGCCGCTGCCGCTTTTGAGAGCCTGATCCCGGTCGACGTGATCGACCTGGGCGTGGGCAAACAGCGCTACGGCCTGTTGCTCAACGACGCTGGCGGCATCATCGACGACCTGATGTTCGTCAACCGCGGTACCGACATATTTGTCATCGTCAACGGTGCCTGCAAGGTGGGTGACATCGCCCACATCCAGGCCAAGATTGGCAACCGTTGCCAGGTGATCCCGATGCCTGAGCGCGCCCTGCTGGCGCTGCAAGGCCCGCAAGCCGCGACCGCCCTGTCGCGGCTGGCACCAGGTGTGGAAAAGCTGGTGTTCATGACCGGCGGCAACTTTAGCGTGCAGACCGGCGAGCGGGCCATTGACGTATACCTGACACGCAGCGGTTACACCGGCGAAGACGGTTTTGAGATTTCAGTGCACGCGTCCGATACACTGGCGCTGGCCCAGGCGCTGCTGGCGCAACCCGAAGTCAAGCCGATTGGCCTGGGTGCCCGCAACTCACTGCGGCTGGAAGCCGGCCTGCCGCTGTATGGCAACGACGTTGACACCACCACCACACCGGTGGAAGCCGGCCTGCAATGGGCGATCCAGAAGGTACGCCGTAGCGGCGGTGCCCGCGCCGGGGGTTTCCCGGGTGCGGACAAAATTCTGGCGCAGCTTGGCGGTGAACCGGGTTCGGTCACGCGCAAGCGGGTTGGCTTGAAAGCACTGGCGCGTGTGCCGGTGCGTGAACATGTTGAACTACAAAACCTGGCCGGTGAACGCATCGGAGAAGTCACCAGCGGCCTGCTTGGCCCCACCATAGACCAGCCGATTGCCATGGGCTATGTACCGCCGTCGCATGCTGCCCTAGGCAGCCAGGTCAACGCCATCGTGCGCGGCAAGCCGGTCCAAATGGAAGTGGTGGCCATGCCCTTTGTGCCGACCAACTATTTCCGCGGTTAAAGTCTTTTTTACTTCCACACTCCCATTTTTTAACTATTCAGAGCATCACCATGACT
>NZ_JAMPXE010000034.1 GCF_023701345.1 Rhodoferax sp. | reverse complement strand
TTTTGAGCCTGGCCCTTAAGTAATCGGGCATCGGGCCCAGGCTGCTGGATATTGCAGCATCCGTGCTTTGAGCTTTCCGCTGTGTGATCGATTCCCAAAGGTCGACGACCGCTATTGGCAACAAGGGTAAACGGCTCCAGTGCCCATTACCCGCCCACCGGTAAGGCTGACCTGTATCTGGGTGTATGGAGGGCGGCAAAACGTCCTGTACGGTCCTGCCATCGGCAGTGGCACAGCGCAGTTCAAAAATGGTTTTACCGTCTTGCTTGCACACTTTGCTGGCGAACGACGGTAGGTCATCGTGCAAGCGAAACAGCAGCTTGGTGTGGTTGGGTCGCCCTGAGCTTATGACCACGGAATCATCGGCATCGAGCAGCGCTTGCAAGTCGATGCCGTGTTGCGCCAGCATGGGAATGGCAAACGCCAGATCGTCAACATCGAGGGCGGCACAGCGCGGAGTGCTGTAGGCGTGCGCTATGCCGATATTGCCAGTGAGGGCGGCGGCAATGGCGGGGTCGGTGATGGCCTGGCTGGGTTCGTTCCAGCCAGGCACCACCGGCCCCTTTTTTCCCAAGGGGATGGGCACCAAGGCCACACCGTGGGCGGCGTAGGCTTGGGCCTCTTTCATGGCAGTACCTTTCCGGTAAAAATCAGTTTGGGGTTAGGTTGGCGCGGGCCCTGGATGACCAGCGTTGTCATGAACACGAGCGGTGGGCCATCTGTTACCACGACAAGAAATAGGGCCGTTGTTTTGAAGCGCTGACTCTCCGCACAGAGCTTTTGGACTTGGTCCATGTTGGCCATGCAGGCTGCATTGACCGCTTGTTGAATCAAGCGCTGTGTGTCGTCCTTAGAGCGCAGGGCGCTGATGGCATCCGGGGTCGTGTCTGGCAAGGTCGCTTTGCTGTCCTGGATGGGTTGGGTGATGAGATTTGACGCAACGCAGCGAATGTTGCCTTGGGGGTCAGCAGTGATCAAGATGCCGACGTGATTGCCCATGCCACCAGGTGGTGGACAAAGCCACATGCTGGGGCGACCTGATGCGTCTGCGATCGGCTTGGGTGTAGTGGTGAGCGCGAGCGCCTGAAATATGTGTTTTTCGGCGTGGTGGTCGGTGACCCACTGCATGGCGGGATTGGCTTTGGCACGGGCGGCAGGATCGGCGTCACGGGGGAGGTTCAACGCGGCGCGGATGTCGGACGTCAGGGCTGGGTGTTGGAACGGACGGCTCATGCTGCGACTCCCAACAGTTTTTTGGCACCAGAGGTTGGCCAGGCCAAACGACCGAACACGCGCAGGGGGCGCAGGAATGCCGGGGCCGTGTCGTAACAGGCTTTGACCCTCCATGTTTGTTCGGCCATGTTGGAGTAGAAGGCCAGCTCAGCGGTTGTGAGGTTTGGCTTGGTGACTTGTTCAAGCGGCTGATAACGCCCTTGAATGGCGTGTGTGGCAGTGTTAGGTGGCGTGGTGCTGCTTGCGGCAGGTGTTTGCGACATGATTGATTTCTCCAAACAACAACGCGGAATTGCGGTGTCTGGTAATCAATTCTGGAATGCACACAGGCATAAATGCAACGATGTTTATCTACACGAAAAAATAGGCTACAACCCGCGTGGAATAAGGCTTTGCAGGTAGTTGCACATTAGGCTTCAGAGTTTGAATTTTTTATTTGTGCAGTTTGTGCAATGTACTTTTGAGCTTTTTCGGGGCTGTGCTGTGGCGGAGTCCAGCTCTTCGCGTTTAGCACCGTGTTGCGAATCGTACCGGCGCGCGGGTCCTGGCCTTTATCGCCTTTGATATTGTTGTCTCTACACCATTGCGCCATGTGGTCACAAATAGAATAGACAGAAGGATTGCTACCGCTGGCCCTAAGCGTCAGCCAATATTTGTATGCCTCAGCTTGAACTCGATGGCGCCAGTTGTTTGCTGGCCCTGTACTTGCGAGCTCGGCCTTGTTGTCAACCTGAGTTTCTTTTGTTTTCTTAGAATCGTCTGGCGCCCACACTTGGAGGTATCGGTTCTTTTTGAGCCACGCGTTTCCCTCGTCCACGGTCAGGTGTGGGGTGTCTGGGCCGCGTATTTTGAAAAGCTTTGGGTCGCCGTGTAAGGGATTGCCGTTGGGTTTGCGAACCGGAACTTTGCCTTCCAGGATGTCCCGCAAGAGATGGGTGCTTATTTTGCTGTACTCTTCAAAACGGCTATCAATTGAGGCAGGGGCAATGCCGTCAGCCAATGCCAAATCCCAGGCTAGGTCGTGCCATGGATAAACTTTTGTCGCAAGTTTTGACTGTCCACGTACCATTGCGCACTCCTTACCGGTGCCCTTCAAAAGGAACCGCAGCAGGCGGGCAGGGGAGACCGCTGTTTGACTCCTGTAATTTAGCCGGGCCTAGCTGGTGCAAAACTGTCATGCCACCTCCAGATGCACCACGGCACGGGCACCAACGGCCTGTGCATACCGCTCCACGGTTCGCATGGATGGCGCACGCCTGCCAGATTCCAAACGAGCAACAACGCTCTGGGTCGTGCCCATGCGGGCGGCAACTTCGCCCTGCGTCAATCCGGCACGGCTGCGGGCGGCTATCAGTTCCCGGGCCATGCTGAATTCAGCGGCCATGGCGTCGTATTCGGCGCGGGTGTCAGGGTCGGCCAGCAGTTCGGTCTTGAGTGATTTCAATGTTTTCATGGCTTGGCTTCCAAACGTTTCAGTGCGGTTGCAATCGCGCTTCGCGGTGTGGTCTGTGTCTTTTTCACAAACACATGCAGCACCAGCAAGCGGCGGTCTTTGACAGCGGCATACACAGCGCGGGCTATCCCGTCGCGGCCCTGCATCCTCATTTCCCACAGCTTGCTTTCCAGCGGTCGAATGTGGGGCAGTCCTACACGCTGCGGGCCAAATTCCTCCAGCATTTCAGCAACGTGCAAAAACCGGGCTCGCATGTCAGCAGGCAACGCCAGCAATTCGGGTTCTGCCAGCGGGTGTAGGGTCACCGTCCAATTGCTCATAGTATAGCTATTTTGCGATATTTATGCGGCCACTGCGTGCAGCTTGCCGGGTTTGGCCTTGGGGTCAAATTTGATTCCGGCTTGTTCGAGAATCCACGCTTCGATTTTTTCGTGGTGTACGCGTAGCAAGTCCAACGGGCGGCGAATGTAGTTTTGTTCGCGCACGCCTTGAGGTGCATGGCCTTGAATCTGTGCAGATACACCGCCGGGAATGTCCAGCCACTCGCACAAGCTGGCGAACGAACGGCGCAAACCATGCAGCGTGAGCCCTTCAATGCCGACAGTACGACAGGCACGTGTGTGGGGCGTGTTGGGCTCAGATATGTAACCGGTTTCGCTGGTTTCCAGGACCTCGCCAACCGGGGCCGGTTTGCCGCGTTTGGCAGCCTTGGCCTGGCGGCGTTCAATGTTTTTCTCGCTCATGTCCAACACGCGGGCGCTTGCAAAAACATAAGCATTACGCCGGGGCAGGGCGGTGATCAGCTTTTCAACGTAGGGGGTTAATGGAACTTCGCGGGTACCTTCCATCTTGTCATTGATGCTCAGCCCTTTCCATTGGGTGTTGACGTCTTCCCAGCGCATCGTCTGCACCTCATTGAGCCGGGCGCCGGTAAGCAGCAGCACCTGCAAAAAGGCGGAAATTGTCGGGTTTTGAATTTTCTGCACAGCGGTGAACCATGCGCTTAGCTGGTTTTTTTGAAGCACGTCGTATTTGACGTTGGCTTTGCCAAGTGCCTCCCGTGCCTTCTTTGTCTTTGCCGGGTTTCTGTGCGGGAGCAGGGCAGAATATTCGGGTTGTTCTGCGCACCAGGTCAGAAACACCGTCAGCAGTCGCCATGCCAGCCGGGCAGAACTAGGGCGCGTCTTACCCTCATTGGCGGCCCATGCCTCTATCTTTGCTTGATCGAGGTCTATCAGTGGCAGCGGCATCAGCTCGGCAAGCGGCCCAGGCTTGGTCAATTTGTCGCTCGCCCCGCGCCTTTTTGAGGGTACGCCTCCGGGACTTGCTTTATCCAGATGGTCGCGGTAGTGCAGGTCACCCCAAAACGGGCGGCGTTTTTCGAGGTAGTCTTTCCACACTTCGCCCACGGTCAGAGCTTGGGCGGCTTTCTGTTGGGCTTGCTGAGCCTCTTTTGCGGCGGCGGCTTCGATGGCGGCGGCCTGTTCCGTTTGTTGCTGGCGCTCAAGCTCGCGCGGGTCTGTACCAGCCTCAGTCAACCCCCGCAGGCGGTGCGCTTCGACCTTGGCAGCGTCGATTGAAACGGCAGGCCACTCACCCAGCGCACGGGTGAACAGCTTGCCCTTGATGCGGGTTTCAAACTGCCAGTGTTTGCCGCCAGCCTTGGTAACCCGGAGTCGTAACCCTTTTTTGTCGGCATCCCGCACCAGCACGAACGGCAGTTCAGCGGGGCAAGCGGCACGCTCTAAAAGTCCGTGTGTTAGCTCGTGGGGGGCGGCATAGTCAATCGCAGCGGTCTTGCTTGGGCGTGCCATGTTGAGAACCTTTCCATTTTTACAGACTGTTTACAGACTGAATTATGGCATTTTGCTCAATTTAAATCAACACGCTAGTAGTTGTATGCTCCCAAAAACATCTTTAAGTGATTGATTTATATAGAAACAGCATTTTTTCAACACAGCGGAATACAAATTTATTAGGATTGTGATTCCTGTTGTCGTGGGTTCGAGCCCCATCAGCCACCCCAAGTAATTCTGATGAAGCCTGCTATTTAAACAGTAGCGGGCTTTTTTATTCCCTTATCTGAAAAAAGCCTGAACGGTAATGTCCAGGGATTGCAGGCGCAGCGTGGGGTCAAAAATATCGCACACCAGCATGAATTCATCGGCCTGCGTTTGCTGCGCCAGGGCCGTCAGCCCGGCGCGCACCTTGCCCGGCCCACCGATAACCGCCGCACCCAGAAAGTCGCCGATGGCAGCGCGCTCCTGGGCATGCAACTGCTGCATGAAGTGGGCGACTGGCGGCTGCAGGGGCTTGCGCTCACCGGTCAGGATGCCGAGTACGCGCTGGTAAGTGCTGCTGGCCAGAAATTCCGCCTCGTCATCGTTTGAGGCAGCGATCAGGGGCACGCCAATCACCACGTACGGCTGGCTCAACACCTTGGACGGTTTGAACAAGCGTCGGTACAGGTCAATGGCCGCCAGCATCATGCGGGGCGCAAAGTGCGAGGCAAAGGCGTAGGGCAGGCCGCGTTCTGCCGCCAGTTGGGCCGAAAACAAGCTGGAGCCCAGCAGCCAGATCGGCACCTCGGTGCCCGCACCCGGCATGGCAACAATGCGCTGACCCGGCTGCACCGGCCCCAGCAGATGCTGCAACTCGGCAACGTCGCGCGGAAAGTCATGCTCGGTCTCGACCCGGTCGCGGCGCAGGGCCTGCATGGTGGCCCGGTCTGTGCCCGGCGCCCGGCCCAGCCCTAAGTCAATGCGGTTGGGGTACAACTCGGCGAGCGTGCCAAAGGCTTCGGCCACCACCAGCGGCGCATGGTTGGGCAGCATGATGCCGCCCGAGCCGACCCGAATGTGTTGCGTACCCCCGGCAAGGTAGCCCACCAACACGGCCGTGGCCGAACTGGCAATGCTGGCCATGTTGTGGTGTTCGGCCACCCAGTACCGGGTAAAGCCCAGCGCCTCGGCATGCTGCGCGGTGCGCAAGGAATTGGCCAGTGCCTGCGCCACCGTGCCGCCTTCGCGCAGGTTGACCAGGTCCAGCATGGACAGCGCGGTTTTATTCAGTGTTGTCATGGTGCTTGCTATCTGCGGTTTCAGGTCAGCTGCTCTGACAACCACGCCAGCGTGCGGCCGCGTGCCAACGCGGCAGCGCGTTGCTGGTACATCGGGCGGCCCCAGCAGTTGAAGCCGTGGTCAACGCCTTCATACACATGAAATTGCGCGTTGGCGCGGCCGTCAAATGCCTTTTTGACATCGGCCACCGCCGTTGCCGGAATGTACCCGTCCAGCGCGGCGTAGTGGAACAAAATGGGTCCCTGCACGGCGGCTGCCTTGTCCAGGTGGTTCTGAATGCCGCCGCCGTAGTAGCACACGGCCGCATCGACCGCGCCGCTGGCTGCCAGCTGGTAACTCAGCCGCCCACCCATGCAAAAGCCAATCGAACCCACCTTGCCGCTCACTTCAGGCCGGGCACGCAGGGCTTTTGCCGTGCTCACCAGGTCGGCCACGGCCTTGGCTTCGTCCAAATTCGTCATCAGCTGGAACGCCTTTTGGGTATCGGGCTCGTTGTACTTCAGGTTGACGTTGGCCTCCTGGCGCCAGAACACATCAGGTGCCAGCACCACATAGCCGTCCATGGCGTACTGGTCGGCCACCGCCTTGATGTGCTCGTTGACGCCCCAGATCTCCTGAATGATCACCAGGCCTGGCCCGCGACCCGTCGGTGGCAGGGAAAGATAGGCGTCAAATTGTTGGCCGTCCTGGCTGCGGATGGAAATCGTGGAACTTTTCATGCGTGTCTCCTATTTAAATTGAAGTTCAGGTGATGTCAAAGACATGAATGGTGTAGCGGCCCTGGCGACGGTCGGCAAAAAAACGCTTCAGAGTTTCGCCCACGGTCCTGAAGGCGATCTCGTCCCAGGGAATTTCATGCTCGGCAAACAGCCGTGCCTCAAGGGTCTCAAAGCCGGGATCAAACTGGTCGCTCAGCAACTGGGCGCGGTAAAACAGGTGCACCTGCCCGACGCGCGGGATGTTCACCAGCGAAAAAAACTCACCCATCTCAAACTGGGCGCCAGCTTCTTCCAGGGTCTCGCGCGCCGCGCCTTCGCTCACGGTTTCGTTGAGTTCCATGAAGCCCGCAGGCAGCGTCCACTTGCCCCAGCGCGGCTCGATATTGCGCTTGCACAGCAGCACCTTGTCGCCCAGGACCGGAATGGTGCCGACCACGTTGAGCGGGTTTTCGTAGTGCACGGTCTGGCAGATCGGACACACCGCACGGTGCTTGGTGTCGCCGTCGTCCGGCAGCCGATAGACCACGGCGGTGCCACAGTTTTTGCAGTGTTTGATCGGGGCCCGGTGCATGAAGTCAGACCACCTTCAATTCAATATCGGTCAGGCCGTCGATGCTGCCCTTGAGGGTGTCGCCCGGCTGCACTGCGCCCACGCCGGCCGGGGTGCCGGTGTAGATCAGGTCGCCGGGCTGCAGCTCCCAGGCGGCTGAGAGCTGGGCGATGGTCTCGGCAATGTTCCAGATCAGTTGTGCCACCGTGCTGTTTTGACGCACAGCGTTGTTGACTTGCAGGCTGATGCCGGCGTGCGTGATGTCGCCCGCCGCATCTTTGGGGGTGATGGGGCCAATCGGAGCCGAGTGGTCAAAACCCTTGCCGATGCACCACGGACGGCCCTGCGCCTTCATCTCGTTTTGCAGGTCGCGCCGGGTCATGTCAAGGCCCACGGCGTAGCCAAAAATATGCTGCTCGGCCTGCGCCACGGCAATATTTCTGCCGCCCTTGCCAATCGCCACCACCAGTTCAATTTCATGGTGCAGGTTTTTGGTCAGTCCGGGGTAGGGCAGTGATGTGCTGATGCCGGGCAATGCCACCAGCACCGCATCGGCCGGCTTCATGAAGAAAAAAGGCGGTTCACGCCCGGTGTGACCCATCTCCTGGGCGTGCTCGACGTAATTGCGGCCCACGCAGTAGATGCGGTGCACCGGGAACAGGGCGGTGGTGCCGACCACAGGCATGGTCACGCTGGGTGCGGGAGGGAAAACGGTGTTCATGGCGGTTTTTTTAAAGAGGGTTCAGGCCGACTTGGCGACCAGCTCGAAATGTTCCACTACCGGTGGGCTGGCAAAAAACGGCCCCACAATGGTGCGCCACTCGGCGAACGCCGGGGAGCCGCGGAATCCTACCGTGTGGTCTTCCAGCGTGGTCCAGAATATTTGCAAAATGTAGCGTTGCGGGTTTTCAATGCAGCGATTGACTTTGAAGCCTTCAAATCCTTTGGCCTGTGCAATGACGGTTTGCAGGCCGCGTTGAATGGCCTCCTCAAAGGCGGCGTTCTGGCCGGGCTGGATCGAGAAGTCGGCAAGTTCAAGAATCATCAATGTCTCCGCTGGGTTTGGGTTAATTCGGCAACTTGCGAGTCTAGCGTTTTCAATCCCGCGGTTGCGCCGGCTTTGATGAACCATGAGGTATGCTGGGGATATGAACCACGCTACCTTTATTCCCGGCAAAGATGCCGCCCTCGAAACCACGATCAACACGCTGCAAGGCAAGCTGCAGGCTTTGGGTTTCCACATTGAAGAGCGCAGCTGGCTCAACCCGGTTGACGGTATCTGGTCGGTGCATATCCGCGACCGCGACTGTCCGCTGCTGTTCGCCAACGGCAAAGGCGCCAGCCGCCTGGCCTGCTTGGCCAGCGCCCTGGGCGAGTTCTTCGAGCGCCTGTCCACCCATTATTTCTGGACCCACTTTTACCTCGGGCCGGATGTGACCGGGCGTACCCACGTGCATTTTCCGCAAGAGCGCTGGTTCGATGTGCCGGCAGACGAGCAGTGGCCCGCCGAGCTGCTCAGCCCCGAGTTGCACACGCTGTACAACCCGCAGGGCAACATTGACGCCAGCAGCCTGGTCGATTTCAACTCGGGCGCCTGCGAGCGCGGCATCTGTGCCCTGCCTTACGTGCGCCAGAGTGATGGCCAGACTGTCTATTTCCCGGTCAACCTCATTGGCAATCTGTATGTCAGCAACGGCATGTCGGCGGGCAACACCCAGATGGAAGCGCGAACGCAGGCACTGTCCGAAATTTTCGAGCGCGCCATCAAGGCCCGCATCATCAGCCAGGGCCTGTGCTTGCCCGACGTGCCCGAGGCCGTGATTGCACGTTACCCGCGCATTGCGCGTGGCATTGCCGCGCTGCGCGAAGCCGGTTTTGGTATTCTGGTCAAGGACGCATCGCTGGGCGGCCAGTATCCGGTGATGAATGTCACGCTGTTGAACCCGCTCGACCAGGGTTGTTTTGCCAGCTTTGGCGCGCACCCGCGTTTTGAAGTGGCGCTGGAACGCGCCCTCACCGAACTGCTGCAGGGCCGCGCGCTGGATGCACTGTCGGGCTTTCCGGCACCCGGCTTCGACCTTGAAGAAGCGGCCAGCTCCACCAACATCGAGATCCATTTTGTCGACTCCAGCGGCGTTATTCACTGGAAGTTTCTTGGTGATGTGCCTGACTTCGAGTTTGTCGACTGGAACTTCAGCAGTACCACGGCCGAAGATTACGCCTGGAATCTGGAGCGTTTGCAGCATGATGGCCATGAGGTTTACATTGCCGACTTTACCCAGCTCGGGGTCTATGCCTGCCGCATTCTGGTGCCCGGCTTGTCCGAGATCTATCCGATTGACGATCTGGAGTTCGAGAACAACAGCATTGCCAACCAGTTCCGCGAAGCCGTGTTGAACCTCTCCGATCTCGATGACGAAGAATGCACCGACCTGCTGGAAACCTTGAACGAATCCAACCTGGCCGACCACCGCCCGGTGGCGGGCCTGATTGGCCTGGCGGCCGATGCCGGTTCGTTCTGGAGCGACCTGCGCCTGGGTGAACTCAAAACCCTGCTGGCGCTGGCGGTGGGCGATGAAGCCGCCACGCTCGAAGGCTGCGAATGGATCCTCAACTTCGACCAGGTCAACCCGCAGCGCAAACGGGTGTACGCCTGCATCCAGAACCTGATCAATCTGGCCGACATGGGCGATAGTGGACCTTATCTCTACACCATGGCGCTGCTTTACGGTGCGGGTCCCCTGGCACAGGCGCACGCGCTGATCATGCAGGAAGACCGTTTCATGGGCCTTGACGCACCCGGCCTGGCGCTGGACGGCTGCGAGATGCACCACAAGTTGTTGGCCGCCTACGACAAGATCCATTCCGCAGAATGAAATTTCCAAGCCCATCGGCCCGAGGGCTGGCCTCCCACAAAGGCAGGGCCTTCTACATGCTGACACCTGACTGGCCGGCGCCTGCGGGGGTGCGGGCGGTGTGCACCACGCGCGCGGGCGGGGTGTCGGTTGCGCCTTATGACGGCCTGAATCTGGGCGACCATGTAGGCGATGCGCCTGCCCATGTGGCGGCCAACCGGGCGATTTTTCAACAGGCCATCGGCGCGCATCCGGTTTTTTTGAATCAGGTCCACGGTACCCAGGTGGTGACACTGGAGGCTTCCACCCCGGACGGTACGATCGCGGACGCCTGCGTGACCGACCAGCCTGGCCTGGCCTGCACCGTGATGGTGGCCGACTGCCTGCCGGTGTTATTTACCACCACCCAGGGCCACCGGGTGGCTGCGGCCCACGCCGGCTGGCGCGGTCTGGCCGGGCAGGGCGGGGTGGGGATTCTTGAGGCAACGGTCAAGCACTTGCAGGCCAATGACATCATCGCCTGGCTCGGGCCTTGCATTGGTCCGCAGGCGTTTGAAGTGGGCGACGAAGTCCGTGCCGCTTTCATTGCGACGGATGCCATGGCGGGCGACTGCTTTAAACCCCTGACGCCGGGCAAATGGCTGGCCGACCTGGCCGCTCTGGCGCGCTTGCGGCTGCGTGCCTTGGGCATCCATCAAACTTATGGCAATGACAGCAGTGCGCCCTGGTGCACGGTGGGCAATGCCTCACGCTTCTTTTCCTACCGGCGCGACCGCATCACCGGTCGTTTTTGCGCCAGCATCTGGTTGGGCGGCTGAGGCGGCCTGAGCAGCCTGCAATTCAGCGCTTTCCTGCGCCTTGATGGCGCGCCGACGTGCCGGAGTTCCCATCACATACAGCACCAATGCCAGTGGCAGCAATCCATACAAAACAAAGGTGAAGAGGCCGCCCAGCAGCGTGCCGGCAGTATGGGTGGCTTCGGTCACAGCCATGAGAATGGCCACATAGAGCCAGGCAATTGCAACGATGTACATGGCGAAGATGGTATTTATTGATGAAAATCGGGGTATGTCAGGATTTCGAAGGACTTGACCTAAGATACTATCGAAATTATTTTTTGACCACCGCAAATAGGGATACGCATGAACGACAACGCTCAGGAGCTTTGGCTGCAATCGGCACAAAATTTACAGCAATCCATGGCCGAAAGTCTGAGCAAGGCCTTTGAGTCATTTCACAATATGGACCTGGGAGAAGCCAGTACCAAACTTCTGGCACCGACGGCGCAAGCGCCAAAAATCAAATTTTCTGCCGAGAAGTTGCAGGCGCTGCAACAACAGTTTCTGGGAGATGCCGCCGAGTTGTGGGCCAACGGCGTCCAGGGCAAGCATCAACTCGCTGACCGTCGCTTTGCCGATGAAGCCTGGGCGGCCAATCCCACCGCCGCTTTCTCTGCGGCTTCCTACCTGCTCAACGCCAAAACGCTCAGCCAGATGGCGGAAGCGGTAGAGACCGATGCCAAAACCCGTGCCCGCATACGCTTTGCCGTGGAGCAGATCACCGCTGCCTCGGCCCCCAGCAATTTCATGGCCCTGAACGCCGAAGCGCAAAAGAAAGCCATCGAGACCCAGGGTCAGAGCATTGCCAAAGGTATCCAGAACCTGTTGCATGACATGCAGCAAGGCCACGTGTCGATGACCGACGAGAGTCTTTTCGAGGTCGGCAAAAACGTCGCCACCACCGAAGGTGCGGTGGTGTTCGAGAATGAACTGTTCCAGCTCATCGAATACAAACCGTTGACCGAAACCGTTTACGAAAAACCGTTTTTGCTGTTCCCCCCGTCAATCAACAAGTTTTACATCCTTGACCTGCAGCCGGAGAACTCGCTGATCCGCTACGCCGTGGCGCAAGGGCACCGCACCTTTGTCGTGAGTTGGCGCAACCCCGATGCCTCGCTGGCCAAGGCCAGCTGGGACGACTACATCGAAAAAGCCATCATCAAGGCCATCAAGGTCACGCAGGACATCACGGGCGCCAAAGCCATCAACACGCTGGGCTTTTGCGTCGGCGGCACCATGATGGGCAGCGCCCTGGCGGTGCTGGCCGCGCGTGGCGACAAACCGGTGGCCAGCGCCACCTTTCTGACCTCGATGCTCGACTTTGCCGACACCGGCGTGCTCGACGTCTTCATCGACGAAGCTTTTGTCAAATACCGCGAGCAGGAAATGGGCAAGGGTGGCCTCATGAAGGGCAAGGATCTGGCCATGACCTTCAGCTTCCTGCGCCCCAATGACCTGGTCTGGAACTACGTGGTGGGCAACTACCTCAAGGGCGAAACGCCGCCACCGTTCGACCTGCTCTACTGGAACAGCGATTCCACCAACCTGCCGGGCCCGTTCTACGCCTGGTACCTGCGCAACACCTACCTCGAAAACAACCTCACCAAACCCGGCGCGGCCACAGTCTGCGGCGAGAAGGTCGATCTCAATCAGCTTGACATGCCGGTTTACATCTACGGTTCGCGCGAAGACCACATCGTGCCCATCGGCGGTGCCTATGCTTCCACACAGTACCTGCCGGGCAAAAAACGCTTTGTCATGGGCGCCTCTGGCCACATTGCCGGTGTCATCAACCCGCCGGCCAAGGGCAAGCGCAGCCACTGGATCCGCGACGACGGCAAGCTGCCCAAGTCGGTGGACCAATGGCTCACCGGCGCGACCGAGCACAAGGGTAGCTGGTGGACCGACTGGTCCAACTGGCTGGCCGCCCAGGCGGGCAAGGAGATTGCCGCACCCAAGACCTATGGCAAAGGCAAATACAAGGCGATCGAACCTGCGCCAGGCCGATACGTCAAGGCCAAGGCATAATTTTTCAATTTTTCAATTTTTCAATTTTTTAACCAGAAATCAGGAGAGATCATGGAAGACATCGTTATCGTCGCAGCAGCCCGTACGGCAGTTGGCAAATTTGGTGGTTCATTGGCCAAAGTTGCGGCCCCGGATCTGGGTGCCATCGTCATCAAGGCGCTGCTCGAACGCACCGGCGTCAGCGCCGACCAAATCGGTGAAGTCATCATGGGCCAGGTGCTGGCCGCAGGTGCAGGCCAGAACCCGGCCCGTCAAGCCATGCTCAAGGCTGGCGTTGCCAAAGAAACGCCCGCCCTCACCATCAACGCCGTCTGCGGATCCGGCTTGAAAGCCGTCATGCTGGCCGCCCAGTCCATCGCCTTTGGCGACAGTGAAATCGTCATCGCCGGTGGCCAGGAAAACATGAGCGCCTCGCCCCACGTCCTCATGGGCAGCCGTGATGGCCAGCGCATGGGCGACTGGAAAATGGTCGACACCATGATCAACGACGGCCTGTGGGACGTCTACAACAAATACCACATGGGCATCACTGCTGAAAACGTCGCCAAGGCGCAAGGCGTCACCCGTGAAATGCAGGACACCCTGGCCCTGGCCAGCCAGCAAAAAGCCGCAGCCGCCCAGGCCGCTGGCAAATTCAAGGACGAAATCGTCCCCGTCCTCATCCCCCAGAAAAAGGGCGACCCGCTGGTGTTTGACGCCGACGAATTCATCAACAAGAAAACCAATGCCGAAAGCCTGGCGGGTCTGCGCCCGGCCTTTGACAAGGCCGGCAGCGTCACCGCTGGCAATGCCTCCGGCATCAACGATGGCGCTGCTGCCGTCATGGTCATGAAAGCCAGCAAGGCGGCCGCCCTGGGCCTCAAACCCATGGCCACCATCAAGAGCTTTGGCACCACCGGCCTGGACCCCGCCATCATGGGCATGGGCCCGGTCTCGGCATCGCGCAAGGCGCTGGCCCGTGCTGGCTGGAGCATGGCTGACGTTGACCTGTTCGAGTTGAACGAGGCTTTTGCCGCCCAAGCCTGCGCTGTCAACCAGGAACTCGCTGTGGACACCGCCAAGGTCAACGTCAACGGCGGCGCCATTGCCCTGGGTCACCCGATTGGCGCATCGGGTTGCCGCATTCTGGTCACCCTGCTGCACGAAATGCAGCGCCGCGATGCCAAAAAGGGCCTGGCTGCGCTGTGTATTGGTGGCGGCATGGGGGTTTCCCTCTGCCTGGCGCGCTGATTTAACCTTCATAATCCAAAAGCTTGTTGCTGGGTGTTTTTACATTCGCCCAGCTGCTCGTTTTAATCAGTATTTATATTCGCAAAGAGGAGTAGTTTCATGAGTCAAAAAGTAGCATACGTCACTGGTGGTATGGGTGGCATCGGTACCGCCATCTGCCAGCGTCTGAGTAAAGAGGGTTTCAAGGTGATTGCCGGATGCGGTCCTACCCGTGACTACGGCAAGTGGCTGGCCGAGCAGGCCGCACTGGGCTTCACGTTCTACGCTTCGGCCGGCAACGTCGGCGACTGGAATTCCACGGTGGAGGCATTCACCAAAGCCAAGGCTGAGCACGGCAGCATCGACGTGTTGATCAACAACGCCGGCATCACCCGTGACCGCATGTTCGTCAAAATGACGCGCGAAGACTGGGATGCCGTTATCGAAACCAACCTCAACTCCATGTTCAATGTGACCAAGCAAGTGGTTGGCGACATGGTTGAAAAAGGCTGGGGCCGTATCATCAACATCAGCAGCGTGAACGGCGTCAAGGGTCAGGCGGGTCAGACCAACTACTCTGCCGCCAAAGCCGGCATGCACGGTTTCTCCATGGCGTTGGCGCAAGAGTTGGCTACCAAGGGTGTCACGGTCAACACCGTGAGTCCCGGCTACATTGGCACTGATATGGTCAAGGCCATCCGCCAGGAAGTGCTTGACAAGATCATTGCCACCGTGCCGGTCAAACGTCTGGGCGAACCTTCCGAAATTGCCTCCATCATCGCCTGGCTGGCGTCTGATGAAGGCGGCTATGCCACCGGGGCCGAGTTCTCGGTCAACGGCGGGCTGCATATGGGCTAAAGCGGTCGTGTTGTAGCCATCTGGCAGCTGGCTTCATTCCTTATTTAGTCTTGCCTGGCTTTTAAGGGCTGAATATTGTCTCGTACACTTAAAGCCTATGGCACGCTACAACACTCCTTTTGAAATCCACGTGCATGGCCAGGTGAGCCTGCGTGGTGATGTGACTTTTGAGAATATCCAGGATGCGCTTAAACCGCTCTGGAAATACGCCGGCGAGCGCTCGCTGGTTGATGCGGCGGGCAGCTTTTACGAAGATGAACCCGGCATTCGGTTTGACGCCGCTGAGCATTTGCTGCAAATGTGCTGGACTGTCGAAGGTGATGACGACTTTCGCCAGGCACTCGACGAAATGTGCATGAACCTCAATGAAGTTGCCCTGGCCGGCGCAGCGATCGAGGTCACGTTTTATGACACCGAGTTTGAAGACGAGGACGAAGAGTCAGATTCTGAAGCCGAGTCACGAGACGACTTCGTCATGCTGTTTGTGGGTCCTGATCCAGCGGCCATCATGCAGGTGCAGCGCGATTTGCTGGTGCAGGACGTGATCAGCCTGATGGAACGCCACTTCGATGGTGCCGAACTGGGCGGCGTGGTGGCGGCTGTTGATCAGTTGTTCAGTCAGCGTTTCAATGACTTGGTGAGTTCATTGCAATTGGGTAAACCGCCGCGCGGATCAGGTGGCTCTGGCGGCATGGGCCACAGCGGTGGCCGCAAACCCAGGCATTTGCATTAACGGCGGACCTGTAAGGCACCTGGATTGACGATGTTGGTGGGGCGGCCCCTGATGAAATTGACCACATTGTCAAAGGCCGCGCTGAAATACATTTCGTAGCTGTCCTGCTCCACATAACCAATGTGCGGTGTGCAGATGCAGTTTTCCAGCCGCAACAGGGCATGCCCCTGCAAAATGGGTTCACTCTCATAGACATCCACGGCGCCCAGACCCGGGCGACCGCGGTTGAGAGCGCTGATCAGGGCGTCGGGCTCGATCAGCTCGGCGCGTGAGGTATTAACCAGCAAGGCCGTGGGCTTCATGCGTGACAGGTCTTCCAGGCGGACGATGCCCTGGGTTTCTTCGTTGAGGCGCAGGTGCAGGGTGAGGACATCGGACTGTTCAAAAAACTCTTCACGGGTTGCCGCGGCCTCGTAACCCGACTGGATGGCGCGCTCCCGGCTCGGAGCGCGACCCCACACCAATACCCGCATGCCAAATGCCTTGCCGTATCCGGCCACCAATTGGCCAATGCGGCCAAAGCCCCAAATACCCAAAGTGCGCCCCTTGAGCACTGTGCCGAGGCCAAAGTTGGGGGGCATGCCGCTGGATTTGAGTCCGGATTGCTGCCAGGCGCCGTGCTTGAGGTTGCCGATGTACTGGGGTAGACGCCGCGTTGCGGCCATGATGAGTGCCCAGGTCAGTTCGGCCGGTGCAATCGGTGAGCCGGTGCCTTCGGCCACGGCAATGCCACGTTCGGTGCAGGCGTTGACATCGATGTGGCTACCGACGCGACCGGTTTGCGAAATCAGCTTGAGCCGGGGCAATTTGTCGATCAGTGCACGGGTGAGCTGGGTGCGTTCACGGTTGAGCACAATGACGTCGGCGTCCTTGAGGCGCACCGAGAGTTGTCCCAAACCCTTGACGGTGTTGGTAAAGACCTTGGCCTGGTAAGTTTCCAGCTTGGCCGAGCAGGCCAGCTTGCGCACCACGTCCTGATAGTCGTCGAGAATCACAATGTTCATGACACGGATTGTGCCTTGGCGAGCGGCACTCTCTGCAAGGATGACTTTAAAAATACGGACGTTAACGTTATTTAAGTGGCGTTTTTACGTGAAGCCACGAGGCTGAAATGGCTGGTTTTTGTGGGGTTGAATTTATTCGTCCATGATGGACATCAGTGTGGCCGCTCGAAGGCGGCGAGGCGGTCGAGTTCGGCACAGACGTCGGCCATGCGCCCGGAAATCACCATGCGTCCGACCTGTGATGGTTTTTGTCCCGCCTCAAACACACGCAAGACACGCAGCGGCCGCAGCGTATCGTCATTTGCGCCGTTTTTAACGCTGGAATTGGCCCGGGTGCAGGCCCGTGGACTGCTTGCCTTGAAATGCGCCAGACCGGGCAGCAAGGAGGGTGTCAGGTACGCAATGTTCATGGTGGGGTGCTCTGGATGAGTTAAGACAGGGTGGTGCAGGGAGTTGAATGTTTTACATCAGCATGGTGTTGCGGATCAAGCCGACCGCCAGGCCTTCAATTTCGAAGGCTTCACCGGGCTCGACCACAATGGTTTGGTAGTCGGGGTTTTCGGGGTGGAGCTCGATGAGGTTGTTGTGTCGCATGAAGCGTTTCACGGTGACTTCATCGCCGAGCCGGGCCACCACAATCTGGCCATTTTTGGCCTCGCGGGTGCTTTGCACCGCCAACAGATCGCCGTCCATGATGCCGGCATCGCGCATGGACATGCCGCGCACCTTGAGCAGGTAGTCTGGCTTGCGCTGGAACAGACTGTCTTCGACGTAATAGGTTTTGTCGATGTGCTCTTGCGCCAGAATGGGGGAGCCGGCTGCCACCCGGCCGACCAGGGGCAGTGCCAGTTGGCCCGCAAAATCGTCCACCGAATGCATCAGCGTTTTGCTGCGCGAAGCGTTGATGGCTTGCAAGGTGTCGCTTTTCAGGCGGATGCCGCGCGAGGTGCCGCTGACCAGCTCGATCGCGCCCTTGCGGGCCAGCGCCTGGAGATGTTCCTCGGCCGCGTTGGCGGATTTGAAGCCGAGCTCGGTGGCAATTTCTGCGCGCGTGGGCGGGGACCCGGTGCTGGCAATGGCGCGCTGGATAAGATCGAGGATTTGTTGCTGGCGATCAGTCAGTTTGGGTCTGATTAGCATGACGGCTCCTGGAGTGGCTGTGTAACGAAAGCACTGGTTTCTTATCCAGTAACTGTATTTTTAACCAGTTTAAGAAAGGCCGCAAGTGGGTATTGAAAAAAATTTGAAAAAAATTGTGGTACTGGGTACTGGCGGCACCATTGCCGGCACCGCGGCCCACGCTGCTGACAACATTGGCTACAGCGCCGCCCAGGTAGGCGTGGCCGACTTGCTGGCGGATGTGCCCGGTATGGCGGGCGTGCTCAAAGGCCATGCCCTGGTGGCGGAACAGGTGGCGCAAGTCGACAGCAAGGACATGAGTTTTGCCATCTGGACGGCGCTGGCGCTGCGCGTGCAGCAGCACCTGGCCCAACACGATGTGTCTGGTGTGGTCATCACGCACGGCACCGACACGCTCGAAGAAACCGCGTTTTTCCTGCATGCCGTGTTACCGGCTGCGCTGCAATTGCACAAGCCCGTGGTGCTGACCTGCGCCATGCGGCCTGCCTCAGCCCTGAGCCCGGATGGCCCACAGAATTTGCTCGATGCGGTGGCGCTGGCACGCACGCCTGGCGCCTGTGGCGTGGTGGCGATGTGTGCCGGTGTGGTGCATGGCGCCCTGGCGGTGCAAAAAGTGCATGTGTACCGCACCGATGCCTTTGGCTCGGGCGATGCCGGGCCACTGGGGTTTATGGAGGAGGGGATCTTGCGCCTGGTGAAAGCCTGGCCGCTGACGCTAAGCCATCAGGCGGCCATGTCGCTTGAAAAAATTGCGGCTGCGACGACCTGGCCGCGGGTGGAGATAGTGATGAACTACGCGGGCGGCAGCGCCGCCGTGGTGGACGCGCTGCTGCAGCCCTTGCCTGGTGTGGCGCCACTGCGGGGACTGGTGGTGGCGGGCACCGGCAATGGCACGCTGCATTTTGATCTTGCCGCTGCACTGCAGCGTGCCGAGCTTGCGGGGCTACGGGTGCTGCGCGCTAGCCGCTGCGGCGAGGGACGCGTGTTGCCGGTGGCAGGGAGTGTGTTTGCTGACAGCGATGGACTTTCGCCCGTCAAGGCACGGGTGGCCTTGATGCTGGCGTTGATGTGAGGTCGACCCTGCAAGTACCTTAACCGGCCAGCGCGGCAAACGCCCGGGCGGTGATTTCTTCGACGCTGCCGGTGCCGCTGATGGCGCGGTATTTGGGTGCGGCGGCGGGGTCGGCCTTGGCCCAGGCCGAGTAGTAGTCAACCAGCGGGCGGGTTTGTGCGCTGTAGACGTCGAGGCGTTTTTTGACGGTTTCTTCCTGGTCGTCGGCGCGTTGCACCAGCGGTTCACCGGTCACGTCATCAAGTCCGGCCACCTTGGGCGGGTTGAAGCTGACGTGGTAGGTGCGGCCCGAGGCCGGGTGCGAACGGCGGCCGCTCATGCGCTCAATGATGGCATCAAACGGCACGTCGATTTCCAGCACGTAGTCCAGCTTGACGCCGGCGGCCTTCATGGCGTCCGCCTGGGGAATGGTGCGCGGAAAGCCGTCGAACAAAAAACCGTTGGCGCAATCGGGCTGGGCGATGCGCTCTTTCACCAGGTTGATGATCAGGTCGTCACTGACCAGGCCACCGGCATCCATCACCTGCTTGGCCTGCACGCCCAGCGGGGTGCCTGCCTTGACGGCAGCGCGCAGCATGTCGCCGGTGGAAATCTGCGGAATGCCATATTTTTGACAAATGAATGTGGCTTGTGTGCCCTTACCTGCGCCGGGTGCGCCCAACAAAATGAGTTTCATATTTGTCCTCGGGTTCCTATTGAAAATGGAAGCAATTTAACGGGTTGAGAATAGCACGCGAGAGCTTTTGCAAGCCTTACAGGTTTTGGTTCCTATCCGTCGTGGGGCCGAATGAATTCATCAAGCTCCTAAGTAACGCCGCACCCGCTCCAGGTCTTCGGGCGTGTCCACGCCGGGGCCGGGCGCGTGCTGGGTGATGTGCACCGCTATGCGATGGCCATGCCACAAGGCGCGCAACTGCTCAAGCGATTCGGTGCGCTCCAGCGGCGCTTGTGCCAGAGTCGGGAAGAGGCGCAAAAAACTGACCCGGTAGGCGTAAATACCGATGTGACGCAGGGGTGCCGGGCTGGGCAACTGCTCTGGCGTGTCGCGCGGGTAGGCAATGGGCGCGCGGCTGAAATACAGCGCCATGTGCAGGGCATCGAGCACCACCTTGACCACATTGGGGTTGTGAAAATCGGCAACACTGGTCAGCATGTGGGCGGCCGTGCTCATGGCAGCCTGCGGGCGCCTGGCCAGCAGGTGGGCGACGTCGGTGACCAGTTGCGGGTCCATCAGCGGCTCGTCGCCCTGCACGTTGACCACAATGCTGTCGTCTGGCAGGTTCAGCAGATCGCAGGCCTCGGCCAGCCGGTCGCTGCCCGATGGGTGGTCGGTGCGGGTGAGCACGGACTCGATGCCATGGGCCTGGCAGGCGGCCACAATCTCAAAACTGTCGCCGGCCACCACCACGCGCTGTGCCCCGGAGCGCCCGGCCTGTTGCGCCACGCGTACCACCATGGGCACACCGGCAATGTCGGCCAGAGGCTTGTTCGGCAGGCGTGTTGAGGCCAGCCGGGCCGGAATCAGGACGGTGAAATTCAAGGTTGCCGTCCTTCCTCAAGCTCGGCGTCGGTCAGTACCCTGGCCTCGTTTTCGAGCAAGACCGGGATGCCGTCACGCACCGGGTAGGCCAGCCGGGCGCTGCGCGACACCAGTTCCTGCGTTTCGTGTTTGTAAGTGAGGGGGCCCTTGGTGACCGGGCAAACCAATAGTTCAAGTAGTCGTGTGTCCATAGGTCAATGATAGCGTGCCGGGCAAGCTGTATTTGTGGGGACAAATTTATTCAGCCCAACAAAAAACCACAAAATCCTTTACAGATCGAGGAGGTTTTTGACCCGCTGGTCAAATGCAACCCAAAAAGCGGGCTCGGGCTCGAAATTGAGCGGCACAGCCAGCGCATGGGGTTCCTTTGTCCATAATTTGACGGCGTCCTTTTCGGTGCAAAGCACGGTGTAGGCGCCGTCGGCGTTGCCAGCCCATTGGCTGAAATCATGGTGATCCGGCAGTGCTGCCGTGTCGGCCAGTGGCAGCCCCTGGGCGCGCAACATGCTGAAGAAGGCTTCGGGTTGGGCAATGGCTGCCAGCGCCAGCAAGGGTTTGCCCGGCACCAGGTCGGCCAGTGCCACCTGGCTGCCGTCGGCGCGCAGGGCATGGCTGGCCAGGCTGCGGCTGGCTCTGAAACCGGCAAAAGCAGGCTGCCGGCCGGTGTGCAGCAGCAGGTCGAGCGCTCGCGGCCAGGGTTCGCGCAGGGGTCCGGCGGGCAGCAAGAAACCATTGCCCACGCCGCGGTCGTCAAACACGCCGATTTCGAGGTCGCGTTGCAGGCGCAGGTGCTGCAGGCCATCGTCACAGACCAGGACATGTATGTGCGGATAGCTGTCCAGCAGTGCGCGCGCAGCGTCGACACGCCGGGCCGCCACAAACACCGGTGCCGAGGTGCGGCGTTTGATGAGCGCAGGTTCGTCGCCGACGTCTTCCACCGCGCTGTCGGGCACAACCTCCAGGCATTCCTGGCTGCGGCGCCCATAGCCCCTTGAGATCACACCCACCTGGATGCCGCTGGCCTGCAAATGCCTGACGATGGCCATGACCACCGGGGTTTTGCCAGCACCGCCAGCCACCACATTGCCCACCACCAGCACCGGCACCGGCAGGCGCTCGGAAGCCAGCCAGCCCAGGCGATACAGTATCTTGCGCAGGCGCACCAACAGGCCGTAAAGCACAGACAGCGGCCACAGCAGCCGGGCCAGCCAGCCCCGTTGCAACCAGGCACTGGTCAGGCCGCGGCCGGGCAATCGCGCTGCCTGGGTCATGCTTCAGCGTGTGCTGCCCGGGGTGGGTGACACGGTGGCAAAGGTGACTTGGGTCAGTCCGGCCCGGCGCGCGGCTTCCATCACATTGATCACAGCCTGGTGCCTGGCGCTGGCATCGGCGTGGATGATGAGCACCGACTCGGGGCCGGCCTTGGCGCCGGCTTTCATGGCGCTGGCCAGATCGGCCACGTTGCGCCCGTTCACCACCTGCTTGTTGACACTGTACTGGCCATCCGCACTGACCGAGACCAGCACTTCTTTGGCGTGATCGCGCTGCGCGTCGACATCGGCCACCGGCAGTTTGAGCTGCATCTCGGTGAACTTGGCGTAGGTGGTGGAGAGCATCAAAAAAATCAGGATGACCAACAGCACGTCAATGAACGGGATCAGGTTGATCTCGGGCTCTTCCTTGGTGCGGACGCGGAAATTCATCACGCTGGGGCCTATTTGCGCAAGGTGTAGAGATGGCGCGCCAGTCGCTCGGCGGAAAGTTCCAGCGTGAGCAGGTATTCATCGACGCGGGCGCGAAAGTAGCGCCAGAAAATCAGCGACGGGATGGCCACAATCAGCCCGAACGCGGTGTTGTACAGCGCCACCGAGATGCCGTGCGCCAGTTGCGCCGGGTTGCCGCCCATGTTGGCCCCGCCGGGTTGCGAGCCAAAGATTTCGATCATGCCGACCACAGTGCCGAACAGGCCCATCAGCGGCGCTACCGAGGCAATGGTGGCCAGCGCGCTCAGGTAACGTTCCAGCCGGTGCGCGACCAGGCGGCCGCTGGCCTCCATGCCGGCACGCAGCTCGTCCTGATTGCACAAGGGGTTGGTGTTGAGCGCGCGCAGCCCGGCTGCCAGCACCTCGCCCAGGGCCGAGTTTTTTTCCAGCTTGGAAACCACATCAGGCCCCGGCACAGACAGGCGTGTGACGGTGAGCACTTCGTCAAGCAGCCTGGGCGGGGCCACTTTAAGCGTTTGCAGGCTGATGAAGCGCTCGATGATGAGCGCCATGGCCAGCACCGAGCAGGCCACCAAAGGCCAGATCGGCCAGCCTGCGGCTTGTAGGATGGAAAACAAATTGAAACTCCGCTGAAGAAAAAAGCTGGGTAATTATGGCGCAGCGAGGCTTAACAACCGTCCGCTCTCGAATTGCCTGGGTTCGCCACTGACCGGGTCGGTGAACGCAAGCCGTTTCGCCAGCAGTTGCAGTGGTCGGGCGTAATCCAGCTGACCTTCGGGCGTGAGAGTGGGGTAGAGACCGTCATTCAAAATCGGCAGGCCCAAGCCCAGCATGTGGACCCGCAACTGGTGGCGCTGGCCGGTGACCGGCTGGAGCCGGTAGCGCGCCAATTCGCCATATACCTCGAGCACGTCGATGTGCGTGATGGCGTTGGGCGTGCCAGCTACCTCGTGCTGCAGCATGAAGTGGCCGGTCTCCTGGATGCGGCTGCTGCGTGTGATCGGCCAGCTCAGGCCGGCTCGCCACGGTGCGATGGCCTCGTAGGTTTTGCGCACCGCGTGCTGGCTGAACAGCGCGCAATAGGCGGCGCGACTGGCGGGCTGTTTGGCAAACAGCACGAGTCCGGCGGTGTCGCGGTCGATGCGATGAATCGGCACCAGGTCGTCCAGACCCAGCCTGTTTTTGAGCCGCACCAGCACGGTCTCGGTCAGGTAGCCGCCCGAGGGCACCACCGGCAAGAAGTGCGGTTTGTCGACCACCAGCAGGTGCGCGTCTTCAAACAGCACCACTTCTTCAAATGGAATGTGCGGCTCGTCGGGCACTTCGCGGTAGTAATAGAGGCGCTGATGTGCTGCGTAGCGGTGCTGGCTGGCGTGTTCGGGCAACACGGGCTGGCCAAGCTCGTCGATGACGTCGCCGCGGGCCATGCGCGCCAGCCAGGTTTGTGGCGTGATGTTGGGGAAACGTTCGCCCAGAAAGTCCAGCAGGGTCGGCCACGGTCCGGCGGGCAATCCCACGCAACTGGGGCCAACGCCCTGGCGCGTCGGCGGTTTAAACGCGTTCAAACACCAGGTCCCATACGCCATGACCCAGTTTGAGGCCGCGGTTTTCGAACTTGGTCAGCGGCCGGTAGTGCGGTTTGGGGGCGTAGCCCAATAACGCAGGGTGTTTTTCAGGCGCGGTGTTTTTCAGCAGCGGCTCGGCGCTCAAGACTTCCAGTATCTGTTCGGCGTAAGGCTGCCAGTCGGTGGCGCAGTGCAGGTAGCCGCCCACCTTGAGGCGCGCCGCCAGCTTGGCAATCAGGGGCGCCTGGATCAGGCGGCGCTTGTTGTGTTTCTTTTTGTGCCAGGGGTCGGGAAAAAAAATGTGCGCGCCAGCCAAGCTCTGCAGCGGCAGCATGTGGTCAATGACCTCGACCGCGTCATGCGCGCAGATGCGGATGTTGCACAGGTTCTGCTCGCCAATGCGCTTGAGCAGCGCCCCCACGCCGGGTTCGTGCACCTCGCAGCACAAAAAGTTGGTCCCGGGCAGCAACGCGGCAATGTGCGCCGTGGCTTCACCCATGCCAAAACCGATCTCCAGCACCGTGGGCCGGCTGCTGTTGTCATTGGCTGGGGCAACGTCTGCCGTGTGGGCGAAAGCCTTTGCAAAATCGAGTGCAATGGGCTGGTAAGGCAGTAAGAACCTGGGTCCCAGTTCGCCAAACGCCTTGCTCTGGCCGCTGGTGGTGCGGCCGGCGCGGCGCACGAAACTTTTGATGGTTTTGGGATAGGCCACGTCGGCAAGCGACTGCGGGCGGATACGTGGCGTGCGAGGCTGTTCGGCCGCTTTGGGGGGGGTATTTTGGGTGTCGTTCACGGGGCGTGATTGTAGAGATACTGCCACTGGGCCACCCAGTTGGCCAATGCGTCGGCGGGCTCATGCTGCTCGGTCAGACCCAGCACCGCTGCGGCGTGGTTCAGAGCAGCCAGCGGATGCTGGGTGTCCAGCGCCCGGGCGCCATTTTGTTTGCTGAGTTTTTCGCCGTTGGGCCCCAGCACCAGCGGGGTGTGCAGGTAGCGCGGTGTAGGCAGATGCAGGGCGCGTTGCAGCAGGATCTGACGTGCGGTGTTGTCGGCCAGGTCTTCGCCGCGCACGACATCGGTGATGCCTTGCGCGGCGTCGTCGACCACCACCGCCAGTTGGTAGGCAAAACAGCCGTCGGCGCGTTTCAGGATGAAGTCGCCTACCTCTGCCGCCACATCCTGCGATTGATCTCCCAAGCGGCGATCTTGCCAATGCAGCGGTGGCTGGGTGTCTGTTCTGAAGCGCCAGGCGCGCGCTGGCTTGCCATGCAGCCCATGGCGGCAGGTGCCGGGATAAACCAGCTCTCCATGGCGCGCTTTGAGCTGGCCGCTGTGCTGCAGCGCCAGTTCGATGTCACGGCGACTGCAGCCGCAGGGGTAGGCGTGGCCGCTGGCAATCAGTTGCTCCAGCGCCTGCTGGTAGGGCCGCGCGCGCCGGGATTGGTAGCGCAGCGGCTGGTCGCTGTGCAGACCGAACGCGGCCAGCTGTTGCAGGATGGTCTGATCCATGCCGGGCAGGCAGCGCGTGCTGTCCACGTCTTCGATGCGCACCAGCCACTGACCGCCATGGGCGCGCGCATCAAGCCAACTGGCCAGTGCCGCGACCAGCGAGCCCGCGTGTAGCGGCCCGGTGGGTGAGGGGGCAAAGCGGCCGATATACATTTTTTGTGGGGTCGACTTTAGTCGACCTGGCGGACTGAAGTCCGCCCCACAGGGAGACGTTAAACCACCGCCAGCGCCAGCTCAAGCCCCGACACAAACGCGTTTTCCACGCGGTGTCCCAGGCACCAGTCGCCACAGACGCCCAGGCCTTTTTTGGCATCCCACAGGTGGCTTTTGCCGAGCGGCTTGACGGTCTTGGCATAGAGCCAGCGCTGGCTGTCGACATGGGCCGGCTCGGCGCGGATGCCGGTCACCTCGGAAAAGGCCTTGAGCAGCTTGGCCTCGATGCGCGGTGCGTCGTCTTGGATGTGTTCCTGCGACCAGGCGGGGCTGGCCTGGATGGTCCAGCGCTCAATCGGTTCACGCTTGGGTTTGCTGGATTCGCGTGCCAGCCAGGCAATGCGGTGGTGCGTGCTGCGCGCGGCATTCCACTGCGGCCCCAGAGCTGACAGGCCGGGCTGCATGGCCTGCGGGAAGGCCAGCATCAGGGTCCAGCAGGGTGCCACCTTGACCTGTTCCAGTTGCTTGACCCAGGGCTTGGCCAGTTCAGACGTCTGCATCAGGCTGTGTGCCTGGGCGCTGGGTATGGCCATCAACACGCCATCGAAGCCGGAAAATACATGCTGCGCTCCGTCGGTTCCTTCGGTGCGCAGTTGCCATTTCTTGGCGTTGACCGCATCAGTCTCAATGCGGTTGACGCGGGTTTGCAGCTCGATGTGGCCGCCTGCCGCCAGTGGTTCGGCCCAGCCGCTCACCAATGACTTCATGCCCGGCACCGCCACCCAGTGGGCATCGTGGCTGGGTAAACCGGGTCCTACCAGATGACCGAGCTCGTCGAGCACCTGCACGCTGTTGGCGCTCCAGCGCTTGCACAGATTGGGCGTGCTCTCCAGTGCTTTCAGGAACCGTGGATCGCGTGCGGTGAAGTATTGGGCGCCGTGGTCAAACGAGCCGAAAGCGCTGCTGCGCGTGGCCATGCGCCCGCTGGTGCTTTGGCTTTTCTCAAAAACTGTGACCTGGTGGCCGGCCTGAACCAGCGTGCGGGCGCAGGTGATGCCAGCCATACCGGCGCCTATGACAGCAAAGTGTTGGGGTGCGCGCTGTGCAGATCTCATATTTTTCTCCAGTTGATGACTATTTGCTTATCTCTACGAATGTGACCGACTTTACCAGTACGCCCCGCCCTACATGCCCCGGTGCCGCTCCAGCAGGGCGGTGCGGGTGGTGGGGCTCTCCAATTGGGTGAGCCACCATTGCAAGGCCCGTCCCGGCGCGTTGCTGGCGGCGCGCCAAGCGTAGTTGACGCGCACAGATCTGGGCGCACGCTCGGTCTTTTTGACCACCAAGCGACCGGTGTCAATGAACGGGCCGGCCATGCATTCAGGCAAGGATCCGCAGCCCAGGCCGCGCAATTGGGCGTCCAGCTTGTCCTGCATGGTGGCCACCGTGAACACGTCCTGGCCGCCGAGCAGGCCGAACGTTACGCCAAGGCCGCGGCTGATGGTGTCGGCCACCGCCACGGCGCGGTGTGCGCGCATGGCCTCGTCGCTGAGCGGCTCGGCTGCCTGGGCCAGAGGATGGTGCGGCGCAATGGCATAGACAAAGCGCACATCGCCCAGCGGCTTGGCATGGAT
>NZ_JAMPXE010000033.1 GCF_023701345.1 Rhodoferax sp. | reverse complement strand
TTTCAGCAGCCGGTCGGCGCCGTGGCGCGAATAGACCGACTCCTGGATCACGATTTCGCGCTCGGTGCCCTCGTACATGATGCCGCCCAGCGCGGTGTATTCGCCCTCGGTGTTCTCGCGCACCACAAAGTAGTCGATGTCGCCGGCTTTGCGCCCGGCCAGCGGGCAGGGCACACCTTCAAACAGGCGCACCGGGCGCAGGTTGATGTACTGGTCAAATTCGCGGCGGAACTTCAGCAGGGAGCCCCACAGCGAGACATGGTCCGGCACCGTGGCGGGCCAGCCGACCGCGCCGAAATAAATGGCGTCGAAACCGGACAGCTGCTGCTTCCAGTCGTCGGGCATCATCTTGCCGTGCGCCAGGTAATAGTCGCAGTGGGCCCAGTCGAAATGGGTGAATTCCAGCCCCAGCTTGAAGCGCTGGTCAGCCGCTTGCAGAGCGCGCAGGCCCTCGGGCATGACTTCTTTGCCAATGCCGTCACCGGCGATGCACGCAATTTTGTATGTCTTCATGATGTTTCCTGAAAGGTTGGTGATCGAACCGTAATTTACCCATTGCCACGGTTTATGGATCTAGTTAAAGTGACATCATTGTTTACTTTGAATCAACAATGTCATCACCTACCACAGCGCCATCTGAGATGGCTTTCTTCAGCTTGCTGGCGCGGCTTGGCAGCTTCTCGGCAGCGGCACGAGAGCTTAACATCACGACGCCGGCGGTGAGCAAGCGCCTGAATCAAATGGAGACCAGGCTCGGCGCCCAGTTGCTTAACCGGACGACCCGGCGGGTCAGCCTCACCGCCGAGGGCGAGTTGTACCTGGAGCATGCGCGCCGGATACTGGTCGAAATCGACGATATGGAACATCTGATCAGCAGCGCCATTGCCGCACCCAAGGGATTGTTGCGTGTGAACGCGACGATGGGTTTTGGTCGCAGTCACATTTCGCCGCTCATCTCTCGCTTTGTCAAACGTTACCCTGAAGTTCAGGTGCAGTTGCAACTGACGGTCAATCCGCCAGCCTTGACCGACGATGCTTTTGATGTTTGCATCAGGTTTGGAGAGCCCCCCGATGCACGGGTCATTGCCAAACGGATTGCAAGTAATCGGCGGCTTTTATGTGCGTCACCGGCTTATCTGGCGCAACGGGGGACACCGCGCAATCCAGCTGAGCTGGCGCAACACGACTGCATTGGCATTCGTCAAGGTGACGAGGCCTATGGCATTTGGCACCTGCGTTCGGGTCAGCAAAGCCAAACCATCAAGGTACGCGGAACGCTCAGCAGCAACGATGGTGAAACAGCCCTGAACTGGGCGCTGGAGGGGCACGGGATTTTGATGCGGTCCGAATGGGATGTTGCCAAATACCTGCACAGTGGCCGACTCAAGCTGGTACTCGAAAACTGGCAAACACCGCCTGCCGATATCTACGCAATTTACCCCCAAAGGCTCCAGACGGCGACCCGCGTCAAGGCCTTTGTCAGCTATCTTGGTGAGGCCTTTGCCGCGACTTCCCCAAGCATGGAATAGCCGGTTTGACGCACCACCTCCCAAAGGGTCTCCGCCGCGCCTCCCATGGGCGCGCGATCACGGTAGAGCCTGATTTCCAGATCGACATCCCATGCATCTGAGGCAGCGGGCACCAGCCGGTGGGCAGCCAGATCTTCGGCAATGAGACTTTTCGGCAACCAGGCGATGCCGCGCCCGTCGAGCACCATGGTCCGCAGCACCGACGCAAGATGGGCGGTAAAAGGGGTTTGCCTGGCTATTTTCTCCAGGGCGCCATAACGGGTCTCATGCAATATTTGCCCGAGTCCGGACTCGGCACTGTAGCTCAGCAGCGACACCGGAGAAGCACCCGACTCCAGCCAGTGAAGTGGATGCCCGTCCTGACCCGCTGCGGACACAGGAATCAAAAAGTCACTCCCGATTTGCACCGACGGGTAAGCCTCTGCATGCAAGCGCCCCGGCGCCTGCGCATGAACATGGCACACGACGAACTGCACTTTGCTTTGCGCGATCAGCGCCTCGCAGCGTTGCAGCATGTCGGACTCCAGTTGTACTGTTGCCCCCATCATGTGGGCTTCGAGACTGCGCAACCAGCCGGGCATGAAGGTGAACGACAAGGCATGTGTCGCGGCAAACCGAAGACGATTTGAACTGGCTTCGGCCACGGCACGCGCTTCTCCGGGAACCCGCGCCACCTGCGCCAAAAGGTCATGGGCCACGCGATGAAACCACTCGCCAGTCGCAGTCAGTCGCACAGGCTGTGAGCTCCGGTCGAAAAGTTCGGTGCCAAGCCACTCTTCCAGCGCCCGCACTCGCCGGCCGAACGCGGGCTGCGTCATGTGACGCTCCTGTGCGGCGCGCGAGAAGTTGCCGGTGGCGGCCAGAGCCAGAAAGTCGTCAAGCCAGGAGAGGTTCATGCCCGGTGCTTTGAAAGCATGGAAGAGAAGAAAAACAGCATTGGTCAAATCCAAGGGTTCTGGCGATCATAGCGTTCCCATCAACGGAGCCCCCATGAAAATTGTCGACATCAGAGAGATCACACTTCCCATCAGTTCCCCCATTCGCAACGCCTATATTGACTTCAGCAAGATGACGCTGAGCCTGGTGGCGGTCATCACCGACGTGCTCCGCGACGGCAAGCCGGTGGTGGGCTATGGGTTCAACTCCAACGGTCGTTATGGCCAGGGCAAGCTGATGCGCGAGCGCTTCATTCCGCGCCTCATGGAAGCCAGCCCCGAGGCGCTGATCGACGACAGCGGCAACAACCTGGACCCGCACAAGATATGGGCCACGATGTTCACCAACGAAAAACCCGGTGGCCACGGCGAGCGCTCAGTCGCCATCGGCACCATCGACATGGCGGTGTGGGACGCGGTGGCCAAGATCGAAGGCAAACCGCTGTTCCAGTTGCTGGCAGAGCGTTACGGCAACGGCAAGCCGGACCGCAAAATCTTTGTCTATGCCGCCGGCGGTTACTACTACCCCGGCCAGGATCACGGCAAACTGAAAGACGAGATGCGCAGCTACATTGACCGCGGCTCCACCGTGGTCAAGAAAAAGATCGGCGGCGCGACGCTTGACGAAGACCTGCGCCGCATCGACTCGATCATGGAAGTGTTGCAGGACGGCCAGAAGCTGTGTGTGGATGCCAATGGCCGCTTCGACCTGGATACCGCCATCGCCTACGCCAAGGCCTTGTCGCAGTACGACCTGTTCTGGTACGAGGAGGCGGGCGACCCGCTGGACTTCGAACTGCAGGCCACGTTGCGCAGTTACTACAAGAACCCGATGGCCACGGGCGAAAACCTGTTCTCGATGCAGGACGCCCGCAACCTGATCCGTTACGGCGGCATGCGCCCGGACCGGGACTGGTTGCAGTTCGACTGCGCTCTGAGCTATGGCCTGGTCGAATACCTGCGCACGCTTGACATGCTCAAGGAACACGGCTGGTCGGCCAGCCGCTGCATTCCGCACGGCGGTCACCAGATGTCGCTGAACATTGCCGCCGGCCTCGGCCTGGGCGGCAACGAGTCTTACCCCGACCTGTTCCAGCCCTTTGGCGGCTTCCCGGATGGCATCAAGGTGATTGACGGCCATGTGACCTTGCCCGATCTGCCGGGCATCGGTTTCGAAGGCAAGGCCGATCTTTATGCGCACATGCAGGCGCTCTCGATCTGATGACATTGTTAATTAAAAGTAAACAATGGTGTCACTTTAATCTGATCCATAAAAATGAGCAGTAGGTATATTTCGCCTGTACCTAATATAAATCAACAGGAGACTGCATGAAGACTTACAAGATTGCTTGTATACCCGGTGACGGCATTGGCAAGGAAGTGGTGCCCGCAGGCCAGACCGTGCTGGAGGCGCTGGCCAGCTCAAGCAGCAGCTTCACATTTGACTTCGAGAACTTCGGCTGGGGCGGTGACTGGTATCGCGCGCATGGCGAAATGATGCCCGCTGATGGCCTGGATGCGCTGCGTCACAAGGATGCCATCCTGTTTGGCTCCGCCGGCGACCCGCACATCCCCGACCACATCACCTTGTGGGGCTTGCGCCTGAAGATTTGCCAGGGTTTTGACCAATATGCCAACGTGCGGCCCACCCGCATCCTGCCCGGTATCGACGGCCCCCTGAAGCGCTGCAAGGCTGCAGACCTGGACTGGGTGATCGTGCGCGAGAACTCCGAAGGCGAGTATTCGGGTGTCGGCGGACGCGTCCACCAGGGGCATCCGATCGAAGCCGCCACCGATGTGTCGATGATGACCCGCGCGGGGGTCGAGCGCATCATGCGGTTTGCCTTCAAGCTGGCGCAGTCGCGACCCCGCAAGTTGCTGACGGTGGTGACCAAATCCAATGCGCAGCGCCATGCCATGGTGATGTGGGACGAAATTGCGGTACAGGTTGCCAAAGAGTTCCCCGATGTGCGCTGGGACAAGGAACTGGTGGATGCCGCCACCGCGCGCATGGTGAACCGCCCCGCCACGCTGGACACACTGGTCGCCACCAACCTGCACGCCGACATCCTGAGTGATCTGGCGGCGGCGCTGGCGGGCAGCCTGGGCATCGCGCCCACCGGCAACATCGATCCTAAACGCCGTTATCCGTCGATGTTCGAACCGATCCACGGCTCGGCCTTCGACATCATGGGCCAGGGCCTGGCCAACCCGGTCGGCACCTTCTGGAGTTGCGTGATGCTGCTGGAGCATGTGGGCGAGCGCGATGCCGCCCAACGCCTCATGCAGGCCATCGAGCAGGTCACGGCCGACCCGGCCCTGCACACCGGCGACCTGGGCGGCAAAGCGACCACGGTGCAGGTGACGCAGGCCGTGTGTGGCATGTTGACGGTTTAATCACAGCGCCAGGGCGCTTGAATCCAAGGAGACGACCCACTGAACCACCGATTGAATTCCCACCGCTAACCGTTTGAGTAAGACTTTTTCAAGATCCATATAACAGGAGACAAGCATGCGCAAATTTACTATTCAGAAACTGCTCTCAACTGCCTTGCTCGGCAGCACCCTGGCCATCGGCCTGGCCTACACCACAGGCGCTGCCGCGCAAAGCTACCCCAGCAAATCGATCAACTACATCCTGCCCTTCAACCCGGGTGGCGAGTCTGATATCTCGGCACGATTCCAGCAATCGGTCTTCAAGAAAATCGCTGGCGTGGACTCGGTCATTCAGTACATGGAGGGTGCCGGTGGCGCCCAGGCCTGGTCGCAGCTGAACACCATGCCGGGCGACGGCTACACCATCATGGGCATCAACCTGCCGCATACCGTGCTGCAGCCGATGCAAAAGAATGTCGGTTACAAAACCGATGACCTGACTCCGGTGCATTACTTCCACTACACGCCCGATGCCATTTTTGTGCAAAAAGACAGCGCCTTCAAGACACTCAAGGACCTGGTCGACTATGCCAAGAAATCACCCGGCATGCTGACCTTCAGCGGCTCCGGCTCGAACTCGTCGAACAATCTGGCACAGGTGCGTTTTGACGAGCTTGCCGGCATCAAGACCACCTACATCCCGTTCAGCGGCACCGGCCCGGCAGTCACCGCCATTCTGGGCAAGCAAACCGTCGCTGGCTTCAATTACGCGCCTTCTGCCATCGCCCATGCCGACAAGATGCGCATGCTGGCGGTTGCGTCGGAGAAGCGCATGCCCGCCTTCCCGGATGTGCCGACCTTCCGTGAACTCGGGTACGACCTGGTCGGCGGCGCCTACCGCGGCCTGTCGGTGCCCAAGTCAACGCCTGAGGACATTCGCCAAAAGGTGTCCGACATCATCAGCGGCATCAATGTCGAGCCCACTTTCAAAAAGAAAATGGAGGACGGCGGCTTTGTTCTGACGGACGTCACCTACAAGGACATGCCCAAGTTCATGGCCGAGAAGAAAAAGGAATACGCCGCGCTGGCTGAGAAGCTTGGCATCAAAAAGCAGTAATCCAAAAAAGGCCTTGCCATGGAAATCCTCAGCTACCTGATCGATGCACTGACGCCCTTCAACCTGCTGCTGGCGCTGGCTGGGGTGACGCTGGGCACCATCATCGGGGCCCTGCCGGGCCTGTCGGCGACCATGGCAGTGGCCATTCTGGTGCCATTCACTTTTGCCATGGCGCCGGCATCGGGGCTGATCGCCCTGGGTGCCATCTACACCGGTGCCATCTATGGTGGTGCCTTTTCCGCCATTCTGGTCAATACCCCGGGCACACCCTCGTCGATCGCCACCACCTTTGACGGTTACCCGATGGCCAAGCGGGGTGATGGCGGTCTGGCTGTGACGCTGGCCACGATCGCCTCGGTGTTTGGTGGCCTCGTCGGTGCCCTGACGCTGATTTTGCTGGCGCCGCCGCTGGCCAATGTAGCGCTGGCTTTTGGCCCGACCGAGTACTTCTGGCTGGCGATTTTCGGGCTGACGCTGATCTCGGCGCTGTCGGTGGGCAACACCGTCAAGGGCCTGATCGGTGCCTGTCTGGGCCTGCTGATGTCCACCATCGGCGTGGCCGTGGTCGGTGGTGACGTGCGCTACACGATGGATTCCCAGATCTTGCTGGGCGGTATCGACATCACCTCGGCCTTGATCGGCCTGTATTGCATCCCCGTGGTCATTGACCTGGTGGCCACCAAGGCACCGCACCTGTCGGTGCTGGAGGATACGCGGGGCTACCGCTTGCCTGAAGCGCTGCGCATCAGTTGGACCAACAAGTTCAACTTGATCAGAAGTTCAGTGATTGGCACGGCGGTCGGTATCCTGCCCGGGGCGGGTGGCTCCATTGCCGGCCTGATTGCCTACTCGGAGGCGCGTCGTGCGTCGAAGCACCCGGAACGCTTTGGCAAGGGCGAGCCAAACGGTGTCCTCGCGACCGAATCTTCCAATAATGCGACGGTGGGTGGCGGCTTTATTCCGACGCTGGTGCTGGGCATTCCCGGCACGCCGCCCGACGCCATCATTCTGGGCGCGCTGCTGGTGCAGGGTCTCAAGATCGGTCCGAGCCTGTTCAACGAACAAGGCAACGTGGTGTACACCTTCATGTTTGGCCTGCTTATTGCCACGGTCCTGATGCTGCCGGTGGGTTTGCTGCTGGGCCGTTACGCCTACAAATCCATTGTGCGCATCCCCAAGTCCCTGCTGGTGCCCACCGTGGCTTTTTTGACCATTTTGGGCAGCTTTGCCATCCACAGCAACACGCATGACATGCAGGTGATGCTGGTGCTGGGCGTGCTGGCCTGGATCATGCAGCGCTACGGCTTTGCACCGTCGCCCATCGTGCTGGGACTGGTGCTGGGGCAGATCGCCGAGCAGGGCTTTGTGCAGTCTTACATGATTGGCAACGCGACCAATTCGATCGCAGCCATGTTCTTCGGGCGGCCGATCAGCATGGCCATCATTGCGTTTTCCTTGCTGACCTTGTTCTACCCGCTGATTGCCGGTTTGCTCAGCCGCCGTCGCAGAGCCGCTGTGGTCGAGGCCACCGACACCGTGGTCAAGTCCGCGGTGCCGGTCAAGTACCGGGACGTTCCCGCCATGCTTTTTGGTGGACTGTTTGTTGGCCTCGGGGTGTCGGCTTATGTGCAAACCAAAGACATGTCCGCCATGGGTTCGGTTTTCCCCGGCGCTTTGTCGGCCGCGCTGGTTCTGCTGTCGGTCATGTTGTTTGCTTTCCAGCTTGGCCGATCGAAGGCGCCTGCAAAAGCCGAGGTGCCTGGTGAAGTGAAACCCTCAAGCGCGAGGCGGCTCGCAATCATCGTGGCGATGGTGATCTGGGCGCTGCTGCTGCCTTACATCGGCTTTTTTGTCACCAGTCTGCTTGCCTTTTTGGTTCTGACGGCGATCGCCTCGTTTGAGCGGCCCAGTGTCCGTGAACTGGCCCTGTATGCCGTGACGGCCTTGGTCATTGTGGGTAGCTTCCAGCTGTTGATGGACAAAGTATTGGGGATGCGAATGCCCGCCGGTCTTTTGTTCTGACAGATTGGGATGGCCGTAGTGACTTGGTTTTTCAGGTGTGCGGTTTGGTCGTCAACGCTGCCGGAGGTGCCGCCAGGGGCAGGCGCACCGTGGTATCGAGTCCGTCGATCTGGCCGTGATGGCTGCGGTTGACCAGCTCGATCTGACCGCCCAGGGCTTGGGTGATCTCCAGGCAAATGGCCAGCCCCAGGCCGCTGCCGCTGTGCACCTGGCCGGCTGAGAACGGTTGAAACAGCCGTTTGCGCAGCTCCTCGCTGATGCCCGGGCCGCTGTCGCTGATGACCAATGCCGCATGGTTGGCGTCACACAACAGGCGCACCCGAAGCCTGCCTTGCCCGGGGCTGTAGCGGATGGCGTTGTGCAGCAGGTTGCGCGACAGCTCGCGCAGCATCCAGGCGTGGGTCTGGATCGGGGCGGGCACGGTGTCGATCTCGAAGTCGAGCGACTTGTCGGCGATCAGCGGCGATAAGTCCAGCGCCACCTCCCGCAAAATGCCGGCCCAGTCGACCGATTCGGTGGCTTGTTCCTGTGCCAGTTGCGCCACCTTGGCCAGTGCCAGCATCTGGTTCGCCAACTGGGTGGCTCGCTCCACGGTGTGGCTGATTTCCGTCAAACCCTGGGTGGCATCCACGTCGCCGCGCAGGGCCGATTGCACCTGTACCTTGAGCACCGCCAGCGGCGTGCGCAACTGGTGGGAGGTGTCGCGCACAAAACGTTTCTGGTTGTCGAGCAGGTGGTGCAGGCGGCGCATGGTGGTGTTGGTGGCCTCCATCAGCGGCAACAGTTCCACCGGAGCGTCCACCATCTGCAGGGGGGTCAGGTCGTCCGCCCGGCGCTCCTGCATCAGCGTGCTCAGGCGTCGCACCGGCCGGGTGGCGCGCTGCACCACGACAAACACCACCAGCGCAATCACGCTGACCAGCGCCAGCTGTCGCCACAGCGTGTCAAACAAAATCTGGCGTGCCAGGGTGTGCCGCAGTTCCAGGGTTTCAGCCACCTGTACCACCGCCATGGCGCGGGCCTGCTGCATGGCAATGGGTTGCAGCAGCACGGCGACGCGCACGTCATCACCGCGGTAGGTGTCGTCATAAAAGTCCACCAGCGCGGCATAGGGTCCCTGGGCGGGCAATTGCCCCTGCCAGACGCGCAAATCTTCAAAGCCGTCGATCAGCTCGCCGGCGGTGTTGGAGATGCGGTAAATCATGCGGCTGCGGTTGTCGGCCTCGAACACTTCCAGCGCGGCATAGGGCACGGAGGCCTCGAGACGGGCGGCATCGGCATCTCCCCTGGCAGTGATGTGTTCGCCGATCACCTTGGCCGAGGCCAGCAGGCTGCGGTCGTAGGCGGTGTTGACCGCCGCCAGCGCCTGCCGGTACAAAACCACCGTGTCGACCACAATGAACAGGGCCACCGGCAACAGGATGCCCAGCATCAGGTAGCTGCGCAAGGACAGCCGCCGTGAGAACGGGCCGGGCGCTTTTTTCATGCGGGCAGTTTCAGCAAATAACCCAGGCCCCGCAGGGTGGTCAGCACGGCGCCCGTGTTGTGCAGTTTTTTGCGCAGGCGGTAGGCCACCACTTCAATGGCCTCGAACTGCACCTCGTCCTGCCCCGGAAAAACCAGCTCGAACAGCCGCTCCTTGGCCACCGCCTGGCCGGGGCGCGCCAGCAGCGCCTGCAACAGCGCCAGTTCGCGTGGTGGCAGCGCCAGCACCTGCCCGTCGTGGTAAACGGCGCCGCTGTCCTTGTCGTAGCTGAAGCCGCTTTTGAGCTCGGGGCCGGTGGTTGCCTCGGCATAGTTTTCCGAGTGGCGGCGGTACAGGGCGCGCAGCCGGGCTTCGAGCTCATCAAGGTCGAAGGGTTTGGACAGGTAGTCGTCCGCGCCGGTGTTGAGGCCTTGCACCCGGTCGCCCACCATGCCGCGCGCGGTCAATATCAGCACCGGTGTGGTCAGGCCTTCGTCGCGCGCTTGCGCCAGGATATGCAGGCCGTCACGTCCGGGCAGGGTCAGGTCGAGCATCACCACGTCGGGGTTCAGCGCGCGCCAGCGGCTTAAAGCGGCACGGCCGTCACTGCACACCTCGATGTCCCAGCCCAGACGGCCCAGACTGCGGCTGAGCGTGGTGTGCAGTGCGACGTCATCTTCGACCAGCAGCAGCTTCATGCGGGTGGCCCTCAGGTGTTGGACACCGTCAGCGCCGCGAGTCGCCACAGCGAGGTGACTTCCTTGGCGCGCGCCTGGTGCAGCGGGTCACTGGCATCGCTGGCCTTGGGGTGCAGCGGCCTGGCATCGATACGGCTCACCACGCGCAAGTTGCTGCGCTCGAACAGGGCCAGCAGGTCGTCACGGGTGCGCAGTCCCAGCAGTTCGGCCAGGTTGGACAAAATCAGCCAGCCCTCGCCCTTGGCCGCCAGGTGGGCGCGCAACCCTTGCAGGAAACCACGCAACATGCGCCCATCTTCGTCGTACACCGCGCGTTCCAGCGGCGAGCCCGGTCGCAGCGGCAGCCACGGCGGGTTGCAGACAATCAGCGAGGCCAGCCCAGGCGGAAACAGGTCAGCCTCGACCACGCTCACCTGGGGTTCAAGTCCGAGTTGCGTGATGTTGCTGCGGGCACAGGCCAGCGCCCGCGGGTCTGTGTCGGTGGCCACAATCTTGCCCACACCACGGCGCGCCAGCACGGCGGCCAGCACCCCGGTGCCGGTGCCGATGTCGAAGGCAGTGAGCTGGTCCTGGCCCTTGGGCGGCTTGGGCAAATGGGCGGTGGCCACCAACTGGAGGTATTCCCCCCGAATCGGTGAAAAAACGCCGTAATGGGGGTGAATGCGGTTGTGCGGCGGTTCGCCAAGCGCCGGGATTTCCACCCCGACGCGTTGCCATTCATGGGCGCTGTGAATGCCCAGCAACTCGCGCAGCGACACCACCGACTTGTCACCTGGCAGTTCTGGCGCGCCCCAGGCTTCGGTGCAGGCCGCCCTGAAGTCGGGGGCGCGGCGCAGCGGGATGCTGTAGTCGGCGTTGACCTCGATCAGCAGCATGCCGAGCAGGCGGGCGCGCTGCGCCTGCGCCTGGCGGTGCTGGTTCAGGGCCTCGATCAATGGCATGGCTGGTGGCGTTTTCTTGCGCTTGCGGGGGGTGACCTGGTCGGCCCGGCGGGCCATGGCCTGCAGCAGGTGGCGGGCGTTTTGAAAATCGCCGCGCCAGAGCAGGGCGGTGCCCTCGCAGGCCATCTTGAAGGCGCTGTCGGCGGGGGTGGTGTCGTCAACCAGCAGCACGCGCTGTGCCGGCGCGGCGCCGCGTTCGGAGCGCCAGCGGGCCGAGCACGGCAAGCCGGCCTCCAGCCAGTGAATTTCGACGGGAGATGGCTTGGGCGGGGCGGCAGGTGGCGTCAGTGGCATAAGGGAAAAGCAAGTTGAACAAAGCTGGTTGTAACAGATTGACACTGCGGGTTTTGTCTTGGTATTTTCCCTGATGCCAGCGGACAGCCGCTTGACAGGCTGTTCGGGCATGATAGGGCACATGTCAACCCATTTCTGGAGTCCCTGATGCGCCGGGCTGCTTTCCTGAAAGCGCTGCTGGCGCTGTCGGTCGGCGGCAGCCTGCCGGGGCGGGCTGGGGCGGGTGACAGCGGCCGCATCATGATTCCGGCCAATCCGGGCGGCGGCTGGGACTCGACCGGTCGTGCCCTGGGCCAGGCGCTGCTGCAGGTGGGGACCTTTGACAAGCTGATTTACGAGAACAAGGGGGGCGCTGCAGGCACCCTGGGCCTGGCGCAGTTTGTCAATGCCAGCCGGGGCGACCCGAACGCCCTGCTGGTGATGGGCGCGGTCATGCTGGGCGGCATCATCACCGGCAAACCCCCGGTGTCCCTGTCCCTCGCCACGCCGATAGCCCGGCTCACCAGTGAATACAACGTGTTTGTGGTGCCGGTCAATTCGCCGTTCAAAACCCTGGCCGAGGTGCTGACCCAGCTTAAAAAAAATCCGGGCAGCATCAAATGGGGTGGCGGCTCGCGCGGCGCCACCGAGCACATTGCCGCAGCCATGATGGCGCGCGCTGTGGGGGTGAATCCGGCGCGCATCAACTACGTGGCCTTTCGTGGCGGGGGCGAGGCGGCGGCCGCCATTCTGGGCGGCTTTGTGACGCTGGGCGGCAGTGGCTACAGCGAGTTTGCGCCTTATATCGAGGCCGGCAAGATGCGCGCGGTGGCGGTCACGTCGGCACAGCGTCTGCCAGGTGTCACGGCACCCACACTCAAGGAACTGGGGATTGCGTTTGAAATTGACAACTGGCGCGGCGTCTATGGCGCGCCCGGCATCACCCTGGCGCAGCGCGATGCCTTGACCGACAAGGTGGTCAGGGCCACCCAGTCCGAAGCCTGGTTGCAGGCTTTGGGCAAGAACCGCTGGACACCGGCCTTGCTCAGCGGCCCGGCGTTTGCACAATTTGTGAAAAATGACCTGGCCACGCTGCGTGCCACCCTGTTCAAGTCGGGTCTGATCTGACCCTGTGCCGCAGGGTTTGGCAGGCTTCGTCAAAAGCGAATTGCTGCAATTGGCTTGCCAGCGGGCTGAAGTCTTCGCCCAGTACCAGCGCCAAATCCGTACTGTGTTGCTGGAACAGGTGCAAGGCCGCCGCATCGCTGTGGCGCAGCAGGTCTTCAAGCTGCGCCAGCACCTGCTGCATCAGACCTGCATCGGGCATGACCGGAGGGTTCCGGGCCTCTGCGGACGATGTGGCAAATACGCCATCACGGGCCGGGCCGGCGCTGTCGCTGCCGGATGTTGGCAGCCAGTTCAGCAGGGTGGCGTACAGGATTTCGGGTTCGATCGGCTTGGTGACAAAGTCGTTCATGCCGGCTTCGCGGGCGGCCTGCCGGTCGGGCGCAAAGGCGCTGCCCGACAGCGCAATGATGGGCAGCGTTTGCCCCTGGGGCAAGGCGCGCAGGGCGCGGGTGGCCTGAAAACCGTCCATCAGCGGCATTTGCAGGTCCATCAGGACCAGGTCATAGGGTTCGCCTGGTTCGCTTACCCGCGCCAGCGCCTGCTGACCGTCGCTGGCGGTGCTCACCTGCAGGCCGGCATGGCTGAGCAGTTCTTGTGCCACCTCCAGATTCAAGCGGTTGTCATCGACCAGTAAAACACGCTGGCCGTGGTGCCGGGCCAGCAGTTGTTGCCCTGCCTGCGTGATCAGTGGCGGGGAGAGCAAGTGCTGCGGACTGTGGCTGAGCGTGACCCTGGCGGTGAACCAGAACGTGCTGCCCTGGCCCGGCACGCTGCTCACCCCGGCGTCGCCCCCCATGAGTTGCGCCAGGCTGCGGGTAATGGCCAGCCCCAAACCGGTACCGCCATAGCGCCGGGTGGTGGAGGCGTCGCCCTGCTCAAAATTTTTGAACAGCCGCTGCATGGTTTCTTCATCCATGCCAATGCCGGTGTCACTCACTTGAAAGCGCAAGATGGCTTGTTCACCCTGCTGTTCCAGCTGGGAGACGTCGATGCTGACGCTGCCTTTGGGGGTGAACTTGATCGCATTGCTGGCCAGGTTGAGCAACGCCTGGCGCAGCCGGGTGGCGTCGGCCTGCACCCACAGTGCCAATGCGTCGCCGCCGACCTGCAAGGCCAGGCCCTTGGTCAGCGCGTCGGGTTCAATCAGGGTCTGCACATTGCCGACCACTTCGGTGATCTGAAACTGTTGCTGCTCCAGCGTGATTTTGCCGGCTTCAATTTTGGAGATGTCCAGCACATCGTTGATGATGCTCAACAGGTGGCGGGAGGCGCTGTCGATCTTGTTGAGTTTGTCCAGTTGCGCCGGGCTGGCGCTGTCGCTGCGCAGCAGGTGGCTCAAACCCATGATGGCGTTCATGGGGGTGCGGATTTCATGGCTCATGTTGGCCAGAAAGGCACTTTTGGCCTGGTTCGCTGCTTGCGCTTCCTGGTGGGCTGCGGTGAGTTCCCGGGTCCGTTGCGCGACCAGCTCTTCGAGGTGATGGCGGTAACCGTCGAGCTCAATACCGATGTGTTTCTTTTCGGTGATGTCTTCCTTGACCGCCACATAGTGGCTGATGCGGCCATCCTCCTGGCGCAACGGGGTGATGATGGCAAATTCAATGTATTCGCTGCCATCCTTGCGCCTGTTGTAAAACTCGCCTTTCCACATCCGGCCTTGCGTCATGGCCGCCCACAAGTCTTCGTAAGTGCGCTTGGGCGTTTTGCCGGATTGCATGATGTTCGGGTTTTGACCGATCACCTCTTGTGTCAGGTAACCGGTGGTGCGCTCAAACGCCTCGTTGACATATTCAATTTCGGCGTTCAGGTTGGTGATGATGATGCTCTCGGGACTTTGTGCCACGGCCTGTGACAACTTGCGCAACTGTTCTTGTGTTTTTTCGCGCTCGGTGACGTCATAGGCAAGTACCAGTTTTGCCGCACGATCCATAAAAGTGAGGGGGTTCGAGGTGATTTCTACCAGTCGAATGTCGCCGTTTTTGTGCCGGTGCCGCCAGCGTTCACCCATTTTGCGGTCCGGGGCAATGTTGTCAAGCATTCGCGGCACATCTTCTGCTGGCCGAATGTCGCGCAGTGTCATGGCCAGAAATTCCGCGCGGCTGTAGCCGTATTGCGCCACGGCCGCGTCGTTCACCGCCATAAACGCCAGCGTCTGCAGGTCATAGACCCACATCGGCAGCGGATTGCTGTCAAACATGGTTTTGTAAAGGGCTTCGCTGCGTTGCAAAGCGGCATCGGCGCGGCGTAGGTGCACGATGCGCCAGATGGCCTCGGCGACCAGCCGCACCGTTTCGGTGTCGGTGTCGTTGTAGGGCGCTGGCTTGTTGCCGACGCCGGCCATCATGCGCACCAGGCCACCCTCCATCACCGGCACGCTGATCAAGCGTTGCAACGGGGCGTGTCCTTCGGGCAGGCCGTGTTTGCCGGTGGCATGGGGATAGTCGTTGAACACCACGGCGCGTCGTTGGCGCAGTGCATCGGCCCAGATGCCGGCCTGCTGGATGGGGTAGTGGCTGTCAAAGGCGGCGCTGCAGTAATGCGCCAGCGTGCCACTGGACCAGGTCACCATCTCAATGCTTTCCTGGTCTTCGTTGACAAAGTGGATAAAACCAATCTGGCTGCCGGTGAGTTGTTCGGCGACGTCCAGACCATGTTGCATGAAGCCGGGCTCGTCCATGGTTTCGGCGGCAGCGGGCAAGTCCAGCAACGCCTGGGTGCGCCGGGCCAACTGGGCAATGGTGTGCTGCTCGTGCCGTAACGCATGGGTTGACTTGTGCAGCCAGCGCCGGCTCAGGACAAACAGCCAGCTGGTGGTCACCAGCACAAAGACACCCCCCTTGAGGGTACTGAATTTGACGATATCGGCCGGGTCATTGGTCAGCCAGGCCAGCAGCTGGTCAGAAAAGACAATCCATAACACGGCAAAAGTGGCATAACTCAGGGCGATTTTCAACGCCACCTGGTTGGGCGTGTGTTGAGCAGCTCGCATGGTGTGAAGCATGGTGCCGATAGCCGTTCAGGCACTGGCCTGGTCGTCGCGGTGTTGCAAGGCAATGGCAACGAAAGCCGCAAAATGGACCAGAAAGGCATCTGTCATATCGGGATCAAAATGCCTGCCACGCTGCTCGGCGATGAGTTCCCGCGCGGCGTCAAAGGAGAACGCCGGTTTGTACACCCGCGCCGAGATCAGGGCGTCGAACACATCGGCAATGGCCATCAGGCGGGCGGAGACGGGAATGGCATCGCCCGCCAGTTGGTCGGGGTAACCCGTGCCGTCCCATTTTTCGTGGTGCCAGTGGGCAATTTCCTTGGCCAGGGTCAGAAATTCCAATGGTCTTTCGATGTCCTGTTCGGCCAGCTCAATCGCATCGCTGCCCAGTTTGGCATGGGTTTGCATGATGGTCCACTCAGGTGCCGTGAGTTTGCCGGGCTTGTTCAGAATGTGGTCGGGGATGCCGACTTTGCCGATGTCATGCATGGGGGCCGAGCGTGTCAGCAGGCTGATACAGCGGGGCGTCAGTGTGTGCTGAAAGCGGGGATGCGCTTTCAGCCGATCGGCCAGCAGTGCCATATAGCCCTGGGTCCGCGCCAGGTGTTTGCCGGTTTCGGGATCGCGTGTTTCGGCCAGGTGCGCCAGGGCGCGGATGCTCACCTGCTGGGTCAGGTCGTTCTCGGCCATGCGCCGGGCCACTTCGGCTTCCAGCGCGGTATTTTGATCCTTGAGCCAGTCGCGTGCCTGCTTGGCCTGCAACTGGGTGCGCACCCGGGCCAGCACAATGGCCGGCGTGATGGGTTTGGTGATGTAGTCCACGGCGCCCAGGCTCAGGCCCCGCTCTTCCTCGCTCGGGCTGGAGAGTGCGGTCAGGAAAATGACCGGGATGCTGGCGCTGAGCGCGTCAGCCTGCAGTGCCTGCAACACCTGGTAGCCGTTCATGCCCGGCATCATCACGTCAAGCAAAATCAGATCGGGTCGTGGCTCGCTGCGGGCCACCTGCAGGCCGCGTTCGCCGTGGTTGGCGGCCAGTACCCGGTAATGCGGCTGCAGCAACTCACTCAGCACAAACAGGTTTTCTGGCGAGTCGTCCACAATCAACAGGGTCGGGCGGGTCGGGTCATCCATGCAGGTTTTGCTCAGGTTGGAATGCTCGAAATGAGGCTGTATTAAACATGAAAAGTAAATGCGCTGCTGTCTGTGTTACTGAGGGCGTGGCTTTATTGCCTGGCACCCAGCGCCAGTGCTGCCGCCCTGGAGGCGGCCAAAGCAGCGGCATCTGGCGCAGCCTGGGTCGGCCAGCCCTGCAGGTGTTGCTGGGTGATGTCGCACAGTGCGGTGATCCAGGCGGGGTCGTCGTTGAGGCAGGGGATGTAATGAAACTCCTGGCCGCCGGCATGCAGAAACGCCTCGCGTCCTTCCATGTTGATCTCTTCCAGCGTTTCCAGACAGTCGCTGGTAAAGGCCGGGCACAGCACATCGACCCGTTTGACCCCGGTTTTGCCCATGGCGATCAGGGTCGGCTCGGTATAGGGTTGCAGCCATTTGGCCCGGCCCAGGCGCGACTGAAAACTCACCTTGTATTGCGCTTTGGACAAGCCCAACTGCTCGGCCAGCAAGCGCGCTGTCTTGAAGCATTCGCAGTGGTAGGGGTCGCCCAGGTGCAGGGTGCGCTCGGGCACGCCGTGAAAGCTCATCAGCAGCACATCGGGTCGGCCATTGACCTGCCAGTGGTGCCGCACCCGCCCGGCCAAGGCCGCTATGTAGCGGGCGTCGTCATGGTAGCGGTTGATAAAACGTAGTTCAGGCAGGTTGCGCACCTTGCCGGCCCAGTCATACACCGCATCAAACAGGCTGGCGGTGGTGGTGGCCGAATACTGCGGGTAGGCCGGCACGATCAGCACGCGGGTCGTTCCCTCGGCCTTGAGCTGGTCGAGCTGGGAGGCGATGGATGTGCTGCCATAACGCATGGCATAACGCACTTGCACGTCGTGACCGCGTTGGGCCAGCCAGCCTTGCAGCAACTTGGCCTGCTTTTCGGTCCAGATCTTCAGGGGTGAACCTTCGGGCAGCCAGATGCTGGCGTACTTGGCGCCGGACTTGGCGGGCCGAAAGCGCAGGATGATGCCGTGCAGGATCAGTAGCCAGAGCAGACGCGGCACTTCGACCACCCGCGGGTCGCCCAGGAACTCGCTCAAAAAACGCCGCACATCGGGCGTGCTGGGGGAGTCGGGGGTGCCCAGGTTGCAGTACAGCACGGCGGTGCGCGGCTTCTGGCCGTGCTGAAACGGCGGCTCTTTGGCAAAGGGGGAGGTGAGTAGATTCATTTCGCTATTTTCGTTGAGTCGTTGTCACAGCAGAGCCGCCGCAGCGCAGCCACTGCGCACGGCGGCTTCCAGCGTGGCGGGGTAGGGGCCGGCCAGGTAATCGCCGCAGGCCAGCAGGTCCGGCGCAATGGCGGGCGGCGGCCGCTGCAGCGCCGGGGTGCAGGCAAAGGTGGCGCGTTTTTCAACGACCGTTTGCACCGCTTGCAAGTCCAGGCCGAGTTGGGCCCGGGCCTGCGCCAGCACCTGTGCCTGCAGCGTGGCACGTTCGCCCCGGGCGGCGCTCACCACAAAAGCCAGCAAGCCTGCCGGGCCACCCAACTGGCCCCGATCAAAGACAAACTGCGCTGGCTGCTGCGCGTTGCTGCGCAAGGCCAGCATGGCCCGGGGCAGGGCAGCCTGCGGCGCCCAGGCATAAACGGTGGCAATGGCTTCATGGTGCAGGGCCTGTGCCAAGCGAATCCACCCGGCCACTTCAGCCCCGCTGTTTTGCGGTTCGTCTTGCAAAGCTTGTGTCAGCAGCTGGGCTGCCTGGGAGGCCGCAGTGGCCAGAATCACCGCGTCAAACAGCTCTGCCTGCACCTGCCATTGCGCGCCTTGTGTGTGCAGTGATGTGATGCGCTGCCCCAGCTTGAGTTGTGCGCCACGTTCACCCAGCCAGTGTGCTGCAGCGTCAGGAAACAAGGTGCTCAGGTCGACCTTGGGCAGCAGCAGGCGCGAGCCGCCCGGCACGCCAAACAGGGCGTCACGCATGACGCGCAAAAACACCTGGGCGCTGGCTTGTCCGGGCGGGGTGTTGAGTGCCGAAACACACAGGGGCTCGATCAGTTCGGCCCTGATTCTGGGCGTCAGGCGCTGGCACAGGTCAGCCACCGAAAGCTGGTCGGCGCAGCTGAATCCCTGGAGTTGCCAGCCCAGCGCCGCACGCAGCAGCGCCCACTTGTCGGCCAGCGACCAGCCGCGCGCCTGCAGGATGCCGCCCAGCGCGTCCAGCGGCGTCGGCCAATTGGCAAACTTCAGGCCCAGGCCGTCGGGGAACTGCAGCGTCAGCGGCAGTTCGAGCAGCGCGGCTTCGGGGGAAATGCCGACCAGGCGCAGCAACGCCAGGGTGTCGGTGTAGGCCCCGATCAGGATGTGCTGGCCGTTGTCGAGTGCCATCGGTGAGCCGTTCGGCAGGACCCGGGCAGGGCTGCCGGGCAAGGCTCTGGCCCGGCCACCGAGGGCATGGGCGGCTTCGAAAATGGTGACGTGGTGGCCGGCCCCGGTGGCTTTGACTGCCGCGCTCAAACCGGCCCAGCCGGCACCGATGATGGCAACTTTCACAGGCGGCCCAGCGCCTGCACTTTCCAGGCCAGCCAGAGCTTGCGCAAGGGCGTCAGGCTGATGCGCTGGTGCAGCACGGCAAAGTTGTCGCGCTCGATCTCGGCGAGCAGGGCGCGGTAAATGCTGGCCATCATCAGGCCGGGTTTTTGCGCACGGCAATCCGCTGCGGGCAGCAGCGCCAGCGCCTGGTCGTACAGGCCCTGGGCACGCTCGGCCTGAAAGCGCATCAGCGCGGTAAAACGGTCTGAGTAAGTACCGTTCAAAATCTCCTGCGCCGTCACACCGAACTGTTTCAGTTCGTTGACCGGCAGGTAAATGCGGCCGCGCCGGGCGTCTTCGCCGACATCGCGAATGATGTTGGTGAGCTGCAGCGCCTGCCCCAGGGTATGGGCGTACCGGGTGGTCTGGGGATCGGTCTGGCCAAAAATCTGCGCCGCCACTTCGCCCACCACGCCGGCCACCAGGTGGCAATAATTTTGCAGGCCCGCGTAGTCCAGGTAGCGGGTCTGGTTGAGGTCCATCTGGCAGCCCTCGATGACGGCTTGCAGGTGGCGCTGTTCGATTTGGTAACTGGCCGCCAGCGGCAGCAGCGCTTGCATGACCGGGTGGCTGGGCGTGCCGGCAAACGCCTGCGCTACCTCCGTGCGCCACCATTGCAGCTTGGTGGCGGCCACGCCCGGGTCGACCATGTCGTCGACGACATCGTCCACTTCGCGGCAAAAGGCATAAAAGGCGGTGATGGCGGCGCGCTTGGGCGCAGGCAAAAACAAAAAAGCGTAATAAAAGCTGCTGCCTGAGGCGGCGGCCTTTTGCTGGACGTAGTCTTGGGGAGTCATGGGCGATTTGAGGAATTGCGTCCGAGTTTAAACAGGAACGAGCCAGCTGATTACGCGCCGGAAAGAGAGGCCCCCACCGCCACACCGCGCAAAAACTCCGCCACGCCACGGTCCAACGCCACCTGGGCCACCAGCACTGCCGCTTGCGACAGGTCACGCGTGGCACCGATGTTTGTCTGAAGCTCGGTGGCCTGCCGGGAACACTGCTTGGCCAGCCGGCTGGGCAACAGGTTGTGCAGGGCCTGCGTGCCGTAGCGCAGACGTTTGGCGAGGATCCGGACGCGGTGCAAGCCCTCGGGGGTGGTGGCGTTTTGTTGCGCCTGTTCCAGTTGTGCATTCCATTGCCGCACCCGGCGTTTGGCCCAATGGCGCAGGGCGCCTTTGTGGGCGTGCTCGTTCTTTGCCGTGGCGGGCAGGCTTTCCAGCCATTGCGTGATGGCCAGCAAACAGGCGCCAACCGTGGCTTCCTGCAATGCGTAGCGAACCGCCTTGCGCTGGATTTCGGTGGTTTGCGCCAGGGCCAGCATCAGGGCTTGCCAGGCTTGGGCGCGTTGCCCGTCTCCCATCGCATAAACGGCTGCCAGCGGCGGCAGCGTCTCGCTCAGGGCAACATCCAGGTTGCGCAGTTCGCTCAGGCACGACAGCAGCGGACGCAGTGCTTCCCGGGAGGGCGGCGGGGTGTCGGCCAGGATATTTCTGAACAGTTGCAGGCCGCTTTTGAAGCGCCGCCAGCCGATTCGTGCCTGGTGCGCCAGCTCGGGGTCGTCCGACGTTCGCAAGGCGTTCAGGTTGGTGGTGAATTGGGTGAACATTTCGCGCAACACCGTGTGGGCCAGCAACACCGCTGACAGCTTGGCAGACAAGCCGGGGGACTGGGCGCCCAGCGGCTGATGCAGGTCGCCCTGTGCCAGCAGAAAACCGCGCTCGGCCTTGCTCTGGCTGGCCGGAAGCACGGCAACCGTGACCGCAATGTCACGGGCGACGTCAAACAGGGCCGCTGGCTGGCCAGCCTTGAGCTCAAGCTCCAGTTCGCAGATGGGCGCGCGCCGGCCGTCCGCTTCCAGGTAGCCGACATCCAGCGCCACCTCGACCACGCTGCCATCGCGGCGGCGCACCAACCAGAGGGTTCTTTGAAAAACCGTTGCAAAACACGGCACCAGGGAGGCAAACAGGCGGCCATCGGGGTCAATCTTTGGCCAGGGTGTGGCATCAAGCGCATGGCGCTCCAGCCGGGCACCCGCAACAGGCGTTTCCCATTCGCCACGCCGGCTCAAAGCAGATGAGTCGTTGGCGCCTGTTTTGAGCGTTTGCAGCCACTGTGTGCCCGCCCCGTTGTCAACGCAGCGCAGTCGCAAGGCGGTTTGCTGCTGGCGCAATTGCTGATCCGGCGTATCGAAGTAAATATTGTTCAATAATTGCTGCGATGGCTTGCGCCGCGCCAGCACGGGTGCGCGCGCCAGCCGCTTGGCCAGGGCCGACGGATCAGGGTTTGGCAGCCACAGTTTGAGTTCAATTTCCTGTGACAGGGGCTTGTGAGCGCGTTGTTTCATGAGCTGATGATGGGTCAAGGTGAAGGTGGTTTATCGCTGGCGCATCCACACGGCGCGCCACGCCAGCAGGGGTGCATCCCACCCCGTCAGTTTGGGCCGGCTGCGCCAGGTGGCAAAGTCCAGCGCCTCGATCTTGTCCAGCATGCGCAGGCCGCCTTGCACCACCAGCCGCAGCTCCCAGCCCGCCCGGCCCGGGATGCGGCAGGCCAGCGGCGCGCCGGCTTGCATCAATGCCCGGGCCGAGTTGGCGTAAGCGGCAATCAAGCGCCGTGCATTCTCCGAAGCACTGTCGGTTTGCAGGTCGACGTCACTCACGCCATGCGCGGCCATGGCTTGCTGCGACGGGTACCAGCGCCCGCGCGCCACGTCGCTTGAGACGTCCTGCCAGAAGTTGATGAGCTGCAAGGCGCTGCAAATCTGGTCGCTCTGCTCCAGCGACAGCGCGTCGCTGATGCCGTACAGGTGCAGCAGCAGGCGCCCCACCGGGTTGGCCGAGCGCGTGCAGTAGTCCAGCAGCTCGGCATCGTCCCGGTAGCGGCGCCGTTCTGCGGTGTAGCGAACGTCTTGCGCAAAGGCATCAAGCAGGTCGCCCAGCAGGGGCACGGGCAAATGAAAATCATGCAACACCCCGCGCATGGGCTCAAACACCTGCGGCCATTGGCCGCTGTGCGCCTGGCCGTTGGCAATGGCCAGCAGGTCAGCACGGTACTGCGCCAGCGCGGTCAGCCTGTGCGCGGCGCTGGCATCGCCTTCGTCGGCCAGGTCATCGGCAGTGCGGGCAAAGTGGTAGATGGCTGCAATGGCCGGACGCAGGCGCGGCGGGCACAACAGGGAGGCCACCGGAAAATTTTCGTAGTGATGGATGGGAGTTGTGTTCACGGGGGCAGGCGGACAGTCCGCCTATTGACCAAAATTGAGGGCAACTGTAGCAGGCGCAGGCTTGAAATGGGGTGCTTTGGCCTCATCTCCTGAACAATCCAATCTAGAGGGAACTCTCATGCGACAAGATAAATTGACCACCAAATTCCAGGAAGCCCTGGGCGACGCGCAAAGCCTGGCGCTGGGCCAGGACCACGCCTACATCGAGCCGGTGCACCTGCTGGTGGCCATGCTCAAACAAACCGATGGTCCGAAAGCACTGTTGCAGCGGGCTGGTGTCAATGTGACTGGCTTGTTGGCGGCGGCCGAAGCCGCTGTCAAACGCCTGCCGCAAGTGACCGGCCAGGCGCAGGTGCAGGTGAACCCCGAGCTGGCCAAACTGCTGCAGGCCACCGAGAAAGAAGCGCTCAAGCGCGGCGACCAGTTCATTGCCAGCGAGCTGTTTTTATTGGCCGTGACCGATGCCAAGGGCGCCCTGGGCGACATGGCGCGCGCCAACGGCCTGACGCGCAAGAGCCTGGAGGCCGCCATCGAGGCGGTGCGCGGCGGCCAGAACGTGGACAGCGCCGACGCCGAAGACCAGCGCGAATCGCTCAAAAAATACTGCCTCGACTTGACCGAGCGCGCGCGTCAGGGCAAGCTCGACCCGGTGATCGGCCGCGACGACGAAATTCGCCGCGCCATCCAGGTGCTGCAGCGCCGTACCAAGAACAACCCGGTGCTGATTGGTGAACCCGGTGTCGGCAAGACCGCGATTGTGGAAGGCCTGGCGCAGCGCATCGTGGCCGGCGAGGTGCCCGAGTCGCTCAAGGGCAAACGCGTGCTGAGCCTGGACATGGCCTCGCTGCTGGCCGGTGCCAAGTTCCGTGGCGAGTTCGAGGAGCGCCTGAAAAACGTGCTCAAAGACCTGGCCAAGGACGAAGGCCAGACCATTGTTTTCATTGACGAGTTGCACACCATGGTCGGCGCCGGCAAGGCCGAGGGCGCGATGGACGCCGGCAACATGCTGAAACCCGCGCTGGCGCGTGGCGAGTTGCACTGCGTGGGCGCGACCACGCTCGACGAGTACCGCAAATACATCGAAAAAGATGCCGCACTGGAGCGCCGTTTCCAGAAAATTCTGGTTGGTGAACCGACGGTGGAGGCCACCATTGCCATCCTGCGCGGCCTGAAAGAGCGCTACGAAAAACACCACAACGTCGACATCACCGACCCGGCCATCGTGGCGGCGGCCGAACTGAGCCACCGCTACATCACCGACCGCTTCTTGCCCGACAAGGCCATCGACCTGATCGACGAGGCGGCCAGCAAGGTCAAGATCGAAATGGATTCCAAGCCCGAGGTCATGGACAAGCTGGACCGGCGCCTGATCCAGTTGCAGATCGAGCGTGAAGCGGTCAAGAAGGAAAAGGACGAGGCCTCGCGCAAACGGCTGGACTTGATCAACGAGGAAATTACCAGCCTGCAAAAGGAAATTGCCAACCTTGATGAAATCTGGAAGGCAGAAAAAGCCAGCGCCCAAGGCAGTGGCGACCTGCGCGAGCAGATTGACCAGCTCCGGTTCCAGATCGAGGAATTCACCCGCAAGGGCGACTTCAACAAGGTGGCCGAGCTGCAATACGGCAAGCTGCCCGAGCTGGAGAAACATCTCAAGGAGGCCCAGGACAAGGAGACCAACCGCGCCGAAGGCGCCGCGCCGCGCCTGCTGCGCACGCAAGTCGGTGCCGAGGAAATTGCCGAAGTGGTGAGCCGCGCCACCGGCATTCCGGTGAGCAAAATGATGCAGGGCGAACGCGACAAATTGCTGCAGATGGAAGGCAAGCTGCACCAGCGCGTGGTCGGCCAGGACGAGGCCATCAGCGCGGTGGCCAACGCCATCCGGCGTTCACGCTCGGGTCTGAGCGACCCGAACCGTCCTACAGGTTCCTTTCTGTTCCTCGGCCCGACGGGTGTCGGCAAGACCGAGCTCTGCAAGGCGCTGGCCGGCTTCATGTTTGACAGTGAGGACCATCTGGTGCGCCTCGACATGAGCGAGTTCATGGAGAAACATTCGGTGGCGCGCCTGATCGGTGCGCCGCCGGGCTACGTGGGTTACGAGGAGGGCGGTTATTTGACCGAGGCCGTGCGCCGCAAACCCTACAGCGTGCTGCTGCTCGACGAGGTCGAAAAAGCCCACCCCGATGTCTTCAACGTGCTGCTGCAGGTGCTCGACGACGGCCGCCTGACCGACGGCCAGGGCCGCACCGTGGACTTCAAGAACACGGTGATCGTGATGACCAGCAACATCGGCTCGCAGATGATCCAGGCCATGGTGGGCCAGGACTACGAGGACGTCAAGGAAGCGGTGACCGGTGAACTGAAGAACCATTTCCGCCCCGAGTTCCTGAACCGCATTGGCGAGACCGTGGTGTTCCATTCGCTCGACGCCAGCCACATCGCCGACATTGCCCGCATCCAGCTGGCGGTGCTGCAAGCTCGCCTGGAGCACATGGAGCTGGGGCTGGTGGTGAGCGAGGCCGCCGTGGCCGAGCTGGCCAAGGTGGGCTTCGACCCGGTGTTTGGTGCCCGGCCGCTCAAACGCGCCATTCAGCAGCGGCTGGAAAACCCGCTGTCCAAGCTGCTGCTTGAAGGCAAATTTGCGCCCAAAGACACCATCCACGTCGATGTCGACCCGATCCGGGCGCCGGGGCAGTTCAGCTTCGCGTGATTTGCGATATTTGCGATACTGTGCCCCATGCGCATCGTCGGACACAAAAACTTGGGGCTAAACCAGTCGCCCGCCACGCCTGAAGAGGCGTGGCAGCGCGGCCGTGTGCTTGATGCCATGCTGCCTAACCCTTTGCCTGTACCCCGTGGCGTCAGTCGCATGACGCACGCCCAGCGCAACGCGCAGGACGATGCGCGCATGCTGGCGGTGGCCCGACTATTGAACCCACCAACCCAAGGCGAAGGTACAGCTTGATCAACTGCTTGGACTGCGGGGTATAGCCTCAAGTCGTTGCAGCCGCAAGCCCTACAGCCTGCTGCCTGGCGGCCGATCAGCTCTCTAGCCCTTTTTCAGGTCACGGTAAAAGTTTTCATGCGAGCCCAACAAAAGCAGCTTGCGTGAGTCGGGATCGTATTCATAGGCAAGCAAAGTCAGTTGCCCGTTACATGCAAACTTGTAAACGAAAACGCCTGCCAAATCTCCCCTTTTGGCTTCACCCAGGGTGGGATCCCGCACGATGGCCGTCACAGCATCATCCACATCGGCTTTTTGATTGGGATGCAAGCGTTTGTAAGCGCGCCTGAACGAGGCGCTTTGAATCACCCGCAAGCTTGCGGTCATCAATTGCGACGGCCTTCGGGAACAAACTCACTCGACAGCGATGGCTCTTCAGCCCGCGCCACGATCAAGTCGCGGACAAAGTCAATCGGCAGGTCGGGGTTGTCTAGCGCGGTGCGCCCCACGATGGCCCAAAACTCAATCTGACCCGCAATGGTGCGCCGTTCCGCCTGGGCTTGCGCCCGCGCCTGGTTGTACAGGGTGTCGTCAATGCGTACTGGCATGCCCATGGTGTGCTCCTGATCGGTTTACTACAAAAGTAGCTTGATTGTACGCAGCTCGGGGGTTTTTCGTGGAAACATGGTTCCAGCTTGGGGAACTCATGTCGATACCCTGCGTTGTCCGCCACTCGCTGTGCGTCACGGCCTGCAAGGGTTCACGGTCAGACGCATGTAGGCGTGCATATAGGAGTGTTGTTAACTATGCCACTAGGTGGCATAATTCATGGATGAGCCAAGTATTCAAAACCCGTTATTTCAGCAGATGGATGCGCAAAACAGAGTTGAAAGACAACACGCTCTGCGCTGCGGTGTCCGAATTGCTGCAAGGTTTGATTGACGCCGACTTGGGTGGTGGCGTTGTCAAGAAGCGCGTCGGGCTCGCCGGGCGTGTCAAGCGCGGCGGTGCCAGAACACTGGTTGCAACCAATAGAGGGAACCGCTGGTTTTTTGTCTACGGCTTTGAAAAAATGACCGCGCCAACATTGCAGACGATGAACTGGAAGCATTGAAAGGTATCGCTGCAGAGTTGTTGACTATCACAGGTCAACAGATCAACGAAGCCGTTGCGGACGGCTCACTACAGGAAATTTGCCATGACAACAAAAGCTAAAGCCAAGAGCCCAATTCTCCATGCTGTCCACGAGACTGCCAGTGATCTTCATCGACTGGGCTTTATTGACAAGCGCAATATGCACAAGTTTGATGCGCTTTGTCTTGACCCCGTTCCTGATTACGACAGCGAAAAAATCCGTGCGCTGCGTGACCACCTTCAATTGAGCCAGGCCGTGTTGGCTGCCGTGCTCAATACAAGCTTGTCAACGGTTCGGAAATGGGAAATTGGTGAGAAACATCCAAGTGGTCCGTCGCTAAAACTGCTCAATTTGCTGGACCGCAAAGGCCTGGAAGCGGTGCTTTGACTCAGCCGCGCCAGCCATCAGCCTCGCGCCGCGCACGACCCAGCGCCTCCAGCGTGTCCAGAATGCGGGGCAGGCTTTTCTTCCAGGCGCCACGGCTTTTGAAGCGGGCTTCGATGGCTTCCAGCGACAGCGCGGCGGGGGCGCCGGCCAGCACGGCGGCCACGGCACGCACCTGGTCGGGCAGGGTGGCTGGCCAGGCCTGGGGTTCGATGCCAGTGCTGGCTGGCGCGGCTTTTTGAGCTTTGACCAAGTTCGCATCAGGTGCAGGCGCATCGAGTGCCAGATCAGTTTGTTGCGCCTGAATTGACGGTAAATCAGCACTGGCTTTGACGCTCGGGTTTTGAAACTCTGGCCGCAGCCAGCGCACTAGGCCTGCCTTTTCCTCGGCGGCGCGGCGTGCATTCAGCGCCACCAGACGCACCAGAAGTTCTTGTGCATCGGGGTGGTCGGTCCAGCCGTAGGCCTGCAGCACGGTGGCATCCAGATCGTCGTGCAGGTCCTTGAGCACGCCAACCAAACCCTGGGTATGAATCTGTTTTTCTTTGGCTGTGAGGTTGCGGCCTTCCTTGAGCGCTTCGAGCACGTTGTAGAGGCCCGTCAGCGTCAGGTTTTTGGTGGGCTCCTGCTCTTGACTAATTTGTTGACTGTGCGGCGCCGGGGCGGGGATTGCCGGGGGCCTCATACTGTCACACGCCCAGAAATCGGCCCCCGGCAATCCCCGC
>NZ_JAMPXE010000032.1 GCF_023701345.1 Rhodoferax sp. | reverse complement strand
GTTGGTTCGAGTCCAATCGCGCCTACCAGATTTGGTAGTAAATCAAGCACTTAGCGGCAACGCCAAGTGCTTTTTTTGTGGGCGTTTGCAAGCCATGCCCGTGGCATGAGGGCCATGGCAAACTGATTGGGAAAATTGGGGGGAATGGAGCGGGTGATGGGAATCGAACCCACGCTATTTGCTTGGGAAGCAAAAGTTCTACCATTGAACTACACCCGCGTATGACCTGGAAGGTCGTCAAGAGGCGCTAGTGTACATGCTCGCGAACGCCCCTGTGGAAGCGGCGCCTCGCCGCGATGAGCCTGCTATTTCAGGATGTCACCCAGGCACAGGTACTTGATTTCCACATAATCGTCAATCCCGTGGTGCGAACCTTCGCGGCCCAGACCTGACTGTTTGACACCGCCAAACGGCACATGCTCGGTCGCCAGAATGCCCACGTTGATGCCGACCATGCCGTATTCCAGCGCCTCGCTGACGCGGAAGATGCGGCCCACGTCGCGGCTGTAGAAATAGCTCGCCAGACCGAATTCGGTGTTGTTGGCGGCATCCACGGCTTCCTGTTCAGTCTGGAACTTGAAGATGGGCGCGAACGGGCCGAAGGTTTCCTCGCGAGCGCACAGCATGTCGGCCGTGGCGTCGGCGACCACGGTCGGCTCGAAGAACTGGCCGGTCAGGCGTTTGCCACCCACCAGCAAACGGGCGCCCTTGGCCACGGCATCGTTCACATGGCGCTCGACCTTTTGCAGCGCGGCTTCTTCAATCAGCGGGCCCTGGTTGACACCCTCTTCAAAGCCGTTGCCAACCTTGGCGGTTTTGACCTTGGCAGCGAACTTGGCGACAAATTCGTCGTAAACGCCCGCATGCACGTACAGGCGGTTGGAGCAGACGCAGGTCTGGCCGGCATTGCGGTATTTGGAGGCAAAAGCACCTTCCACCGCGCTGTCGATGTCGGCATCGTCAAACACGATGAAGGGCGCGTTGCCGCCGAGCTCCAACGAGAGTTTTTTGACGGTGGGCGCGCTTTGCGCCATCAAAATGCGGCCGACTTCGGTGGAGCCGGTGAAGCTGATGTGGCGCACCACGTCGCTGGCGCACAGTACCTTGCCCACGGCGATCGAGTTGTCGGCGTCGGCGGTGATCATGTTGAGCACGCCAGCCGGGATGCCCGCGCGAATGGCCAGCTCGGCGGCCGCCAGGGCGGTCAACGGGGTCAACTCTGCCGGTTTGATGATGACCGTGCAGCCGGCCGCCAGCGCGGGCGCGACCTTGCGGGTGATCATGGCAATGGGAAAGTTCCAGGGCGTGATGGCGGCGCAGACGCCAATGGGCTGGCGCAGCACCATCAGGCGGCGGTTGTTGTCAAACTGGGGCAGGGTTTCGCCGTTGATGCGTTTGGCTTCTTCGGCAAACCACTCGACAAAGCTGGCGCCGTAGGCGACTTCACCCTTGGCCTCGGGCAACGGCTTGCCCTGCTCGGCGGTCATGATGCGGCCGAGGTCGTCCTGGTTGGCCATCAGCAGGTCATACCATTTGCGCAGGATGATGCTGCGCTCCTTGGCGGTTTTGCTGCGCCAGGCCGGCCAGGCGGCGTTGGCAGCGGTTATTGCCGCCTCAGCCTCAGCGGGGCCCAGGTTGGCGACGTCGGCCAGATGGGCACCGGTGGCCGGGTCGGTCACGGCAAAGCGGCTGGGTGATGTGCTGGCCCCTGCGGTAGCGCCAACCCATTGGCCGTTGATGAGCGCATCGGTCTTGAGCAGGGTGGGGTCTTTGAGCAGGGATAGGGGTGAGGTGGACATGGTGCGTGATCGAAGAAAGTGGTGTAACTGCTGAATATTAACGTTTGGTTATCAACGTCTGGTGACGCCGGGCAGCACGCACAGCATCTCGTAGAGCAAATTTGCTCCCAGCAGGGCGGTATTGCCGGAAGTGTCGTAGGCCGGCGAGACTTCCACCAGGTCGCCGCCGACCAGCTTGAGCCCGTGGCAGCCGCGAATGATCTCCAATGCCTGCGGCACACTCAGGCCGCCTATTTCGGGCGTGCCGGTGCCACCCGCATAGGCGGGGTCGATGCCGTCAATGTCAAAGCTCAGGTAGCAGGGTGTGGTGCCAATATGGGCTCGGATTTTTGCCATCAGGGGCGCGAGCGACTGGTACCAGACTTCATGGGCTGGCACCAGGGTAAAACCCTGCTGGCGCGGCCAGTCGAAGTCGTCAGACGCGTAGCCGCTGCCGCGCAGGCCGATCTGGAATACCTTGTGACAGTCGAGCAGGTTTTCTTCCACGGCACGGCGAAACGGCGTGCCGTGCGCAATGCGCTCGCCAAACATGTCGGCATTGACATCGGCGTGCGCATCCACATGCACCAACGCCACCGGGCCGTGTTTGGCGGCCATGGCGCGAAGAATGGGCAGCGCAATGGTGTGGTCGCCGCCCAGCGTCAAGGGAATGCAATTGGCAGCCAGCACGGGTTCGTAAAACGCCGTGATGATGACCAGCGACTTTTCGAGCGAATAGGTGTTGATGGGCACGTCGCCCAGATCGGCCACTTGCAAGGTGTCGAATGGCGCGGCACCGGTGGCCATGTTGTAGGGCCGGATCAGGCTGGATTCGGCGCGAATCTGGCGTGGGCCGAAGCGCGCGCCAGGCCGGTGCGAGGTGCCAATGTCCAGCGGAACGCCAATGAACGCCGCATCGAGCCCTTGTGCTGAATCGGCCACGGGCAAGCGCATCATGCTGGCAATGCCGCCAAAACGCGGCATGGCGTTACCCGACAGAGGCTGGTTTTTGGGTGTCATGCTGAAGCTTCCCGGGCTAGCGTCTTCTGCCGCGCAACCACTCCAGCCCCAGCATCAGGGTGGTGGTAAAGATGATCAGCAGCGTGGCCACTGCGGCAATGGTGGGGTTGATGTTTTCACGGATGCCGGTGAACATCTGGCGCGGCAGCGTGACCTGGGTGGGGCCGGCAATGAACAGCGTGACCACCACCTCGTCAAACGAAGTGGCAAAGGCAAACAGCGCGCCCGAGATCACACCGGGTGCAATGATGGGCAGCGTGACGCGGAAAAAGGTGGTGAGCGGCCCGGCCCCCAGGCTCAGGGATGCGCGAATCAGGTTGTTGTTGAAGTTTTGCAGGGTGGCCAGCACGGTGGTCAGTACAAAGGGTGCACCCAATGCAGCGTGTACTAGCACCAGTCCGAGGTAAGTGTCGTTGATGCCAATGCGGGCAAAAAACAGGTAGGTGCTGACCCCCACCACCACAATTGGCACCACCATCGGCGCGATCAGCAGGCTCATCAGTGCGCCTTTCCCCCAAAAGTTAACCCGCGCCAAACCCACGGCTGCCATGGTGCCCAGGACAGTGGCGAGGAGGGTGGCCAGTGGTGCCACGATGAAACTGTTGCGGGTGGCGCGCGCCCATTCGGCCGACGAAAACAGGTTGTCGTACCACTGCAGCGACCAGCCCGGCATGGGATACGACAAAAACGAGCTGGCAGAAAAAGACAGCGGCATGATGACCAGAATCGGCAGCAACAAAAACAGCAGCACCAGCACACCAACCACCCGCAGGGCATACCAGCCGATCTTGTCGGGCAGGGTGGCGTAAGCTGGAAAGATGGGACGGGCAGGCAGTGACATGGTGCTTATCCCAGGCTGAGTTCAGACTTCACCACACGGCGGTAGATTGCGTACAGCACCAGCGTGGCCGACAGCAGCACGGCACCCAGGGCGCAGGCCATGCCCCAGTTGACGGTGACGTTGGTGTACTGGGCGATGTAGTAGCTCAGCATCTGGTCGTCGGCGCCGCCCAGCAGCGCTGGCGTGACGTAATAACCGATACTCAAAATGAACACCAGCAGACCACCGGCACCAATGCCCGGAAAGGTTTGCGGCACATAGACCCGGAAAAACGCCGCCAGCGGCGAACTGCCCAGTGACACGGCGGCGCGCAAATAGGTGGGCGGCACCGACTTCATGACGCTGTACAGCGGCAGGATCATGAAGGGCAGCAAAATATGCACCATGGCGATGATGACCCCAAGACGATTAAAAAGCAGGGGCAGCGGTTCGCTGATGAAACCCAGTTCAAGTAGCGAGCGGTTCACCAGTCCGTTGGACTGCAGCAGCACGATCCAGGCCGCCGAGCGCACCAGAATCGAGGTCCAGAACGGCACCAGCACCAGAATCATCAAGATATTGGCCTGGCGCGGTGACAGGGTTGACAACCAGTAAGCCAGCGGATAACCGAGCAGCAGGCAAAAGATGGTGACCACGGCACTGATCTCGAAGGTGCGCAACAAAATGCGGCTGAAGGCGGCCGAGTCGGCATCTACCTTGACGATATGGCCCTGAATGTCGCGCTTCAGGTCAACCGATGTCAACAAATAGTCCGGCGTCCAGCGCGAGCCGTTTTTGGCGATGGCCTGCCAGTAGCCTAATTCGGACCAGCGCGGGTCAATCTCAAGCATGTGGGCCTTGACCTGGGCCGGGCTGAGTCCGGGATCGAACGGCAGGGCACGGTAAGTGGTCATGACCAGCGAGCGGGCGCCACTGATTTCACTGTTCAGGCGACGCGCCAGGCCGCCCGCGTCAGATTGTTCGGCAATGTTGGCCAGGTCGGAGGCCAGGGCGGCGTAGGCCGCATCGGGTGGGGCTGATGCACGGTCCCATTTGTCCAGTGCCGCCACGGTTCGGTTCAGCGTGCTGGCCACCTCCGGGTTTTCAACGGCGCGTACCAGCAGGGCGCCAATCGGAACGATGAAGACGGCCAGCAGAAAAATGAGCAGCGGCAGCGTCAGGGAGATGGCAAAGGTTTTTTTGCGGCGCTCGGAGCGCCGCAACTGAGCCGCCAGATTGCCAGGAACCGCGGGGGTAGCGACAGTCATTGCCATCTCTCCTGTCAGGCCTTACTGCGCGGCCCAGGCAGAAAAACGCTTTTCAAGCGCTTCACCCTGGTCAGCCCAGAAGTTCACGTTGAACTGCAGCGCGGTCTTGGCGTTGGCTGGCGCTGTCGGCAGGCCGGCCAGCACTTTGGCATCGAGCTTGGTCAGCGCCTTGGTGTTGGTGGGGCCGTAAGCGATGTTCTTGGCGTATTCGGCCTGGCGCTCAGCGCTGCTGGCCAGGGCGATGAATTTCAGGGCGGCTTCCTTGTTGGGTGTACCTTTGGGCATGACCCAGTAGTCGAGGTCATAAATGCCACCGGTCCAGGTGATCTTGAGGTTTTTTCCTTCACGCTGGGCGGCATCGATGCGGCCGTTGTAGGCTGTGGTCATGACCACGTCGCCGGCCACCAGAAACTGGGGCGGCTGGGCACCGGCTTCCCACCACTGGATGTTGGGCTTGAGCTCGGTGAGCTTCTTGAAGGCGCGGTCGGCACCTTCCTTGGTCATCAGCACCTTGTACACATCTGCTACCGGCACGCCGTCGGCCATCAGCGCGAATTCGACGTTGTAACGGGCACCCTTGCGCATGGCGCGCTTGCCTGCAAATTTCTTCACGTCCCAAAAGTCTGCCCAGGTGGTTGGTGCCGTTTTGAGCTTGTCCGCGTTGTAGGCCATCACGGTGGACCAGACGAAGGTGCCGATGCCACACTCATGGATGGCCGCGGGTGTGAAATCAGCCTTGTTGCCGATCTTGCTGTAGTCGAGCTTCTCGAACAGGCCCTCGTCGCAGCCGCGGGTCACGTCAGGGGATTCGACTTCGACCACGTCCCAGTTGACCTTTTTGGCTTCGACCATGGCCTTGATCTTGGCCTGCTCGCCGTTGTATTCCACGCCCACGACCTTGTTGCCGGTGGCTTTTTCATAAGGGGCAAAGTAGGCGATTTTCTGGGCGTTGCCATTGGCGCCGCCAAAGTTGACCACGGTTAACTGTGTTTCGGCCTGGCTGACCAGTGCGACAAAGGCGGCACAGACGGCCACAAGGGGTTTGAGTGTCATGAAGGATCTCCTGGTTTAATAATAAAAATGACGAAAAATGCATGCAGCCTAAACATAGACCCGCAAATGCTCGGGGGGCAACTGAAGCCAGATGGCATTACCCGGTTGGGGCAGGGTCTGGCTGGATAACGCAATCTTGACGGTGGCGTTCACCTGGTTGGCAACCACGCAGCGCAGGCGGAGGTGGTCACCTAAATAAATCACATCATTCACCTGGGCCCGCAGGCCGTTGGGCACAGCCAGGTCACTGCTTGCCTGTGGGCAGATGCGTTCGGGGCGAATGCAGGCCTGCACGTTTTGCCCTGGCTTGGCGGCGTTCACGTTGATGCCGCGCAAGCTGCTGCCGCAGGGCAGTTGCACCGTGCAATGCGCGCCATCGACGCCCGACACCTTGCCTTTAAATACCGTGTTGTCGCCAACAAAGTTGGCAACAAAGCGGTTGGCAGGGGTTTCATAAAGCTGGGTGACCTCGTCAATTTGTTGAATGGCGCCATCGTTGAACACCGCCACCCGGTCAGACATGGTCAGCGCCTCGGACTGGTCGTGGGTGACATAGACAAAGGTCAGCCCGAGCTTGCGGTGCAGTTCCTTGAGCTCAAGCTGCATGTGCTCGCGCAACTGCTTGTCCAGTGCACCCAGCGGTTCATCCATCAGCACCAGTTGGGGGTCAAACACCAGCGCCCGCGCCAGCGCAATGCGTTGCTGCTGGCCACCAGAGAGCTGGCCCGGGTAGCGGGCGCTCAAGTTGTCCATTTGCACCATTTCGAGGGCACGCAGCACTTTGGCTTCGCGCTCTGACTTGCCCATCTTGCGTACCGTCAGCGGGTAGGCCACGTTGTCGGCAATCGTCATGTGCGGGAAAAGTGCATAGTTTTGAAACACCATGCCAAAGTTGCGTTTGTGCGGTGGCGTTTTGGTGATGGGCTTGCCCTTGAGGAAAATCTCTCCAGAGGTGGGCGACTCAAAACCGGCCAACATCATCAGCGTGGTGGTCTTACCCGAACCCGAAGGCCCCAGCAGCGATAAAAATTCGCCACTTTGAATTTCAAGGTTCAGGTCGCGCACCACCAGGGTGCTGCCATCGTAGGTTTTTTGAACACCCGCAAACTTGACGAGGACGTCGTTGGAGGACATAGGTGGTAGCAGCCTTTATAGCGTCGATCTGGTGTTAAAGAACCTGAGATGAGCAAAGAGCGTGCCAGATTACGGCACCGCGGCCAGACAGGCATCGATGATGGCCAGGCCTTCGTCCACGATGGCGTCGCTGGCCGTCAAGGGCACCAGAATGCGCACCACGTTGCCGTAGGTGCCGCAGGTCAGCAGGATCAAGCCACGTTGGGTGGCCTCGGACGCCAGGGCCTTGGCCATCTCGGCGTTGGGTTGGTTCGGGTCGCCGTCCTTGCACAACTCGATTGCCACCATGGCACCCAGGCCGCGCACGTCGCTGATACGTTTGTCTTTGGCGGCCATGGTTTTGAGCTTGGCCATCATGTGCAAGCCCAGTTGACGGCTGCGCTCCAGCAGGTGTTCCTTTTCAAACACGTCCAGCACCGCCAGCGCCGCAGCGCAGGCAATCGGGCTGCCGGCATACGTGCCGCCCAAGCCACCCGCAGCGGGGGCATCCATCACTTCGGCGCGGCCCACCACACCGGAGATTGGGTAACCGCCGGCCATGGACTTGGCCATGGTGATCATGTCGGGCGCGACGCCACTTTGCTCCATGGCAAACCAGGTGCCGGTGCGGCCGGCGCCGGTTTGAATCTCGTCGGCAATCAGCAAAATGCCGTGCTGGTCACACAAGGCGCGCAGGCGCTGCAAAAACTCGGTGGGGGCCACATTGAAGCCGCCTTCGCCCTGCACCGGCTCCACAATGATGGCGGCCACGCGGCTGGCTTCCACGTCATTTTTCAGGATGGATTCGACCGAGGCGATGGATTCATCGACGCTCACACCATGCGCGGCGTTGGGGAACTGGGCGTGAAAAATTTCTGCCGGAAACGGGCCAAAACCGGTTTTGTAGGGTGCGACCTTGCCGGTCAGTCCCAGTGTGAGCAGGGTGCGGCCGTGGTAGCCGCTGGTGAAGGCGATGACGGCGCTGCGTTTGGTGTAGGAGCGGGCAATCTTGATGGCGTTTTCTACTGCTTCGGCACCGGTTGTCAAAAACATGGTTTTCTTGGCAAAGTTGCCCGGCGCCAGGGCATTGATGCGCTCGGCCAGTTCCACATAGGGCTCGTAGGCCAGCACCTGAAAGCAGGTATGGGTGTAAAGATCGATCTGGTCCTTGACGGCTTGCATGATCTCGGGGCGGCAGTGACCCGTGTTGAGCACGGCAATGCCACCGGCAAAGTCAATATAGCGCTTGCCTTCGACGTCCCATACTTCGGCGTTTTCGCCGCGTGCAATGAATACTTCATGGCTCTGGCCAACACCGCGCGGAATGGCGGCGCGGCGACGTTCCATCAGTGCGGCATTGGTTTTTTGGGTCTGGGTAAGCATATTGCTCCTAAGCAGTTGGCTGGCGTTGGTAAAGTTGGGCAACTGTAGTTGTGATGCCCTTGTTTAACCATATACAGTTAGGCCATTTTTGAGGATGTACTGTGCAGCCCTGGATGCCAATACATACAAACCCTAACCAGACCCATGTTCACGCTCAATCCGCTAAGTCCGACGCCCCTGGTGCTGCAAATCGTGGCAGGTTTTCGCGCGGCAATAGATGAGGGCGAACTGCGCTCGGGCTCCAAAGCGCCGTCGATTCGCCAGTTCGCGCATGCCCACAACGTCAGCGTGTTCACCGTGGTGGACGCCTATGACCGGCTGGTGGCGCAAGGCTATTTTGCGTCACGCCCGCACTCGGGATTTTTCGTCAAGCAACGGCCGACCTCAGTGACCGAGTTGCCGGGCCACGGCCCCAACTTCAGTTTTGATTCGATGTGGTACCTGCGCCGCATTTTTGAGAACCGGGCGCTGCGCATGAAGCCCGGTTGCGGTTGGTTGCCCGGTGATTGGTTGTTTCAGGACGGCGTACGGCGCGGGCTGCGCAGTCTGGCTGCCGAAGATGTGGATGTGGGGGGCTACGGTGAACCCAAAGGTTACCCGCCACTGCGCAAACTGGTGCGCGACCTGCTGGCCGAGCAGGAGATTTCTGTCACCTCCGAGCAAGTGCTGCTGACCCAGGGTTCCAGCCAGGCCATGGATCTGGTGGCGCGTCGCCTGGTGCGCGCGGGGGATGCGGTGCTGGTGGATGATCCGGGTTATCCCAACCTGTTGTTTTCATTGCGGTTTCTTGGGGCGCGCCTGATCGGGGTGCCGCGCACGCCTTCGGGTTACGACCTGGCCGCGCTGGAGCGTTTGGTGATCGAAGAGCAGCCCAAGGTGTTCTTTACCCAGCCGCGGTTGCAGAGCCCGACCGGTTCGATCGCCCAACTGGCGCATCTGCACCGGGTGATGCAATTGGCCGACAAGCACGATTTTCTGGTAGTTGAAAACGACATTTATGCCGACCTGGATCCTGAGCCACGGCCTTCGCTGGCCAGTCTGGACCAGTTGAACCGGGTGATTTACATCAGCAGTTTTTCCAAGACCATTTCACCCAACATCCGGGTCGGTTACCTGGCGGCCAACCCGGATTTGCTGGAGGACCTGGCCCAGCTCAAAATGATTTCCGGATTAACCTCCTCCGAGTTCAGTGAACGTCTGGCGCATGGCGCCTTGACGGATGGACGCTGTCGCAAGCACGTCAAGGGACTGCGCGAACGCCTGGCCAAAGCGCATGTGGAGGCAGCCTCGCGCCTGCTCAAAGCCGGCTTCGAGATTTTTTGTGAACCGAAGGCGGGTATTTTCCTTTGGGCCCGTCATCCATCCATTGCCGATTCGGCCGAACTGGCCTACAAAGCCGCGGAGCAGGACATTCTGCTGGGCCCCGGGCACTTGTTCAGCCCTGACCTGCAAACCAGCCCATGGCTGCGTTTCAATGTGATCTTTTGTGACGAACCGGCCTTGTTCGCCTTTTTGGAGGCGCAATGCAAAACTCCCTGATCACCTAAAATCGCCAATTTTGACATCCGTGCATCAAACGGTGCCGCGAGTTTGTCGTTCACTGCTGTCATCTCCAATTCTGAAAACCAGGTTTCTCAAGCCATGAATCCAACCGCTGCCCCGGTCACTGTCGCTGATATCCGCAAGACCTTTCTCGACTTCTTTGCCTCTAAGGGCCACACCGTGGTGGCCAGCAGCCCGTTGGTGCCCGGCAACGACCCCACGTTGATGTTCACCAATTCCGGCATGGTGCAGTTCAAGGATGTGTTTTTGGGCACCGACAAGCGCAGTTATGTGCGCGCTGCCTCGGTGCAAGCCTGCCTGCGCGCGGGCGGCAAGCACAACGATCTGGAAAACGTGGGTTATACCGCGCGCCATCACACGTTTTTCGAGATGTTGGGCAACTGGAGTTTTGGCGATTATTTCAAGCGTGAGAGCCTGAAGTGGGCCTGGGAACTGCTGACCGTCGTCTACAAGTTGCCTGCTGATCGCCTGCTGGCCACGGTTTACGAAGAGGACGACGAGGCTTATGACATCTGGACCAAGGAGATTGGCCTGCCGCCCGAGCGCGTGATCCGCATTGGCGACAACAAAGGCGGTCGCTACAAGTCCGACAATTTCTGGATGATGGCCGACACCGGCCCTTGCGGCCCGTGCTCCGAGATTTTTTACGACCACGGCGCCCACATTCCCGGCGGCCCGCCCGGCAGTCCGGACGAAGACGGCGACCGCTTCATTGAAATCTGGAACAACGTGTTCATGCAGTTCAACATGGCGGATGACGGCTCGGTGACGCCATTGCCCGCGCCCTGCGTGGACACCGGCATGGGTCTGGAGCGTCTGGCCGCCATCCTGCAGCATGTGCACAGCAACTACGAAATTGACCTGTTTGACGCGCTGATCAAGGCCGCAGCCCGTGAAACCCATTGTGCCGACCTGGGCAACAACTCGCTCAAGGTGATCGCCGACCACATCCGCGCCACCGCGTTTTTGGTGAGCGACGGCGTCTTGCCGGGCAACGAAGGGCGCGGTTATGTGCAGCGCCGCATCATCCGTCGCGCCATTCGGCATGGCTACAAACTGGGCCAGAAAACCCCGTTTTTCCACAAGCTGGTGCCCGATCTGGTGGCCGTCATGGGTGCTGCTTACCCCAGCCTGGCGGCGCAGGCAGACCGCATCATGGACGTGCTGCGGGTCGAGGAAGAGCGCTTTTACGAGACCCTTGAAGTGGGCATGCAAATTTTGGACGAAGCCTTGGCCCCTTCGACAGGCTCAGGACAGGTGGTTAAAGTGTTGCCGGGTGATGTCGCCTTCAAGCTGCACGACACCTTTGGTTTTCCTTTGGACTTGTCGGCCGATGTCTGCCGTGAGCGAGGCTTGAGTGTGGATGCGGCTGGTTTTAACGCTGCCATGCAAAGGCAAAAGGCCCAGGGCCGCGCAGCAGGCAAGTTCAAGATGGACAAGGCGCTGGACTACAGCGGGGCGGGCAATGAATTTGTCGGTTACGAGCATTCGACGGCTGCGACCGAAGTGGTCGCTATTTATGTTGATGGCACCAGCACGACCGAGCTCAAGGCGGGTCAAAACGGGGTGCTGGTGCTGGCCACCACGCCGTTTTACGGCGAGAGCGGCGGCCAGGTCGGTGATGTCGGCGCTATTTTTTGCGATCACGCGCTGTTTGAGGTGCTGGACACGCAAAAGATCAAGGCCGACGTGTTTGGCCACCACGGTGCGCTCAAGAGCGGCGCGCTCAAGGTGGGCGATACGGTCACGGCCCATGTCAACACCTCACTGCGTCTGGCCACCCAGCGCAACCACTCGGCCACGCACCTGATGCACAAGGCCCTGCGCGAGGTGCTCGGTGGTCATGTGCAGCAAAAGGGCAGCTTGGTCAATGCCGAGCGCACACGCTTTGACTTTGCCCACAATGCACCGGTCACAGACGCTGAAATCCGCGAGATAGAAGTCCGCGTGAATGCCGAAATTCTGGCCAACGTCGCCACGCAAGCGCGCGTGATGGACATCGAGTCAGCCCAAAAAACCGGTGCCATGATGCTGTTTGGCGAAAAATACGGTGAGTCTGTGCGCGTGCTTGACATTGGCACCAGCCGTGAGTTGTGTGGTGGCACCCACGTGCAGCGCACGGGTGACATTGGCTTGTTCACCATCACAGCTGAGGGCGGCGTGGCTTCCGGTGTGCGTCGCATTGAGGCGGTAACCGGCACCAACGCGCTGTCCTATGTGCAGGGCATGGAAACCATGCTCGGCGGCATTGCCGGAACGCTCAAGGTGACGCCTAATGAAGTGTCGGCCCGCGTGGGCGCGATGCTGGAGCAAATGCGTGATCTTGAGAAAGAACTGGCCGCGCTCAAGGGCAAGCTGGCCAGCGCCCAGGGTGATGAACTGGTCAACCAGGCGCAGGACATCCGGGGCGTCAAGCTGTTGGTGGCGCGACTTGACGGTGCCGATGTCAAAACCCTGCGCGACACCATGGACAAGCTCAAGGACAAGCTTAAAACCGCAGTCATTGTGCTGGGCGTGGTCGACGGTGCCAAGGTGCAGATCGCCGTGGGCGTAACCCCTGACACCACGGCCAGGGTTAAGGCTGGTGAGCTCGTCAACTTTATTGCCGGCCAGGTGGGCGGCAAGGGCGGCGGCAAACCCGACATGGCCATGGCCGGCGGCACCGAACCCGCCAAGCTGACAGCAGCCTTGGCCAGCGTGCAGGGCTGGGTGGAGCCCAAGCTCTGAATCCTTTTTAATTTTTCTAACTGAAACAACATCCCATGAGTGCTTTTTTGAATGAAACCGTTTTAAGCGTCCACCACTGGACCGACCGGCTGTTCAGCTTTACTACCACGCGCGACGAAACGCTGCGCTTCTCCAACGGCCACTTCACCATGATTGGCCTGCGTGACGAGAATGGCAAACCGCTGCTGCGTGCCTACAGCATCGTCAGTGCCAACTACGAGGACCATCTGGAGTTTTTGAGCATCAAGGTGCAGGATGGCCCGCTCACGTCCAGACTGCAGCACATCAAGGTGGGCGACAAAATTGTGGTCGGCAAGAAGCCCACCGGGACGCTGTTGATTGACTACCTGTTGCCCGGCAAAAATCTGTACTTGTTTGGCACGGGCACCGGCCTGGCCCCGTTTTTGAGCGTCGTGCGCGACCCCGAAACCTACGAAAAGTTTGAAAAAGTCATCCTGGTGCACGGCGTGCGCGAAGTGGCCGAACTGGCCTACTATGACTACCTGACCGTGGACCTGCCCAAAAACGAGTTTCTGGGTGAGATGGTCAGCGCCCAGATGATGTATTACCCCACGGTCACGCGTGAGCCGTTCATAAACCGTGGCCGTATCACTGACCTGATCGAATCCGGCAAATTGCAGGCCGACCTGGGCTTGCCCAAGTTTGACCCGGCTACTGACCGCGCGATGCTGTGTGGCAGCCCGGCGCTGCTCAAGGACCTGAAGCATATTCTGGAGAAACGGGGCTTCCTGGAGGGCAACACCACCAAGCAGGGTGACTTTGTGGTCGAGCGCGCATTCGTGGAACAGTAAGCATGAGCTATCACCTCTACGCCATCGGCAACGCACTGGTCGACACCGAATACGAAGTCACTGAGGCCCAGTTGCAGGCGGCGGGTGTTGAAAAAAGGCACATGACGCTGATTGATACCGCACGTCGCGCCGACCTCCTCAAGCATGTGCAACATGTCAAGCCGCACCGCACGGGTGGCGGCTCTGCAGGCAATACCGTGGTGGCGCTGGCGCAACTCGGTGGCAAAGCGTTTTATTCATGCCGGGTGGCCGATGACGAACTGGGTGACTTTTATACCAAAGACCTGCTCTCACACGGTGTCGCCACCAACCTGACCCACACCAAACCGCCCGTGGGGCAAACCGGCAGTTGCATGGTGATGGTGACGCCCGATGCCGAACGCAGCATGAGCACATTTCTGGGCGCCACCGCTGACATTGATGAGACCGCATTGCATCCGCACGACATTGTCAAGGCGCGTGTTTACTACATGGAAGGCTACCTGGCCGCCTCGCCCACAGGCCTGGCCGCAGCCATCAAGGGGCGCGCCATTGCCGCACAGGCGGGTGTCAAGCTGGCCACCACACTGAGCGACATGAGCATGATCAATTTCTGCCGCCCCGGGCTGGACGCCATGGTCGGCACTGACCTGGACTTTTTGTTCTGCAACGAGGAAGAAGCCCAAGTGTGGTGCGGCATCACCGATTTAGCGCAAATCTGCCAGCAACTTGGTCAACAGGCGCAAACCGTCTGTTTGACGCGCAGTGCCAAGGGTTGCCTGGTCCTGGAAGCCGGCAAGGTCACCGAAGTGCCGGCGGCCAAAGTCAAGGCCATCGACACCAACGGGGCAGGCGACATGTTTGCCGGCGCCTTTTTATACGCAATGACCCACGGCCACAGCCATGCCCAGGCCGCCTGGCTGGCCAATCAGGCCGCTAGCCGTGTGGTGGCGCAATATGGCAACCGGCTCAGCCAGGAAACCATGAACACCATCAAGGCAGATTTCTCAATAATAAATAATCAATGACTTATTTATCAGGGCATTTCAGACATAATTAAAATTTGTTCTCTGCAAGCGTAACAATACGGATACCCAGTCAAGCAATATTTGCCTTGACAGTCAATTTCTTAAATAACCAGGAGTTTTTTTTATGACAACACGTCGTGTATTCATGATGCAATCAGTGGTCGGTGCCAGCGCTTTGGCTTCCGGCATGGCAATGGCTGCCGCCCCCATGGTGGCCGAGACCGACGCCAACGCCAAGGGTTTGGGTTATGTGGCCGACACAGCCAAGGCCGATGCCAAGAAATATCCCAAGCATACTGCTGCCCAATTGTGCAGCAACTGTGCCCTGTACCAGGGTAAAGCCGGTGCCGCTTCTGGTGGTTGCCCGCTGTTTGCCGGCAAGGAAGTGGCGGCCAAAGGCTGGTGCAGCGCCTACGCCAAGAAGGCCTAAACGCTTCACTGGATCCGTTCAGTTCACACAGAACCCACCCTTGCGGTGGGTTTTGTTTTTAAATTTCGGATAATCCACCCATGAACCCAACAATCAATGCTGATCCGGCCGAACTGGCCAAATTCTCTGACCTGGCCCACCGCTGGTGGGATGCCGACGGCGAATTTCGCCCCTTGCATCAGATCAACCCCTTGCGCCTGGCCTGGATGAAAGAGCTTTGTGTTCTCCAGGGCAAAGACGTGCTCGATGTAGGTTGCGGCGGGGGCATTTTGACCGACTCGCTGGCCCGCTCTGGCGCCAATGCAACCGGCATCGACCTGTCCACCAAAGCGCTGCGCATTGCCCAGTTGCATGCCATGGACGCACAAACCGAAAACGTGCAATACCGCGAGATCAGCGCCGAGGCCATGGCGCAGGAGCAGCCTGGCGGCTTTGACGTGGTGACCTGCATGGAGATGCTCGAGCACGTGCCTGACCCGGCTTCGGTGGTGCAAGCTTGCGCCACACTGGTCAAACCCGGCGGCTGGGTGTTTTTCTCCACGCTCAACCGCAACCCCATGTCCTTTTTGCAGGCCATCATCGGTGCCGAATATGTGCTCAACATGTTGCCGCGCGGCACCCATGAATTTGCCAAATTTATCCGTCCCAGCGAACTGGCCGGTTTTTGCCGCCGGGCCGGTCTGAATGTCATGCACACACGGGGTCTGTCTTTCAATCCGCTGACCCAGCGCTATTGGCTTAATAGCAATACCAGCGTCAATTACCTGCTGGCCACGCAGAAACCTGCGAGCTTGTAACGTGACAGTCCAACGTGCCCGGTTTGCCAACGTGCAAGCGGTGCTGTTCGACCTGGATGGCACGCTGATCGACAGCGCCCCTGACCTGGCAGCCGCAGCCGATGCCATGCGTACGGCACGCGGCCTGCCATGCCTGCCGCTGGCGCAGTACCGGCCCATGGCGGGTGCCGGTGCCCGTGGCTTGTTGGGTGTGGCGTTTGGCATGACTCCCGAGCATGTGGAGTACGACGTTCTGCGCGAAGAGTTTTTTTGCAACTACGAACGCAGCCTGACCCAGCGCACCCAGATATTTGACGGCGTGCCCGAGTTGCTTGAGCGCTTTGCCAGTCAAGGTGTGAAGTGGGGCGTGGTGACCAACAAGTCTGAACGCTTCACACTGCCATTGACCAGCTCGATGGCCTTGTTTGCCACGGCCGGCGCCATTGTCAGTGGCGACACCACGCCGCATGCCAAACCGCACCCGGCGCCCTTGCTGGAAGCCGCACGGCGCATGGGTGTGGATGCCAGCCGCTGCGTCTATGTGGGCGACGATGAACGCGACATCGTGGCGGGCCTGGCCGCCGGCATGGCCACCGTGGCGGTGACCTATGGCTACCTCGGGCAGCAGGCGGACACAACCCGGTGGGGCGCAAATGCCACAATTAATTGTGTGAATGAACTGTTGCAACTCTTGCAATTTTCCAGTACGTCCTAAAATAGCGAGCTTAGGGGCTGCACTGGTTTCGACGTGGATTCGGACGCGCGGCAGGGCATGTCGAGCTGAATGCGCTCGTAAAACTGATTCAAAAAAACTAACTGCAAACGACGAACGTTTCGCACTCGCTGCTTAATTGCACGTGAGCCTCACAACAGTCAGCCGATCGGCTGGGCAAGGGTAGTCAAATCGCAAGGTTAGGCTGTCCAGGCTGTGGGGTAATTTTATTCGGCTGGACCTGCCTTGGGTAACTTAGGGTGGGTCGAGAAAATAGGTTGCTGGCGATTTGCATAGCGTGCCACTGCGCGATGTGAAAAGCGAGATCCAAATCAGACGGCTACACATGTAGAACTGTTCGAAGAAGGTTTGCGGACGCGGGTTCAAATCCCGCCAGCTCCACCATTACATTGTCCAAGGCCGTTTATTGTGATCCAGTAAACGGCCTTTTTCATTTATAAATCAATGACTTGAAGTGGTTTCTTGTTCGATAGTGTCCGTTAGTGTCCATTAGAAGCCAGGATGAAGCCGGGGAACAAATCGGGGAACAACGGGGGTAAACTATAGAAAATTGTGGAGTTGTTCCCCGGTTTTAACTTTGTTCCCCGGTGGAGTCCGACCATGTTGACTGACAGACACTGCAAAAACGCCCAATGCCCCGCAGACAAGAAACGCGCTCGTTTCACTGACAAAGGTGGGCTTTACCTGGAAGTCAGCCCGGCCGGGTCGAAGCGCTGGTTTTGGAAGACCTACACAAACGGTAAGGAAGGTCGCTTGGCGCTGGGAGCCTATCCGTCCATGGGCCTGAGCGAGGCTCGCAAGGCACGTGATGCCGCCAAACTCCAAAAATCCGAAGGCCGGGACCCAGTTCAGGCCCGCAAGCTTGAAAAGCTCAAAGCCTCGCGAACTGATGGCGACACCTTCAAAGCTATTGCTTTGGAGTGGTACGCAAAACAGGTACCCCAATGGAGCGACAGCCACGCCGGGCGAATGCTTCGCCAGTTAGAGCGTGATCTGTTCCCATGGATAGGTGAGAGGCCTATTGCAGACATTCTCCCCATGGAATTGCTGGCGACATTGCAGAAGGTGGAGGCGCGCGGGGCGCTGGAAACAGCAGACCGGGCGCTGATGCTGGCGCGGCAGGTTTGGGATTACTGGTTACCCACCGCCGATGTGCAGCAACGCAATATCACCGAGGGGCTCAAGGCACGACTGACACCTTACAGGGGAAAGAGCTTTGCGGCAATTGTGGAGCCAAAGCGGTTTGGTGAATTATTGCGGGCTATCAATAACTATAAAGGCGGACCAATCGTGCGTACGGCGTTACAGCTTGCCCCCATGCTCTACCAAAGGCCCGCCAATCTCCGCATGATGGAATGGGCAGAACTTGATTTGGACGCGGCGTTGTGGACTATTCCCAGCATGAAGATGAAGCGCACAAAGCTGGAAAAAGAGCAAGGTGAAGCCCATTCCGTGCCATTGCCCACGCAGGCTGTGGCATTGCTCCGCTCCGTTCAGCCGCTGACAGGGCGTGGCGTTTATGTATTCCACGGCGAACGCAGTCACGACAGGCCCATTTCTGATAACTCAGTACGAAGTGGCCTTTATGCGCTGGGGTTTGGCAAAGAACAGACCTGGCACGGATTCCGGGCAAGTGCACGCACGATGTTGGTCGACCAGTTAAATCTTGACCCCTTGGCCATCGAAGCCAACCTGGCCCACGCGGTAAAAGATTCCAATGGGCGGAGCTATAACCGCACGCAATATTTGAAGCAACGGTTTGAACAAATTCAAAAGTGGGCAGACTATTTGGACGACTTAAAGGTAGCTGTCAACGAAAAGCAGAAATAAATATGACTTGTACTTTCAGGTTGGATTTTTTTCGCCTATACCCGCGTGTTTATTGGGGTTCCCGAGGGTTCTTGCGGACTTCGCGGTTTTTCCAGGCGCCCAGAAATCGGTCATTTATGCTCTCTCCGAGGGCGTAGAGACCGTGGCACACGGCAGCGCGTTGCTGCAACTGGGCTGCGAGCTGGCGCAAGGCTATGGCATTGCCAGACCGATGCCAGCAGAGCAGATGTCGGCGTGGGTCGCCAACTGGCTGCCGGATAAAGCCTGGTCTGAACTGCCTTGATTGGGCGGCGATGGTGACTCGCAGGCAGCTTGAGGGCGGGAGACTCAGATAAGAGCGCCAGCACAAACGCCTGATTCGGCGGGGGTGCGATTGAATGTGATATGAACCTGTCGGCGCCGATTTAAAACTGACCAGGTCAATTTTCGGTCGGCGGCAACAGTCGCTGCCACAATCTGCGTGATGGCTGCGACAGCGGCCTATGACACTGACTATACCTACGCTTTCGGCTGTTTTGTTGAATAATGCGCGTTCCCAAGCCAGTGTCTTCAATCATGGCGGGTAAATTCCCGACCCTTGGGGCGTCCCCTCTCCCAGTATTTAGTATCAGGATACCCCGCTGCTTGAAGCGGCGTGCAACATTTACTGGGACTGTTCCGTTGAAACGCGGTTGCGTCCGTTGCGCTTGGCATCGTACAGCGCCAGATCGGCGTGTTTGAGGAGTTGTTCAATGTCCTCATCCGGGTGCATCTGCGCCACGCCATAACTGCAGGTGACACCGCTCGGGAGGCCATCGAATGTCAGCTCACTGACTGCTTGGCGCAGTCGCTGCGCCAATTCCACCGCGGCGTGCAGGTCAACCTCCTGCAGCACAATGACAAATTCTTCGCCACCAAAACGCGCCACCAGATCAACCTTGCGCACCATGGCCTGCATCTGCGCCGTCACCGCTTTCAGGACTACATCGCCCTGGGGGTGGCCGTACTGGTCGTTGATCTTCTTGAAGAAATCAATGTCAGCCATGATGAGGGAAAAGGTGGATGCAAAGCGCCGGCTGCGCTGCCAAGCTTGGCTCAGGAAATACATGAGTTGGCGCCGGTTAGCCAGCCCTGTCAGGGGGTCGGTGGTGCTAAGCTGCTTGAGCCGCTCCTCGTTGGCTTGCAAGGCACGGTTAGTTCGCGCCAGGGTGCGTTCTACCTCGGCGAGCTCTAGGTTGAGCTCAATCACCTGCGCGTTCAGTCGCTCCATCTCGGCCACGTCGTATTCGGCCACCAGCATCAGTTCATCGTTTTGGCGGTGAACCGCGCCTATCAGCGAGCGGCACATGCCCAGCGCGTCCGTTACATTGAGAATTCCCTGGTAAACGGGTTGTCCGATGGGCGCCTGCACCATTTGCAAATCATGGAAACTGGGGCGCAGGAAAAAATGGCCCATATCAACTGGCGTGGCGCTGTGTGTCAGGGCCGTTGGCATGAACCGCTGGAAGCCCAGGTTGCCATGTAGCAGGCGACCATTGTTGGCGAACCGCGCCACCACCACGGCCGTTAAGGGCTCCAGGCACCGGGGTAGGCAATCGGTGTGGTCAGGCGTGAGCGCAATAATGTGTTGCATGGGAGCGGACTAGGAGGAGTGTCAGAGCTGTTCAAGTGCGTGCAGCGCGTCCGCTGACCAACTGTCAGCTTTTGTGTGGCGCCAAATTGCCACTTCGCCCAGCGTGGCCAGACCGCCGATCCAAATCTCGGGGCAGGCTTGACCGAGCTCGACGCGCAAAGTGTCTATGGTTTGTCGCGCGGTGTTGAGGTGTTGAGGCAGGGAGGCCGACAACGCCAGCAATTGGGGGCGCCGGGCGTCCACGTCACGCACCAGGTCATGCGTTGGCACGTCCCCGCCGAGATAGGCAGCATCCCAGCCCTGGGTCTCAAAAACGTCTGACAACATGCGCAAACCCAGGGCGTGGTGATTGCCTTCGACACAGGCAAACACCGCCAATTTTTCGACAGCAGGCAAAAATGTGGCCTTCAAGTAGGCGCTGACGAGGACGTTCTGACTGATGGCACTGGCCAGGTGTTCTTGCGAGACGGTGACGCGGTTTTTCTGCCACAAATTGCCTACTTCGTACATCGCCGGCTGGATGATTTGCACACTGACTTGTGCTAACGAGGCACCTGCATCCATGGCCTCGTGGACACAGGCCATGGCGGCGTGGCGCTGGCCCTGCAATATGGACAGCTGATAGGTGTGCACCTGCGCCAAGGGCGCCCGACGGGTCATGCCGTATTGCGCCGTGCCGGCATTATCGTCTGCCAGCGAAGCGCGTGCCTCAGCGATTGTTTTCCGCAGGCGTACACAGCTTTCATCGGCCAGCTTGTCGCCCAGAAACGCGGCCATGAGTTCAAGCGAATAGTCCAGATGCGCCACCGGCACACTGCGGGCAGCAAGCACATCCCGGAGCCAAAGCACATACTGCACAAACGGCTTCGGGCTGCCCAGGAACAGTGCGCTGGCCAGGTAGTCCAGGTGGTGCAGCACGTCTTGGCGGCAAACTTGGCGTCCATGCGCACCAAAGCGCGCCAGTGCATCACCGTATTTCGCGTAAATTGCGTCAGTGACGTAGCTGGCACAGGGTTCGCATTGGGATTGCAGTGGCTCACTCGAGGCGGTAGTCATTGCGCCACCACATCGAAGTGCATCATCTGGGTGCGTTTGGGATCCAGCTTGAGCCCCTTGGGAATGCCTTGGTGAGACTCGCGGTAGGCATCGCTGTGGTGCCAATCGTCAAAGGCGCGCTGATCGGTCCACCAAGTCATGAGCCAGAAATCGTTGGTGTTGTCTGTCGGGTTGGCTACTTCCATGCGAATGAAGCCTGGTACCTGGTCAACATTGTGCGGTCGCTGCAAAAATGCTTGTCGCACATCCTCATCCATGTGATTGGCAATGGTGAACCGGCTGATGACCAAAAACATAAGGCATCCATGACTTCTTCGGTGTTTAACATACGGCGGGCAATTGCGCATAGCAACAGGGACAGACTGCCGTGGCGATGAATGACAGGCAAATGCATTAGGCGTTTAAGATTATATGAATGTCTTTATGACCGTAAATATTGAATTACGGCCGATCATTTCCGTTGCCGGCCTGGTTTCAGGCCAAAGCCTGAGACATCTGCCCCCTGTTTCTCAGAATTTCCGGTGCACTTGGCAGCTTCTTTGCCGGAGCGGCGACGCCAACCCAGCCGGGTCATCAGCTATCTGATTGCCGACGGCCGTCGTGTTATGCCGTCGGCAATCTGCGTGACTGGAGCATGAAAAATTATTAAAAATGGACCTTTTAATTGTGCCGGTTGTGAGCAGGATGGCTCTTTGCTGGTCGGCTGGTTCAATGGGGGCATGCACATAATTTTTCCCTGATTTCCGGATTGGTAGTAGCATTGCCAAATGAGTCAAACATATGGAATGGAATCACCTCGAGAGCACACCGGTTCCCATCTGAGGAAGCCAGCGCGTTACCTTGTTGTCATTGAAGCTGGCGGGTACATGATCGCGCGGCTGCTGTTGGCAACACGCGAAATGGTTGCTGAGTTTGATGCTGCAGTTGAAGAGGTTGGCTCAATGACCGCTGGCTTGGTTCCAGTGGTCGGGGCGTTGGGTCCCGAATGGGATGTCGCATTGGGCGGCCGTAGCACTGAAGAACGGGCCAACGCCCTGGTCTACACGCTCGACATTTAGCCGGAGCAGCGCGTTGCATCAATGTTGGTTATTGGTAGCGTTCACGCATGCCGCGGGAGTTCAGCAGCAATCCGGCCAGTAGGGTGAGCATGGTGACAGCCCCCAGAATGATGGCCGCCGTGGTCCATGGTCGTCCGATTTGCTGTCTCATCTGGACCAGCAGCAGGGCGGCTATCAGCCAGTTGGCCGTTGCACCATAGGCCGCCAGTTGCAACACCACCAGGCTCCATGGCTTTCGGTACAAAAACAGCAGTGGCGTTGCCAGGCTCAGGGCCACCAGGCCATAATTTTCTGCCCTGAGAAAGTGCGCTGCCGTGAGCGCTGCGGCGATGATGAAAAGAACAATACGAAAAGCCATGAATGTCATCCACAAGTGAATAAGTTACCTTTATTTTTGCATTGAATCAGAAACCGTTATTTTTTGGGTATTGAATGGCTGGAGACGATCAGAAATGGTAGCGAAGCAGATGCTTGAAACTATTTCGATTTTGTTCAGCCCGGGTTCAGGCACGTAACTGCAAACTGCATGCCATATCAACCCAAGGAGCTTTCCATGAAACGTTTTGTCATTACCAGTCTGTTTGCCACCGCCTTGCTCGGCGCCCAGGCCCAGACCTTCACCGACAACGCGCGGGTTCGCAGTGCCGAGCCACAGTATGAAAACGTCAGTGTGCCGCGCAACGAATGCAGCAGCCACTGGGTCACTGAAAGAGACAGCCGTGTCAGCGCCGAGCGCCAGAATAGTCAGGATCGCCAATATGGCGGCGCCGTTGTGGGCGGCCTTGCCGGCGGCATTCTGGGTCACCAGGTAGGCGGCGGCAGCGGCAAGAATGCCGCCACTGCGCTGGGCGTGGTGCTGGGTGCCATGGCCGGCGACCAACTCCAGAACCGCGATGCACGGACGCCATATGACAATGGTCAATACGGCAATGGCGGCTACGAAACGTCACAGCGGGAAGTCAAGCGCTGCCGCACCGTGTATGACACGCAGTCGCGCATCACCGGCTACCGCGTGACCTATGACTACCGGGGCCAGCAGTACACCACGTTCATGCACACCAACCCGGGCAACAGCCTGCCGGTGCGTGTGACCGTTGATCCGATTACACAGTAGTCAGTCGGGTCTTGGCGGTAGTACCATTGCCTGACTCTGTCGCCCAAGACCTCAATACACCATGAAATTCTTGACTACCGTGTTCACCGCCCTGATGCTGGCGCTCAGCATGCCAGCCTGGGCGGATGTCAGCCGCGATGCTGCAGCAGCCATGGCACAACAAGCCACGGGCGGGCGTGTGCTGGCGGTGGATCAGGCCGAACGCGGCGGTCGCCCGGTCTGGCGTGTCAAGGTGCTCACCCAGCAGGGCGAGGTCATTGTGGTGTTGATAGACGCCGCCAGCGGTCGCAGGCTTTAGTTACATGCGACTGCTGTTGGTTGAAGACGATGCAGTGTTGCGACTTGGCCTGAAGCGCCAGCTCGAAGCCGATGGCTACCGTGTTGACATGGCCGCCGACGGTGAAGATGGCCTGTTCCAAGCGCGCGAATACCCGCTGGACCTGGCCATTGTGGACCTGGGATTACCCCGGCTGAATGGGCTCACGGTGGTGCAAACCCTGCGCGCTGAGGGCCGCTCCCTGCCGATCCTGATTCTGACCGCGCGCGGCAGTTGGCAGGACAAGGTGCTGGGGCTGGAGGCGGGCGCCGACGACTATCTGGTGAAACCTTTTGAGTACCCCGAGCTGGCAGCGCGCGTCAAGGCCTTGCTGCGGCGCGCCCACAAGGCCACGTCGGAGGTGCTCACGCTGGGTGCTTTGAGCATCGATTTTTCTGCCCAGAAGGCCAGCTTGAATGGTGAGGCGCTTGAATTGACCACCTTTGAGTACCGGATGCTGGAATTCCTGGTGCGCGAGCGCGCCAGGGTGGTGAGCAAGCAGGAACTATCCGACTACCTGTACCCGCACGACGAAGACCGGGACAGCAATGTGCTGGAGGTTCTGATCGGGCGCTTGCGGCGCAAGCTCGACCCCGACGGGCTGCTGGCACCCATCGAGACGCTGCGCGGTCGGGGTTACCGCTTCGTGCTGCAGTGAAAACGCCGCTGTCCATCCGCGCGCGCCTGATCTGGGGTGCCTTTGGCGTGTTGTTCATCTTTTTGGCCGGTGCCGGCTGGGCTGTGCAGCAGGCTTACGTGGACGGCGTGCGTGCCCAGCGCTTTGCCCGCCTGCAAACCACCATTTATCTGTTGATGGCCGGAGCCGAACTCAATGCCCAGGGCGCGCTGGTGATGCCTGCGGCGCTGGCCGAACCCCGGCTCTCCCTGCCGGCCTCCGGCCTGTACGCCAACATTGCCAATCTGGACAAAAATGAAGAGTGGCAGTCGGCGTCCACGCTCGGGCTCAATCCCCCTTTTCAGCGCAGGCAGGCGCCGGGTGAGTGGCACTTTGATACTGTGATCGCGCCCCCGGCGCGGCCCGGCGACACAGCCAAATCGGCACGCGCCTATCTGGCCGCCAGCTATGCGGTCAAGTGGTCGGTGAACGACCGGGCGGCACCACTGGTTTTTTCCGTGCTGGAAGACAAGGCTGCGTTTGACCAGGAGTTGCAGGTCTTTGAGCGCACGCTGTGGAGTTGGCTCGGGGGTGCCGGGTTGCTGTTGTTGCTCACGCAATCCCTGTTACTGCGCTGGGGTCTGGCCCCGCTGGGACGCATGGCGCGGGAAATCCGGCACATTGAGAAAGGTGAGCAGGCCAGGGTCGAAGGCAATTACCCTGTTGAACTTGCCGGGCTCACTCACAACCTGAATGGTTTGATGGAGCAGGAGCGGGCCCGGCAATCACGCTACAAAGATGCGCTCGATGACCTGGCCCACAGCCTCAAAACACCGCTGGCGGCTTTGCGTGCCTCACTGGATGCGCCCGGCGAGTTGCCGGCCATGGTGGCACAACAAGTGGCCCGCATGGACGACATCGTGGTGCACCAATTGGGGCGGGCCGGTGCCAGTGGCGCTGCACGATTTGCGCCGCACCTGGCGCTGGCGCCGATCCTGAACCGGATACGCGACACACTGGCCAAGGTTTATATCGACAAAAACCTGGACTTTGCACTGGACTGTCCCCCGGAGTTGACCTGGCGGATCGACGAAGGTGATGCCTTCGAGATGCTGGGCAACGTGCTCGACAACGCGGCCAAGTGGGCACAGAAAAAAGTGTCGGCGCGGATATGGCTTGACGGCAAGCGCTTGCACATCCGGGTCTGTGATGACGGCCCGGGCTTTGCCGACCCGCAGGCGGTGCTGGCGCGGCGCGTGCGGCTGGACGAGCGGGTGCCCGGTCACGGCATCGGTCTGGCCGTGGTCAGAGACCTGGTGGCCAGCCATCAGGGCGAGTTGACTGTTACCAAAGCAGACCTGGGCGGCGCCCAAATTGACATTGTTTTACATGCAGCGTAGCCCGGATGGAGTCCGGGGGCGTTTATTTTTGGCTCTGGTCACCAAATCTCGCCAGCTTGTCCTTGAGCACAGGCATTTCTTTTCCTGCGGCTCTTTCTCCCTCCAGTATGGCCAGGTGACGGTTGTCAAAATCAACCGAGCCGAGCCTGGCAATGTCAGGCCGAATCATCACATCGGCCACCGGCAGCTCATAGCGGCGGATCATTTGTCCCATGATGGCCAGGGTTTGCAGCGCCACGTCCATGGTGCTGTTGATGCTGCCACTTGCGGGTTTGTCAGAAATATCAACGCCAATCACGAAAGTGGCGCCCATTTCATAAGCCAGCCGTACCGGTACCGGACTCGTCAATCCGCCATCGACATACTGGCGACCCCGGATGCTGACGGGCTGAAAAGCCAGCGGAACACTGCTTGAAGCCAGAACCGCAATTCCGGGATCACCTGAGCGAAATACGATGGGCTCGCCGGACTGAAGGTCGGTTGCCACCGCGCCAAATTTCTTGGGGAATTTCTCGATGGCACGTCCCCCCACCGCCGAGTTGACGAATCTGGTCAGGGCGTCACCTTTCATCAAGCCTCGATTGGGCATGCCCCAGTCAACAAATTGCCATTTGTCGAACGGAATTGCCATTTCCTGCAATTCGAAGCCGCTTTTGCCTGAGGCATACAGGGCACCGACCAAGGATCCGGCGCTGGTGCCGATCACAATGTCGGGAACGATGCCCTGCGCTTCGAGTGCCTTGATGACGCCAATGTGTGCAAAGCCCTTGGCGGCGCCACCGCCGAGGGCGAGGGCGATGACCGGTTTGGGTGTCGTGGCTACGTTCGGGGTGGGTGAGGTTGCGGGTGGTGCGCTGCTGCAACCCGCCACAGCGAAAACCACGGCAAGCAGTGTCACCACGCTGGCCCATCTTGTCTTGGTAAAGTTCATTTCTAATTGCTCGTATGCGGCTGGTGACAACCAAGGTTTTTTGGGGTTTTATGCCTGATCTAGCCGACACTAGCATGCTATTTTAAGTATATCGGGATCATTCTGATGTCTTGCGCATGGCATCATGACGTCCTGATTGTTTTTTGGAATTTCAAGATATGAGTTTGCAAACCTGGTGGATATTCGTCCTGATGACGTTTGTTGTATCTGCCACGCCCGGTCCCAACATGCTGCTGGTGCTGAGTAATAGTGCCCGTTTTGGGTTGCGTGCCGCCACGGCATCCATGGTGGGCTGCATGACCGCCTTGCTGGCCATGATGAGTATTTCTGCAGCAGGCCTGGGTGCTTTGCTGCAGATGTTCCCGGCTGTTTTTGATGCACTGCGACTGGCAGGCGCCGCCTATCTGGCCTACCTTGGCATTAAAAGCTGGCGTGCCCCGGTGCATGATCATGCGGTTGACGCACCCAGGCTGGTTGACCCCGCCATGAATCAGTCCGCACTTTTTCGCCAGGGGATGATGGTGGCAGCCAGCAACCCCAAGGCCATCCTTTTTGCCGTTGCCTTTTTGCCCCAGTTCATCAACCCGCAGAATGCCCAACTACCTCAGTTTGGAATACTGCTGTCGACGTTTGCGGTCATTGAGGTAAGCTGGTATTTCATCTACGCCATCAGTGGCAAAAGCCTGGCGGTTTACCTGCAGCGTGCCAGCGTACTGAGGGTGTTCAATCGTGTGACTGGCGGGGCATTTGTCGGCTTTGCGGCCATGATGGCGGCAGTGCGGGATTGAGGCAGCGGGAAGCTACGCTGAATAGACAGTTGACGTGGTTTCGCCACCTCTGCCGGTCCAATTGGTATGGAAATACGTGCCACGCGGTTGGTCTGCGCGCTCGTACTGGTGTGCGCCAAAAAAGTCCCTTTGCGCCTGCAAAAGATTGGCCGGGAGGTTTTCGCTCCGGTAGCCATCGTAATAGGCCAAAGCAGATGACAACGCGGGTGTCGGGATGCCACTTTTTATCGCCTCGGCAAGTACATTTCTCAATGACTGTTGTGATCTGGCGATGGCTTTTTTGAAAAATGGGTCAAGCAGGAGATTCACGAGATCAGGATTCAAAACAAAAGCCTCTTTTATTTTTCCAAGAAACGCGGAACGAATGATGCAACCGCCGCGCCAGATCAATGCGATGCCTCCGAAGTT